>JAVBPP010000052.1:0-73937 GCA_031549535.1 Oscillospiraceae bacterium
CTGAAAAAGAAATAAAAAAACATCACCGGAATCGCCTCACGGAGAACGATTCCGGTGATGTTTTTATTTAATGTGAATCGGTATTACGCAAACGACGCTTGCGCAGATAACGTAGTACCCAATACACCGCAACTGCCGGGATGCAGCAGATAATCACCAGCACCATCTGCCGCATGGGAATGTAGCGGTAAATGCCGTCACCCAGCAGGGTGAACAGGACGACGCGCGGCGCAATGCCGATGACGGAGATAAAAAAATACGGCAGAAAAGGGTCGCGGTAGGCGCCCAGCAGCAGGCTGACAAAATCAATCGGGAACACAGGCAGCGCGCGGATTGCAAGCACTGCCCAGGTTTTGTTGCGGCTGCGGATACGTTTGAGCCGCTCGCCAAACTTTTTGCCTTCCAACATGCGCTCCACATAGCTTCCGCCGAGAAAGCGCCCCAGCAGGTAGGTTGCGCTCACCTCAATGGCAATGCCCGCGAGATTAATCAGCACAGCCCATTTGTGGTCAAACGCCATGCCGACATACATATAGATTAGGGAGGCCGGGATGACGAATAATATTGACTTGACAAAATAAATGCCCCAGATGATGCTCACTGCGGTAAACGCGCCGGACGCCGCGCCGACAATTGCGCGAACATCCAGGTGCGTCAGGCTGTTATAATTTTCCAGCGCGAGCAAAAATAATGCTGCGGCGACGATTAAGCGAAGAGTTAGGGAAAGGATTTCCTTGTGCTGTCTCCAAAAGCGCTTCAAAATATGTGCTCCGTTTCGTTTGATACGAGCATTATAAGGGAAAATTTTTCACAGAACAAGTGTTTTCTCTAGATTATTTCATATTCTTGTGATATACTGAGTTACTCAGGGCTGAAATCGGCTCTTTAGTAACAGGGGAAACCGGGGGGGGACATGGGATGACAGCAAAGGATAAAATGCAGCGCACAGCGGCGGGGGTGGCCTTTGACGGCCTGTATAAATACCTGCTGAAAAATCCGCAGGAAAACTTGGTGAAGCTCGTGGATAAGGTGGAGAGCTTTGCGGGGGATACCTTTCCCAAAAAGATGATGCAAGCCTTTCGAGACGGGGCGCAGGATCCGGAAAATGTTTGGAATCAATTCGCCATGCGCGTGCTGCGGGATGTGGACCGGGATACGCTGAAAAAAATGATGCTGGCCATTGGCCTGGGCGTAATCAACGGTACCCGAGAGGTGCGTAAAAACCGCGAAAAGTATGATTGCAACCTGCCGTTTATTGTTTTGTTTGACCCCACAAGTGCCTGCAATATGAATTGTAAGGGCTGCTGGTCCGGCGAATACGGGCATCAGCACAACTTGAGCTATGAAGAGATGGACAGCATTGTCAACCAAAGCCATGCCTTTGGCAGCCGTTTCTATATGCTGACCGGCGGGGAGCCGCTGATTCGTAAAAAAGATATCATCAAGCTCTGTGAGGCGCACCCGGATTGCGCATTTTTCGCATACACCAACAGCACACTGATTGACCAGGCGCTTTGCGATGAAATGAATCGCGTGGGCAATTTGACCCTGGCGCTGAGCGTGGAGGGCACAAAGGAAAGCAACGATGCCCGCCGCGGCGTAGGTAGCTATGATACCGTTATGAACGCGATGGACTTGCTTAAGAAAAACCGTTGCCTGTTCGGCATTTCCGTGTGCTATACCCGTGAAAATATTGAAGCGGTTACAAGCGACGCTTTTATGAAGCTGATGGTGGAAAAGGGCGCGGTTTATAGCATGTATTTCAGCTATATGCCCGTGGGTAGCGATGCCTCCCCGGATTTAATCCCAAGCCCGGAGCAGCGCAAGCGCATGTATCATTGGCTGCGTGAGACGCGCAACAGCAAAACCGGCAATCCGCTGTTTTTGATGGACTTCCAGAATGACGCGGAATATGTGGGCGGCTGTATCGCGGGCGGGCGCAATTATTTTCATATCAATTCCGCCGGGGATATTGAACCCTGCGTGTTTATCCATTATTCGGATTCGAATATCCGTACACACACGCTCATTGAGGCGCTGCGGAATCCGCTCTTCCAATCGTTTTATCACAATCAACCGTTTAATGACAATCACCTGCGCCCCTGCCCCATGCTGGAAAATCCGGAATACCTGCGCAGAATGGTGAAACAGACCGGGGCGAAGAGCACAGACTTGTGCGGCCCGGAAACGGCGGAGCAGGTCTGCGCACGCTGCGACTGCTTTGCTAAGGAATGGGCCCCGGTGGCAGAGGAGCTTTGGAACAGCACCAAGCACCCGAACCCCAAGACCCAGTTCTACCGCGACACGCCCGAGGGCAAGGCCGCCTTGGCGGAACAGGAAAAAACAGCGGAGCCTGAAAACGTATAATTGAATAATAATAAGGGGTGCTGACTGCGGTCGGCTGAGATGATACCCTTGCACCCACGGGTGCGGAACCTGATCCGGATAATGCCGGCGTAGGAAAAGAGACAGGAATGTTCTGTTACGCCGTAAATTCGTTTACGGCGTATTTTTTTCGGTCATACTTCTTGCAATTAAACTGCGCCGTATTATAATTTCTTTAGAAAGGTTTGGTTTCAAATGAAAACAAACAAAGACAACAAGCAAAACCTGTTTTGGCTCGCGGAGAGTGCGCTCATGATTGCCGCGGCAATCGTCCTGAGTGAATTTGTCAAGTTCAGCCTGCCCTTCGGCGGCAGCGTTACCGCCTTCGGCCAGGTGCCAATATTATTGATTTGCTACCGCTACGGCATGAAAAAGGGCTTGCTGACCAGCCTTGCATTCGGTATGGCGGAGCTGCTGTTCGGCCTTTCCAATTTCTCTTATGTTAAAACGGTCCCTCAGGTGCTGGCCGTTGCGCTGCTGGATTATTTGATTGCCTTTGCGGCGCTCTCGCTGGCTGGGCTGTTCCGGGACCGGCTGGGCAAAAGCCCGTCAAAACGCAGTCAAGTGGCGGAGCTCTGCTGCGGCAGCCTGCTCGCGATGCTTGTCCGCTTTCTCTGCCACTTCCTAAGCGGCATCACGGTCTGGAAAGGCTATGCCTCGGCGGACTTTTTTGAAAGCTTTGGCTTTCTGCATGGCTTTGCTCTGAAATTGAGCCCGCAGGCGTTGGTGATATTCTACTCCCTGTGCTATAATTTATCCTACCTGCTCCCCGAAACACTGATGAGTATCGCCGCATTGGCTGTGTTGGGTTCACTTTTGGATTTCCGCAAGCAAAACTTACGCTGAGCTTATACTCTTACATGATAATATACAGCAAAGTGAACAGCATTGTTTGATCCGCCCCCTCCTGCATGAGGAGGATGACGAGAAATAAAATCAGCATTTGATCCTTGTCGTCGCCGCCCCCAACGCAGGCTTTGTCGCCGAACAAGCGCCCGACGGGGCAAGCGGTGCAGGGCTGCGCGGGCGGCTTTGCGGACGGACGCGGCGGCGCGTCCCGTTCCACGGTTTCCACCGCCCGGGCCGCCTGAAAAAATTGGGATTGCCGGTTTTGCCGTGGCGTATGTGTCTGCGTCTGCGCTTGCATATGCGCTTGCGTTTGAGTCGGTGCTTTTGTTTGAACAGAGGCTTGCGTATGTACAGGCTGCGGGGGTTGCGGCGTGTGCTGTGGCGCATTGCGCTGTGGCTGCGCTTGCTGTTGTGGCGGGCGCGTTTCGGGCGCCGGGCTAGCGGCGGGTGCCATTTGCTGCGGGGTTGGCTGCATACGCTGCTGCGGAAAAGCCGAGCGGCGCTGCATGTCGTATGCGCCCTGGATTGCCCGCTCGCGCATGCGGCGCAGCTCCTGTTCGCTGTATTGCATGGCACACCACCCTCTACATAAAATTATTCAGACCCGGAGCCCATATCCTGCATACCCTGCTGCAAAAGCGGTAGCAGCTCCATCATGCGCATCATCTGCATGGCCTCGTCCGCGCGCTTTTGCCTTGCCGGGCTTAAATGTGGCTTCAGCGCATAAATTAGGTCGCTGCGGCTGTCTTTTTTATTCATGGCTCCCATGAAATAGGAGAGCTTTTCCAGCAGCGCGGGGCTGATTTGAAAACCACCGGTGTTTTCCTGGCGGGCTTGGCTTTCGCTTTCCCCACTTTCCCCGCTTTGCCCGCCAAACATGGCATCCGCCGCCGCCTGCAGGGAAGCAATGTCTTCTGCGCTGAGTTTATTAAAAATTTCACTAAAATCATCCATGTGCCGTGCCCCCCCTGTTGCGTTTGCATGTTATTTTTGTTCGCTATCCATACGAAAGCGCTTCATCAGCTGCTTGGCCTGGTCGCTCTGCATGAGCTTTTCCATGGCGTTTTTGTCTTTTAAAACTTGTTGAAAGCGCTGACTTTGTTCCGGCGCCATGCGCTTAAGCAGCATTTGGGAAAGATCGGACTGCATTTGCTGCTCCGAACGTCCCTTCCCCTGCAGCTTGTTGAACAGCTCAAAAACCTGATCCGGATTGAGATTCCCTTGACTCATTTTATCACCAACTTACTGATATGTATATGTGACTGCCGCCGCAGCTATACTTTTTGAACGAAAGGAGATTGGCCATGCGTGTTTTGGTGCTTTCAGACTCCCACAGACGAGTGTCCCTGCTGGAACAAGCCATTTTGGCCCAGCCGGAGGCAAGGCATCTTATTTTTCTTGGCGACGGGGAGGAGGATATGGAGCAGGCAAGCCTGCTCTGCAACAGCTTATCCGGGAGCTATCGGATTTTCAAGGTGCGCGGTAACTGTGATTGGTATTCCGCTCTGCCGGAGGAGCTGTTGGAAACCCTTGCGCAGCGGCGCGTGTTTATGACCCACGGCCACGGCTATATGGTGAAATCCTCCGATGAAGCGCTCTTGCAGGCGGCAAAGGATGCGGGGGCATCCATTGCATTATATGGCCATACGCATGTACCGGTGCATGCGTTTACGCAGGGCATCCACCTGTTTAATCCGGGCAGCATCGCAAACGGCTCTTACGGCGCAATTGATTTTTTGCCGGAGGGTGCGGCGTTTTTGCATATGCAGCTGTAATCCGCTTCCCCTCAAGTGGCTGTGTTGGATGCGGCGGCGGACGCGGCTACGGCGGCACAGATTGCCGCCTGCTGCGCGATGACGAGCGCAACAACGCCGTTCAGCGCGGCAATTTCCATGGTTTGTGCATCCGGCATCGTGTCACACATCACGAGCATGCCTGCGTACATCAGCCGCTGCCTTGCGCCAACGCCAAAGCCGCCGAAGCCCTTTTGTGTTTTCAGATAGTTGTCAGCAGCTATGATTTCCTGCGCGAGCGTTTCGATACCGGCTCCACTCAGCGCAAGCGTACCAAGCGTGGGCAGCTCATAGTTTGTTCCGTATTTATGCCCCTGGTCTTTCAAATAGCAGAATAACGCAGTTGTCCTTGCGCACTTCACTTCCGCGGGCTCTTGGCCGAGCGCCAGGACGTGGCTGAGCGACTGCACCGCGTTGCCCGACCAAAACCCAGGCTTTAAGACAGCGTAACAACGCTCCATCTCCTGCTCAATCAGTGCATCGTCCAATCCGGATAGGGCAAGCAGTGCGGCAAACGCACTGTCATCGCCCGAGGTGAGGAAGGGATGCGCTTGTTTCATGCGGTTATAGATGACGCGTGTTCGCTGGGCAATGGCCTCGTACTGCGAAGGATGAGCCAAATGTGCAATAGCCGCAGCGGCAATTGTTAAGTATTCGGAGCTCCAAAACACTTCCTTTAATTTACTGTAGACGGTAAGAAGGCGCTCCATTTTATCCTGCGGGTTGTTCGAAAGTGCCAGGGAGGCGACCGTTGCCATTTTGGAGGTGCCCCTAAAGTTTGAGAAAAGCCCGGTGTTTTGCTTGAGCAGGGTATGGCAGTCCCGCAGCTGCTGCGCATCGGCCTGGTGGCCCCGCGCGGTGAAAAGACCGGCGCAGATTGGATAAATATACGTGTTTTCCCAAGGAAATGCCTCTTTGACGATGGTTCGGTTGTGGATAAACAATTCACAGCGTTTTTGCAATTCAGGTTTCATAATATTCTCCTTAAAACAATGGCTTGACTTTTGTAGAAGAATCCACAAAGTCAAGCCTAAAGTTTGTTATATTACAGGGTCTTTTGTAAATATTCCATGCTCCGCGCAATATCCGCAAGGCCGTTTGGGCGCGGGAAGTCGTTTTCTAAAATCAGCCACTCGCAGTCGATGTCACGCGTGGCGGCGATAATAGCGGGCAGGTCGTTCTTGCCCTCCCCCAATGCGCAGGGCCTAGGGAACCATTTGGAACCGTCCTTGATATGAACCAGCTTGATGCGCGCCGCGTTTTCGCGCAGATAGCGCGGGGTATCCACCTTGGCATGAAAGCTCCAATAGGTATCCAGCTCCAGCGCACAGCTCTGCTTGATTCGGTCCAGCTTATACGCACCGTTCTCTTGCTTAAACTCATGGGAGTGGTTGTGATAATAGGCTATGATGCCCTGCTCTGCCGCGCGTGTTGCAGCGTTGCCCATTACACGTAAAATCTCCTGCATATCGTTTTCGCTGCGCGTACCGTGCCCGCCTGTGCCGAGGTAGCCGCTGCCGAGTACTTTTGCATAGGCAATGTTGTGCTCCAGCCGCTCGCCGGAAAGCTCCGGGAACGACAGGTGCGCTCCTGCGGCCTCCAGCCCCAGTTCGTCCAGCCTGCTTTTGAGCACAGCGGCATCCAGATTGTGATAACCTGCAAACTCCACGCCTTGAAAGCCGAGTTTTTTTACCTCGCCCAAAATTTGTAATAAATCCGAGCCGTTTTTCATGTGGGAACGCAGGGTGTATAGCTGAACAGCCAATTTCATGGCAATCGCCTCCCTTTATAAAATCACTTCGCGTCCGGTTTGGGCAGATTCGTAAATGGCACTGAGGATTTTAATCATGTCCTGCCCCTGCTGTGGCTGATAGACCGGCTCCTTGCCGTCTAAGAGAACCTCCACAAAGTTAATTAAATTCCGCGCATGTCCCTCGGGAAATTTCAAGCCCGTGCGTATTTTTTCGTTTGTTAGTTTGCCGTTTGCCTCTGAGAATACCTCCGCTTTTGCGTTTTTCCAGCATGCGCCGGCCTTGGTGCCGCGCAGCTCCACAAAGCGGTGCTCCTTTTTAATGTTAGATGCCCAGCTGAATTCAATCTGCAGACTCGCTCCGTTATCAAACTTGATAAAACCGATGGCCAAATCCTCCACGTCAAAGGTGCCGCCCTCCACTGCATCGCCGAAGGCGGAGTTGGCGGAATCGCTGCTGGCGGAATTGGCAAACTTGCAGTAGGTGCTGCCGCTGACACTCACGGGCGTTGGATTGCCCATAAGCCAGATGGCAAGGTCAATCATATGTACACCCAGGTCAATCAGCGGGCCGCCGCCGGATTTTTCTTTGGTGGTAAACCAGCCGCCCTTGCCGGGAATGCCCCTGCGCCGCACCCAGCCGCAGCGCCCGGCGTAGATTTCGCCCATGTTGCCCGCGTTAATATACTGTTTCAGCTCCATAGATGCGGGGCAAAAGCGGTTGTTGCGCATTACCATGAGCAGTTTGCCGCTCTCCTCGCTCGCCTGCTTCATCTTCAGCTGCTCTTGCGGGCTCACGGCGTCCGGCTTTTCGCAAAACACATGCTTGCCCGCCGCAAAGGCATCCACGGCAATGACGGAATGCATGTAGTTCGGTGTGCAGATATCAATTGCATCGACCTCGGGGTTCTGCAGCAATTCCTTATAATCCGTGTATACCGCCGCATCCGTAAAATACTTCGTCTTCGCCGTTTGTGCGCGCTCTTCAATCAAATCGCAGACCGCCACAATTTTTACGCGGCTTTTGAGTGTTTTGGAATGATGATACCACCGCGCATGTACCCCCATGCCGATGCCGCCCAAGCCAATAATACCAATTCGCAATTGTTCCATTTCATACGCCTCCTTATTCGCTTTTATTGTAGCACAGCGTGTGCGGATGCGCAAGTGGGGGAGCTGATGTTCAGCTCCCCCACAACTCCCCTTTGCGGGGAACATGCTTTTACCGCGTTCTTTGGAGCTTGGTATTAATCCTCCAATGCCTTCAACGCGGCGGCGATGCGTGCTAAATCCTCGCGGTTCATAAAGTCAATCGAGATTACGCCGTTTTCCGCCTTGCCGCTGGTGGCAACTTTGACCTTTCTGCCTAAATTCCCCGCCAAGGCCAGCTCCACCTCATCAAAATAAGAGGCTCGGCGCTGTTGTGTTTTTTCACGCGGCGCTTTTTCTTTTTCACGTTTCGCCCGCTGTGCCATTGCCTCAATCACGCGCACAGAAAGGCCGTTTGCCATGACCTCCTGCGCTGCGGCAAGCTGCTCTTCGCTTGTTTCAAAGGCCAGCAGGGCGCGTGCGTGGCCGGCGGAAAGCTGGCCGTTTTGCACAAAGCCCAGAATTTCAGCGGGCAGGCGCAGTAGGCGCAGCGCATTTGCAACCGCGGGGCGGGATTTTCCGACGGCCTCAGCCGTTTCCTCCTGCGTCAATTGCATGCGCTCCATTAGTGTTTGATACCCCTGCGCTTCTTCCAGCGGATTGAGATCCTCACGCTGCAAATTTTCAATTAGTGCCAGAACCATGGTGTCTTCGTCGCTCAGTTCCCGAATCACAACAGGCACTTCGGAAAGGCCTGCCTGCCGCGCCGCGCGCCAGCGGCGTTCGCCCGCAACCAGCTGATAGCTGCCCTCCGGCAGCGGGCGCACCAGAATCGGCTGAATAACACCGTGTTTCGCAATACTTTCCGCAAGTGCAGTGAGCGCTTCTTCGTCAAAAATTGTCCGCGGCTGCGCACGGTTCGGCTCAATTTCATTAATGCGCAGCTTTACCGCGCTCCCCCCGCCCTGCTCCAGGGCGTTATCCGCAAACAGGGCATCCAGCCCTCTCCCCAATCCGCTTTTTCTTGCCGGCATATGATGTCTCTCCTCTTCCTTATAGCGTTATATAGCTCCGCAGACAATCCAAAATTGCCTGCGGCGTATTTTCTGTGACTTCTAACACATGCTGCGCCTGCCGCATATCCTCCAGGCGATGCGCGTCAGAGTTGTATAGCATCCGCAAATGTTGCAGCGCGGGGTGCGCTCGCTGCATCTCCTCCAGCCGGGAGGGGTCTGCCAGCTCTGCACAGGAAAAGCCCATCTCCTGTGAAATGGTTCCCAAATTGGAAATGATGGAGTAAGAGCTGCGGTCAATATGCGCGGGAAAGCAGACACCGCCGTGGATTTGCACCAAGTCCGGCGCGGCGGCGGTGGAAATATCGCTCGCGAGGGTGAGCAGCGGTTCATAAAGATATTGCAGCTCGTCCTGCGCGTTTACGACGCTTTGCTCCCCAAAAATTTCCGCCCGGTTCTTTATGTTTGGGCTGTGCGCTCCCACATAGTCTGAAAACACCATTGCCTGCTCCAGCGTGGGAAACAGGCAAACCATATGCACCTCATCTGCCGTGCAAAGCTCCATCCCGGGCAAAAAGGTGATGCCTGTTTCACGTGAAACATCCTGCGCGGCCGGGCAGTTTAGGCAGCTGTTGTGGTCCGTCAAGGCAATTGCCTGATAGCCCAGCAGCCCCGCCAGCTGTACCAGGTTGTAAGGCGTCATTTCCGCATCGCCGCAGGGGGAGAGGCAGGAATGCAGATGAAAATCGTAGGCTATCCTCATTGCTGCAACAGGCTCGCAAGCAAAACGGCCATAGCATAGGCGCTCTTATCGGTTTGCAAAACCGCAATGCCGTTCTGCTCCGCCTTTTGTTTTGCGGTCTCGTCCAGGGGCGCGTTATCCGTTAACACGATGCAGGCCAGCTCCCCCAGTGCGGCAACGCCGATGGAGTTGACGTTCCCCATCACGGTCATCCAGGCATCCCCTGCGTTTGCACGGGAAATAATCCAGCTCAGCAAGTCTCCGCAATAGCCGCCTAATATTTCGTGTTCCAGCCCCGAGCCGCCGCATAATACACGGCAGCCTGTTTGTTCGCTGAATTGTTGTACAGTCATACGCTCATTTTCCTTTACTCTTTTTCCGGCTTGCGAAACGGAGCCGGTATGTAGCGCTGCATGTCCCTCTCACCCATGCCCTCCCGCTGGCGGAACACACAGTCGTTTTCACTCACAAGGCCCTGCACCACATCCTCCGCCAAGGCGCGGCAGGTGGGGGCGCCACAGGTGCCACAGTCCAGCCCCGGCAGACGTTCCAGCAGTTCGTTAATCATGTGCATTACCGTCATCGCGTCCTGAATATTATCCGCCAGCTTTAATGCGTCGGAGGCCTCAAGAGGTTTTTCCCAACGCAAGATCTCGGGAATGCCTTCGCCCTCCAGGTGATTACAGGAAACGGGCAGATATTTGCGCAAAAGCCCCAATCTTGCCTTTGCGATATAGGGGTTTTCTGAGGTCAGGCAGCCGCCTACGCAGCCGCAGGTGCAGGCGTTCAGCTCCGCGAACTCCAGGCGCGAGAGCTTTTCGTCCTCAATCTCCCCCAAAACCTGCATCACGTTCTCGATGCCGTCCGCAGCCAGGTATTGGTCGCGCAGCAAAGCGGAGGCCTCTCCCCCGCTGGACGCCCAGCTGACGCCGATAATGCCGGAGTGGCTCATCGGCTCCGGCTGCTCAACCAGCTTCATCTCCCGCAGTAAAACGGCATGAATATCCATAAAGGCAATTGCACCGTCGATATTTGATTTTTCGCGCCCCAGCGGCTGGCGGATATCCGTAATTTTTGCCGGGCAGGGTGTTAAAAAGAAGATGCCGATTTTCTCGCCGGGCAGCCCGGTTTTTTGCATGGCTTCTTCCCGCGCCAGACGCGCCGCCTCCTCCATGGGGGGGACTAGGGGCAGTAAGTTCGGAATCAGCTTGGGAAAGCAGACACGAATCAAACGGCAAACAGCCGGGCAGGCTGTGGAAATCACGGGTTTTTTCACATCCGCTTGATCCATAAAGCGCCGCGTGGCGTCCGAAATCAGCTCCGCTCCGCGCGAAACGGGAAAACAATCGTCAAAGCCCAGCATTTTCAGTGCAGTGAGCACATAGTCAATGTCATCCAGCTTGCTGAACTGCCCGTAAAGCGCGGGCGCAGGTAAGGCGATGCGGTATTCATAGTCCAACAGCCTGTTCATGGAATCGCGCTGCGCAACCTTGGCATGGTGGGGGCACACGCGAATACAGACTCCGCAATCGATGCAGAGCTCCGGGCGTATTTGTGCCTTGCCGTTGCGCACGCGAATTGCCTGCGTGGGGCAGCGCTGCATGCAATGTGTGCAGCCCTTGCATTTATCGGTATCCAGCCGAACCGAATGGTAGAAAGCATCTGACATGCCGCATCCATTCTCCTTTACCTAACGTTATTTCACATAGACTTTCATGGTTAGCGTGGTGCCGACACCCAGCTCGGTATCCACCTGCATTTCATCGGTGTATTTCTTAATGTTCGGCAGCCCCATACCCGCGCCGAAGCCCAGAGACCGGATGTTATCCGGGGCGGTGGAGTACCCCGCCTGCATGGCGAGCTCCACGTTTTCAATCCCCGGCCCTTGGTCAGCCAAAATGACCTCTACATATTCCGGCGTAATCTCAACATCCGCCTGGCCGTTTCCGGCGTGAATAACCATGTTGATTTCGCCTTCATACATGGCAATTGCCACGTTTTTTATCAAATCCGCGGGGAAGCCCAACTCTTTTAACACGCGCTTCACTTCTCCGGAGGCTTCCCCCGCGCGCGTAAAATCGGTTCCGTCTACCTCATAGTGCAATTTTAACACATGCGCTTCGCTCATAACGCCAATCCTCTCTCCATCCTTTTCCCCTCACTGTTTGCAATCCATCGCGCCG
Source organism: Oscillospiraceae bacterium (assembly GCA_031549535.1). Taxonomy (GTDB): domain Bacteria; phylum Bacillota; class Clostridia; order Oscillospirales; family Acutalibacteraceae; genus JAVBPP01. The sequence continues at coordinate 11,805 of JAVBPP010000052.1, forward strand.
CGCAGGCCGTGCTGATATAGCAGGCCGCAGGAGGAAAACATCTCCCGCTCCGTGCACAGCAGCACAATTCCTTTCTGTTTTGCAAGAGTAATCATGTCCTGATCCGGCCGTTTGCCCCGCACAAAAACGATGCATTTCATATCCATCATTTCCGCGGTTCGCACCGCCTGTGGATTGACAAGGCCGGTGAGCATAACGGCCTGTTCCTTCACAAAAGCCAACACATCGCTCATCATATCGCTGCCGCAGGCAGTAAACACCTCGGTATCCAGCAAGTCTTCTCCGCTGATAATTTCTGCTTTCAAAATGTCTTTTAGCACAGTAACGGTCATACCGTTCCCCCCTACTTAATTTATGGGCTGCAACCAGTATACAGTATTGGATTGTTTTTTTCAATACGGGTAAAAAAGGAACTGTTGTGGGCATACTATTTTTATCAAAATTTATTGAGGTGGCAGTATGACCTATACCTTGGAGCGCAATGCGGACGGCAGTTATAATGTATTGCTGCGCTATGAACAAAACGATACGGAGTTTTCTATGGATTTTTTTTCAAACGAGGCCCTTTCTCGTTACGCGGAGGAAATTGGCGCTTTTTTGGAGCGGCAGGGTAAAAATTTGCGGCTGCACGCGGTGACAATTCTAATTTCCGGCGTAATTATCGCCTCCATTCCGGCGGTTGCCCTGATTCAGGCACAGGCGGCGCAGCCGGAGGAGGGGCGTTACAGCATGGCCTACCTCTACACGGGGAGCGACCAGCAGCAAATTCAATATGTCAAAAACGCGGACATCAGCCTGCATGTGGTTGCGCCCAGCTGGTTTGATATCCGCAGCGACGGCAGCCTACTCACGCATTACCTCAACCCAACGCTCATTGGCGCGATGCACGCGGAAGGAATTCGCGTTGTGCCCTTTTTGAGCAACCATTGGGATAGGGCGGGCGGCATTGCCTTTTTGCAAAATATAGATGCAAACAGCACGGCGTTGGCGAATGCCGTGCTGCAGAATAATTTGGACGGCGTCAACGTGGACATTGAAAATGTTACGCACAATGAACGCGCGCAGTATGCGGAGTTTGTGCGCCAACTGCGGCAAAAGTTGCCCCCCGACAAGGAGGTTTCCGTTGCGGTTGCGGCGAACCCAAACGGTTGGACAAGCGGTTGGCACGGCTCTTATGATTATGCGAAGCTCGGACAGTATGCAGATCACCTGTTTCTCATGACGTATGATGAAAGCTGGCAGGGCGGCCCGGCGGGTCCGGTGGCCTCCATTGGTTTTGTGGAGCGTTCCGTGCAATATGCCCTGCGCTATGTGCCGAGTGAAAAAATTGTGCTGGGTCTGCCGCTGTTCGGGCGGCTTTGGAGCGACAGCGGTTTTAACGGCAACGGCGTGTATCTCAGCTATGCCGCAACGCTTCTGAACAGCTACAACGCTGTTGTGAGTTTTGATGAGCAATCTCTCTCGCCCAAGGCAAGCTTTACCGTGCGTGAGGGAGACCCAGCCTATTCCGTCAACGGCAAAAAGTTACTTCCCGGCAATTATACGCTCTGGTTTGAAAATAAAGTTTCTATTGAGAAAAAGCTTGGTCTGGTCACAAAATATAATCTCAAGGGAGCGGGCAGTTGGGCGCTGGGGCAGGAAACACAGGATATTTGGGAGGACTATACCGCAGTGCTGAACAACCGAAGTAGTACAACGGCCAATACCGGAACTGGCGGTGCGGATACCAGCAGTGATGCAAGCACGCCCGATACAACTAAAGGCGATGAAAGCCCGGCCGCTCCGGAGCCGACGACAGCTACGCCGACCGCTCCCGCAAAAACGGCCGCCGGTAACTCCAAAAACACAAAAAAAGACAGCTCTTCCGGTTCAACCAAAACAGAGGGTGGCAAGAGCAGCCCCGGTAAACCGAAAACCGAAAAAGCCACAACCGTTACTACTACGGCTTCGCCTTTACAAAACCAAAGAGCTTCCGGCGTTGGGGCATCACAGCAAGGGTCGGTTAGCGCGACGCCTCAAACTGCATTGCCGGAGGTTCTTACGAAAAATTCACTGCTTACGCCGGTTGCTGTCAATACGCAGGATGACTCATTAATTTCCCGTTTGAAAGCCGCCCTGCGCGGGGAAGCGAAGGGCGGCGCTCAAAATAGCTTTGCCGAATCTGCGCAAGCTGTTGCTGCCGCGCCGGAAAGCGTAATGGGCTCCATCCTGGCACAGTTCAGCCAAAGCGCCCAGGTGAATGCTTCGGAAGAAAAAACGCAGCCTCTGATCAACGAGACTGCGTTAACACCGCGTAATCTTGTGGAAAGCGCGCATATCGGGATTGAGGATGCGATTGTCTATGACGCGCCACACGGCTCTGTCATTGGCCGGGTTGCCGCGGGCAGCGCCTTGTTTCTGTTCGGCATCAGTGCGGCGGGTTATTATGTCATCCGCTGGAAACAGGGGCAGGCCTTTATCCGGCAAGAGGCAGTTGTTCCAAAATAATGGTTTATCGTTTCACGCCGTTTTGCTTCAACAGTTCTGCCGCAAGGGCGTCGTAAGCTTCGGTGCCCCGCGAATGCTTGTCATAGTACAAAACAGGCTGCCCGTAGCTGGGCGCCTCGGAGAGGCGTATATTGCGCGGAATAACGGTTGCATATACTTTTTGCGGAAAAAAGCGCTTCACTTCCTCCACCACCTGCTGGGTGAGGTTCAGCCGGCCGTCGAACATGGTGAGCAGCACGCCCTCCATCTCGAGCATGGGGTTATACAGCCGCTTAATCTGCCGCACCGTGGACATCAGTTGAGAAAGACCCTCGAGCGCATAATATTCACATTGAATCGGAACCAAAATAGTATCTGCCGCGCACAAGCCGTTTAAGGTAATCAAACCGAGCGAGGGCGGGCAATCCAAAAAGATAAAGTCAAACTCTTCCTTGATTGGCGCAAGAGCATTTTTCAGCCGGGACTCCCGCTGCTGCATCTCCACCAGCTCCAGCTCCGCCCCGGCCAGCGCCATGCTGGAGGGCAGCACCCAGGTGTTTACAAAGGCTGTCTGCAGCATAATTTCTTTTGCACCAATGCCGCCAATAATGGCGTCGTAGGAGGAGCGCTGCAGCTCTCGCTTGTTCACCCCCAGCCCACTGGTTGTGTTCCCCTGCGGGTCGATATCCACCAAAAGCACCCGGCAGCCCATGGCTCCGAGCGCGGCGCTTACATTGACAGCTGTTGTTGTTTTTCCGACGCCGCCCTTCTGGTTGACGATGGCAATAATCTTTCCAATATGTTTCACGTGAAACATCCTCCGTTGGTTTTAGCGTTTAGGTTTACCAGTATAGCACAGCAGCGGGACTAGGGGAAGATGTTCTTGATAAAAATAATAGCATCATGAGTCTGTCTTCTCCTCTTTCTGCGCAACCTTCCCGCGGCGCCAAACATGGATGATGCCCTCGTCGTTGAGCACTTTGATTAAAATGAATACAATGGGCAACAAAAACAGCCCAATAAAACCGAACAGCTGCAGCCCGAGGTACATGCCCATAATGGTTAAAATGGAAGGAAGTCCAAGATTTGCGGCCACAAGCTTTGGCTCAATAAACTGACGTAGCACTGTGATTATGGCGTATAGCACCAAAATACCAATACCCAAACCAATCTTGTCTGTAAGCAGGCTGAAAACGCCCCAGGGCAGTAATATCGTCCCTGTGCCCAAAACGGGGAGGATGTCCACCACGGCGATAATAGCCGCAATCGCGATAATGTATTGGCTGTCAAACAAACCGGCAAGGTATAGAATAAACAGGCCTATCGTCACCTCTGCAAAGGTGATGGCAATGAGCGTCACATAGCTTTTGCCCAGCTTTGCCAGCGCGGAAGAAACAATCCGTTTCGTGGCGTCTAAAACCGGCTGTTTTTTCTGCGGAATCTGCCTGCGGACAAAGGCCATCAGCATGGGAAATTCCGCAGTCATAAAGATACTTGCAATGATAGCCACCACAACCGCAATAATAATGCTTGGTATCTGCTTTGCCGTAGTCCAAATGCCGCTTAACGGTGTTGCAATCCAGCTCATGCTGAGCGAGCCACCTTTATCGGGAACGCCTTCCTCGCCGCTCACCTGCGCAAGCAGTGTATCGCTGAAGCCTTCCAGCGCAGTTTTTGCCGCGGTCTCCAAAGAGTCCGGTAAAAACTTCATGTTCCTCACGATGTTCTGCTCAATGAGTTTAATGGTGTTTGGTAAATCCTCTAAGTATGTCATCAAATAACTGCCAAAATTTTGCAACTCATTTGCCAGCTTAACGCCGACCACCGCCAAAAGCGTTACGACCAAAAGCACAAAGAGCAACACGAAAACAGCCGAAAGCATGCCACGCTTTAAAAACGAAAAGCGTTCTGTTATTTTGCGTATCGGCTTTTGCAAAACCGCAGCCACAAGCAATGCAAAAATAAAAGGCGAAAACAGCCAAAACGCGTACTTCATAAACAGATAAAATGCACCGATTAAAATCACAAAATAAAAGGTGCTGATTACAAAATTTCTGCGCCGTTCTATCGTTTCCAGTTTCAAGCCTGTCCCTCCTTTTTTTGCCGCAACTCCAAAAAAAATTTCTGCAACAGCTCTGCGCATGCCTCCCGCGCAAAACCCCCAACTATCATTGGTCTGTGGTTAAGCGGGTAATCAAACAGTTTTATGACGCTTTCTGCTGCGCCCGCCTTCGCGTCATACGCGCCGAACACCAAGCGCTTGATTCGTGCGTTCACAATGGCACCCGCGCACATCGGGCAGGGCTCCAAGGTTACAAAAAGCTCGCACTGCCAGAGCCGCCAGCCGCCTAAATTGCGGCAAGCCTGCGCAATTGCCTCCAGCTCCGCATGAGCCAGGGCGTTTTTATCCGTCTCCCGCCGGTTTCTGCCGCGCCCGACAATTACGCCGTCCTTTGCGACAACCGCGCCCACGGGCACTTCTCCCTGCCGATACGCCTCCTTGGCCAAGCGCAGGGCTTCCTGCATCAATTCTTCATCTGTCATGCGTGCACTCATACGAATTCAATTGTCTGCCAGGTTGTAAACACAAGCAGGGCAATTGCCGCCAGCATCAGTGGTGAGGCAAAAAAGCTGCCTGCCTTGCCCCAGGCGGAAAGGCTATCCTTTGGCGGCGGGCAAAGGCGCCTGCCCCGGCTTTTGCGGTGGAACAAGGCGATGCCAGCCGCCCCGGTAAGCGCGATCACGGCAATGATGCCAAACAACACGGGCGCAACCTGCGCCTGGCCATATTCTTGAATCAGCGCCGACATCACAACGGAATAACAGTTGTTGCAAAAATGAATGATGACACCCGTCCAAACGCTGCCGGTCATAATCACATAATAACCCAGCGCAACCCCCAGCATCAAAGCAAAGGGCGCTTGAATCAAGTTGCCGTGCATAATGGCAAACAGCCCGGCGCTCGTTACAATGGCAAAACGGTCGCCGTAACGGCGCAGCTGCTGCATCACAACGCCGCGCAGCGCAAATTCCTCCACCAACGCGGGCACCACCGCAACCTCCAAAATCGCCAGCGCCAACCCGCCGGGTGTGAACGAGGGCGTAAATTCCGGAGCGTTCAATTTCATGCCGAAATGCTCCATAAGCGTCACGAAACCCGCCGTTACATAGCTTGCGCCGATTCCCATGAGCATGCCGGCAGGAACGGCCAGAGCCATCAAATCCTTCCGGTAAGGCTTGCCGAAGGAAGCCCGCACCCGGGGTAGTGAATCCTTGCGCAGGCGCATCACCAAATAAAACGAGCCAAAAATACCGCTGATACTGCAAAAAATTAATACGGCTGCAGCAAAGCTTTCACTTTGCTCATATAAGTTCTGAAGGCCCAACAGATACACAAGGCTTACAATCAGGTTACTCGCCAAATAAAAGCCCAACACACCCAGCCCCGCCAGAGTGCCCAAAATAAATAATTGCTTCCGATCCCGGCGCTTTTTGGAAGGCGGCGGCGGTATTGATACGCCGGGCATTTGCGGCTGGTAGGGGGTATATCCATTCATGCTTTATCCTCACAGTATTTTCATTGTATTCTTTTACAATACTATTTTATTATATCGGCTTTTTAATAAAATAACAAGCCGCTCGCCGGGATAAATGAAATTTTTTCCTGCCTTGAATTCCGCCGAATGAGAATGTATAATAGAATTGGGGAGAAAGAAGCTATTCTTTGACAGATTCTGTCTTTATATAAAAACAATATATGAAAACAACGGAAGAGAAAGGTCAATGCACATGCTGGAATTTCAAAACGTATCGTTTCTGGTTGACCAGAAGAACAGTCAAACAGAGATCATCCGCAATATGAGCTTTACGGTGGAAACCGGAGAGTTTTTGGTGGTTACCGGGCCAAACGGCGGCGGCAAATCCACCATTGCCCGCCTGATTATGGGCATCGAGCAGCCCAGCTCCGGGCGCATTCTGCTGGATGGGCAGGATATCACGGCGCTGAACCTGGTGGAACGCGCAAAGCGCGGCATCGGCTACGCGTTTCAGCAGCCGCCGCGCTTCAAGGGTTTGACCATTCGCAAGCTGCTGAGCCTTGCGCACGGCAGCGAATTGGACGAAGGCGCCTGCTGCGAATATCTGAGCAACGTCGGCCTTTGTTCCAAGGAATATGTCAACCGTGAGATTGACAATTCCCTCTCCGGCGGCGAAATGAAGCGTATCGAAATCGCTTCGCTCATGGCGCGCTCCCTGCGCCTTGCCATTTTTGATGAGCCGGAGGCCGGGATTGACTTGTGGAGCTTTGCCATGCTGGTAGAAACTTTCCGCACCATCTGCAAAGGCCGGCATGACAGCGTTATCATCATTTCGCACCAGGAGCGCATCATGCACCTGGCGGACCGGATTTTAATTGTTGCCAACGGCTCCATAGCGGAGGAGGGCGAGCGCGAGCGCCTATTGCCGCAGCTGCTGCGCGAGTTGGGTGACGACTGCAGCTGCCCCGTACCCGGAAAAACTGTACTTTCGCAGTAAGGAGAAGAATATGGATAGATTAGACCAAACCATGCTGGAGGCCGTTGCGGACTTGCATGAGGTCCCGGCAGGCGCTTATAATATTCGCAAAAACGGCGCGGGACTTTCCCGCCGTTCCACCGAGCATATTGTCATAGAGCCGAAAACAGATAAGCCCGGCATTGATATTCGCATTGCACCATTTACCAAGAACGAGAGCGTGCATATCCCGGTTATCATTACCGAAACGGGAATCAATGACTTGGTGTATAACGATTTTTATATCGGCGAGGGCGCGGATGTGCTGATTGTTGCGGGCTGCGGCATTCACAACTCCGGCTGCGACACTGCCGAGCACGACGGTGTCCATCGCTTTCATATTGAAAAAGACGCCCGCATTCGCTATGTGGAAAAGCACTACGGCCAGGGCGAGGGCACGGGCGCGCGGATTTTAAACCCGGTCACCGAGGTGGAGCAGGGGGAAAACAGTGTCTGCGAAATGGAGCTGGTACAAATCGCGGGCGTTGATTCCACTGTGCGGGACACCACGGCGCATCTTGCCGCCGGGGCAAAGATGATTATTACGGAGCGCCTGTTGACCCACGATAAACAGACCGCCCGCTCCAATATGGAGATTTATCTGGACGGTGCCGATTCCTCCGCGCAAATCATATCCCGCTCGGTTGCCAAAGGTGAATCGGAGCAGGTGTTTTACCCCCGTGCCATCGGCAACGCGGACTGCAAGGCGCATGTGCAGTGCGATTCCATTATTATGGATGAGGCAAAAATTCGTTCCATCCCGGAAATTGCCGCAAACCATGCGGACGCGCAAATTGTGCACGAGGCGGCAATCGGCCGCATCAATAATGACCAGCTGACAAAGCTGATGACCTTTGGCCTGGATGAGGAACAGGCGCAGGAGGTTATCATTGAAGGGTTCCTAAAATAAATGTTAAGGAGTGTTGGTATGGCGCAGCAGGAAAAGCTGAACATCAAAAAGACGGTGCTCATTGGGTTTGGATTTATGGCAACCTCCATTGCCTGGGGTATTTATGACCCCTACTTAACCCGTATTCTCAATGACATGCTCGGCGCAAGCGACATGATTGCCCGCTGGAGCGCGTCGCTCGCGAATTCCTTTCCGTTTTTGCTCAAGCTCATGGAGGCGCAGGGGCAGAATACCCACACCGCCGCAGGGGGTCTGACGCTTGTCCCCTTCTTTATCGGCATTATCATGACCTTTGATAACATCTTTGGTGTAATTTTTCAGCCGACCTTCGGCAGGCTCTCCGACCGCTGCCGTTCTAAATACGGCAAGCGCCGCCCGTTTATCTTTTTCGGGGCACCGATTTCCGCCCTGTTATTTTTCCTGATTCCTTTTATGCCCAGCATTCCGGCGCTGATGGTCTGCGTGATTTTATTTGTTTTTATCATGTCCCTTTGGCGCGCGCCTGTTGTGGCGCTCATGCCGGATTTAACCCCGCCCAAACTGCGCAGTGAGGGCAACGCCATCATCAACCTCTGCGGCGGCGTGGGGGGGCTGATAGGGATGATGGCCGGCACGGTATTTGTTGCGCTGCTCGGTTTTGAAAAAGATGGAACCGCGGAGTTCCCCTATGTATTTGGCCTGGGTGCGGTGGTAATGATTATCGGCACACTCGTGCTTCGTTTCTTCGTCCACGAACCGGACTCCCGGCTGCATACACAGGCGGAGATGAACCAGGCGGCGGACGAAGCTGCCAGGCAAAAGGCGCAGAAAGAGGCTGAGGAACAGGAAAAAGCCCGTCTCAAGGCCATGAAACTCAACCGCGCAGAGCGCAAGAGCCTTATTTTTATGTTGGTTTGCCTGTTCTTTCTATTCTGTGCCACGAATGCGATTCAAACCTTTTTTGGCCTGTTCGCCCTTGAAATTTTGGAGAAATCCACCTCGCAGTCAACCATGATGATGGCCATATTTGCGGTCAGCTCCATGGCGGCCGCCATCCCCGCCGGCAAGGTTGGCAAAAAAATTGGGCGCAGAAACACCATTTTACTTGGCCTGGGCACGTTTATGCTGGTATTTCTGCTGTATGTCCTTACGCAGAATTTTGCGCTTATCTGGGTTGCCCTCATTCTCGGCGGTGCGGCGCAGATGTTCATCACCGTCAACACCCTGCCGCTGGTGCTGGAAATCGGCGGGTTGGATAAGGTGGGCACCTTCACGGGATATTATTACACCGCAACGTTTTCCGCGCAGATTGCATCCCCCATTGTGTACGGCATTGTGCGCGTACTCAGCGGCACTTATCTTTCCCTGTTTTACTACTGCCCCATCTTGTTCCTGCTTTCGGGGCTGTGTCTGTTGCTTGTAAAGCACGGCGAGGCTGTGGATCAGAACAAACTGGAGGATGTAGTGAAGCAGGTAGAAATGGAGAATGCAGATTGATGCAATAAGAGGGAACCGAAGCGGACATGGATGTCATTGCAATTGCTTCGGCTTGCCAAAGCGTAGAATGTGATTACAAAAACCTCTAGGTAAGTGCTGGTTAAATCGGGTGCAAAGATTTTCGAGAGATATTTTTCTGCAAAAGGTGCATAAAGCCGCAGGAAACCTCGCGGTTTTCAAGGCTTTAGGTGCATTTTGCGGGGAAATAGATCCGAAAAAATTTGTGCCAGATTTAATCAGTGCTTACCTAGAAACCTTTTTGCGAGAAACAGGGTTTTTAGAGGTTTCTTTATGAAATCCACAGGGTATCACCTTGTCAATTTTACGCGTTGCAGCCTTTTTGCGGTTTACAGGGTATTCCTGTTGCAACACTCAAAAAAAGGGGGCGCGAGCATGCAAATCCAATCGTCGCGTACGGACGAAGGGATTGCGCAGGTAATGGAACAATACGCAGACATGGTCTATCGCCTTGCCGTATCACAAATGAAAAACAGGAGCGATGCTGAGGACATCTTTCAAGAGGTGTTTTTGCGCTATATCGCGAAAACGCGTGTTTTTGAAAGCGAGGAGCACCGCAAGGCTTGGCTATTGCGCGTTACCATTAACTGCTGCAAAAAAATGTGGACCTCCCCCTGGCGGCGTAAAACGGTGCCGTTGGAGGGGCAGGCGGATTCATCGGCGGAGCAGGCTGCCCCGGAGGATAGCCTGTGGGAGTATCTGGACGCTCTGCCGCAGAAATACCGCGCAGTGCTGCATCTTTTCTATTATGAAGGCTGTTCCACCAAAGAAATCAGCCTGCTGACCGGTGCGCGAGAGAGCACAGTGCGCTCTCAATTGAGCCGCGCCCGCGCCATGCTGAAGGAGGATTATTGCAATGAACCTGACTGACTACGCAAAAGCTGTGGATCGTATGCATCCATCGGATGCTCTCATAAACCGCACCAAGGCCGCCATGAAAACCGCGCCCGCAAAAGAGCCGAAACCGCTGCGCCGCCTGCTCCCGGCTGCGGCCATGATAGCGCTTGCTATGGCTGCGATAGCCTTTGTCCCCGGCATACTGCGCGTGATGGGTCCCTCGTCAAAAACAGCTACCCAAGCCGGCACAGAAGCGCCAAGCTCCCAAGCGCAGCACAGCAGCAAAGGGACGGTAACGCAAAACCATGGCAGCCCGGCACTGACGCAGGAGAGCACAGCCTCTCCGGCCACAAAAACACAGAGTTTGTCAACAAAAGCTGCGTCCACTTCAACTACTGAGCCTATGGCTCCGCCGAGCACAAAGACCCCCACCGCCAACGGGGCAACAAAGGCCGGAGGCAACACAATGCAGAACGCCCCGCCCCGCCCCGGCAGCACCCGTGCCCCGGCAAGCAACGCGTTCCGCGAAACGCTGGAGCTGCAAGACGGGATATTATTTTTTCAGGACGCGGCCGCATTCAGCTCCCCTCCCTCGCCCACCTATGGCTGGGATAAAAACGAATACGAGATACAGCGCTGGTCAAACGAGCGCGCCATTACCTACCTGGGCAGGGAGTTTCGCCCCGCCTATGTGCCCAAGGGGTTGCGTGAGCTGAACCCCGGCGGGGGCTGGGCGCTCATCACGCACAAAAAAGACGGCACACCGCACAGCTACCAATATTTTTCCGTCTTCTACTCCGCAAACCCCGGTGACCCTTACGGCCCCAAATCCCGCAGCCTGCAAATCAGCGCTGCCAAAGGCGGCCTTCCGGGCTTTTCGGCCTATATCTATTTGTTACAGGGCAGCAATGTGAAGGAAAGACTATCCCAAATCGGCGAAACAACAATTTCTGTATATAATAAAACAAAAACAACGGTGGACGGATACGAGTTTATGGCAACCTTTTTGTTCGACGGCATCGGCTATTGTATTACCGCCTATAACCTCACGCAGCAGGAGTTTGCGGATATTTTGTGTTCTGTTTTAACGCCATAAAAATTTCTGCTATTTTTTACATGCGATGATGTTACGCAAATTTGCAAACACTACTTCTGTACAATGAAAAAGGAGTTGTGTTTATGCAAAAAATAAAAAATTTTGCGGCTTTTGCGACGCTTTGCGCGTTGCTGTGCGCCGTTTTTGTGCCGGTGTTTGCCTTGCCGGAGGATTACCCCTATGTATTCACGGCAGACCCCGACCCCATCCCGCTGCACAGACCCATGGAGCCGTTCGACATTACGCTCTACCTCAACGCGCGGGACGATAGCGCCCCCAGTGTAAATGCCCGTGTGAAGTATACCGTGACCGGGCCGCCGCAGACGCAGTTGTATAACAAGAGGACGGAATATTTTGGCGCGACGGCAGGCTTTCCCATCCATAAGGATCATCACGGCGTTACGCCGTTCAACGGTATTATGGGTGATGTGCCTGGCCTTTACACCCTGCATATGCAGCTGGTGCAAGCTTATAACGAAGATAATGTGTTGGGCGAAATCACGCTGGAATTTGCTGTCAGCGGCGAAAAACCCTCCGAAGAATATCGCTTTTTGGTTGATGAGGACGCCCTGCCCCGGCTGCAGGCCGGGGAGGAGCTGGATTTGCCGTTCACGTTGGAGGCCGCGCATGACGGCGTTGCTTCTTACAGCGCTTATATCGAATACCGCATCCAAGGCCCAGCGGGTAATCAGACAGAGACAATCGGTTATGATGACGGTATCGCGGTGCATGCTGCCTACCGGGAAAATTTTACGCTGGAGGATCTCGGCTTTCCGCAGGCTGGGGCATATGAAATATGCCTGCGCCTGCTGGAAAAAACACAGGATATCAACGTATTGGCGGAGCATACCCTCAGCTTAACCGTGAATGAGGCTATCCCAAGCACCACACAGGCCGCTACAACCACCACGGGGGAGACAGAAGAGGAAACCTCGCAGCCCGCGCCGCTGACAACGAATGAAACAGCGCCGAGCAAGCCGGAAACCTCGCGGCTCGTTGAAACGCGGGAGGAGATATCGTCTCGCGGCAGCGGCGTAAGCAATCCCACAGAGCGTGGCAGCCTCAGCGGCGCAGGGGCGGAACAACTACCCCAAACCGGCAGAGAGGATATGTGGCTGTATGTGTTGCCGCTGGCGGTTTTGCTCATCAGCTTGCATGTGCTGATTGCTGCGAGAAAGCATAAAGGGAAGGTATCGTAGTAACATCAATCCCATTTTAATAAACTAATAGCTGCCGCTAAACCCCAAGGGTGAAGCGGCAGCCCATTGTTTTATGTCGCGCTCTACAGCGCTTTTCCAAGGCCCCAAAACACAGCGAAACACAGTGCGTTTGCCGCAACCACACTCGCGCCCGCCGGAATGCCAAAGCGAAAGGAGAGCACAATGCCGGCAAAAAAACAAACAATAGAAAGCAGAGCCGAAAGCAGGGTGACATTGCGAAAGCTCTTACAAACGCGCATGGCGGTGAGCGAGGGGAAGATAATCAGGCTGGAAATGAGCATGGTGCCCATGATACGCATACCCACCACGATTGTGACCGCTGTGAGCAGCGCAAGAACCGTGTTATATATCCCGACGCGCATCCCTGTGGCTTTGGCGAAGCTTTCGTCAAAGGCGAGGGAGAAAATGCGGTTATAAAACAGCAAATAAATAAATAAAACGGCAGCGGAAAGGATTACGCTGACTGTTACGTCGCGGCTGTCCATAGCCAGTACACTGCCAAACAGATAGTCCGAAACATCCGTGTTTAGGCCGGAAGTGAGCGAGGCCGCAATAACCCCCGTGGCAATCGCCGTGGAAGAAATGAGGGCGATTGCAGCGTCCCCCTTCATTTTACCGCTTTCACTGATGCGCAGCAGTAAAAACGCGGCAATAATCACAACAGGCACGGCCAGCTGCAGCGGCGCAAGGTTCATGGCCATGGCAACGCACAGGGCACCAAAGCCCACATGCGAAAGCCCGTCCCCAATCATGGAATAGCGCCGGAGCACCAGGATTACGCCGAGCAAAGCCGCGCAGAGAGAAACGAGGATGCCCACCAGAAGTGCACGGCGGATAAAGCCGTAAGAAAACAGTTCCATGAAAAGATCAATCACAGCTGCAGCATCCTCTCATAAAGTGTTGGCCGATATGACTCTGTTGATAGTCCAGCGTGCTGCCGAAAAAAGAGACACTGCGGCTTAAATGCAAAATTTTATTTGCGCTGCGTACCGCGGCATGCACATCGTGAGAGACCATGATAACGCTCATGCCCTGCGCCCGGTTCAACTGCGCAACCAGCTCGTAAAATTCCGCGGTAACCACGGGGTCAAGCCCGGTCACCGGCTCGTCCAGCAACAGCAGCTCCTTGGCGGCGCAGAGCGCCCGCGCGAGCAAAACACGCTGCTGCTGCCCGCCGGAAAGCTCCCGGTAAGATTTGCGGCGAATAGCCTGAATGCGCAGCAGCTCCATGGCGCTCTGCGCGGCGCGCCTGTCCTCCCCGCTGTAAAACGGGTTGAACCCACCCCGGTTGAGTCGCCCGGAGCGCACCACCTCGGCCACATGGGCGGGAAAGTCATGTTGCGCAGCGCTCTGTTGCGGCAGATAGCCTACCTGTTTGTTTGTCATGCCGGGGCAAAACCGTATCTCCCCGCTCTTTTTCGGGTGCAGTCCCAAAATGCATTTAAGCAGGCTGCTTTTGCCGGAGCCGTTCTCCCCAACCACGCATAGGAAGTCCCCTTTTTGCACAGCGAAGCTGACATCCTCCAGCGCGGCAAATTTATCATATTGCATATAGACATGGCTGCATTCTAACAGTGTTTGCATGTTAACGCTCCGTTTCATTGGGATTGGTTTAAGGCTACTCTTAAGTTCTCCAGATTTTGGCGCATGAGGCTTAGGTAGCTTGCTCCCGCGCGGAGTTCCTCGCGCGTGACATTGTGGCAACTGTGGAAGAGCAAAACCTGGGCTCCCGTTTCCCGCGCAATGGATTGAGCGACGCGTTCGCCGCCCAACTCCTGCCGAAAGATAACCGGAATCTCTTGACCGCGCAGTTGCGTTACAATTTCTGCCACAGCTAAAACGCTGGGCTCCGCGTGGTCCCCGCAAGAATCAAAGGCGGCAAGGTAAGAAAGGCCGTAACGCTCCGTAAAATTCCGCAGCGCAAAGCTGCTGCCGAACACCACGGTTTTCCGCACCGCACCCTGCACAAGGCTCTGAAAATCCGCATCCAGTGCAAGAAGATCCTCTGCCAGCTCTGCCGCGTTCGTACGGTACGTTTCCGCATGCGCCTGATCTAACTCGCGCAGGCTAAGGCCAATCTGTTTGGCCATCTCCGCCGCAAAAAGCGGATTTGTCCAGATGTGCGGGTCATGTAACGATTCCTCGCATTCGTGCTCCTCATGCTCGTGCTCGTGCTCGTGTTCATGCGCGGCATCTATTTCAATGGCACAGCGTGCCGCCAAATCCAGAATCGGAGGCAGGGTATCCAGGGAATGAAGCAGGGTATCCGACCAAAGCTCCATATGCTCGTCTATCCGGATAAATAAATCACAGTTTTGTATTTGCAGTATATCATGCGGTGTTGGCTCATAGCGGTGGCTTTCCACCCCCGGTGGCAATAACAGGCTGACCTCGCAAAAGTCCCCCGCAATCTGCCGTGCAAAATCATATTGAGCAAACAGCGTGCAAACAATCTGCGGCTTTGCCGCCTGTGAAGGCGGCCTTGTGGGCTGACAGGCGGAACATAGCAGGCACATAACCCACAGCAAGGGCAGCAATCGTTTCATTGCGTCGTCTCCTTCCCGCTACACTGCCTGCAAACGCCGTGCAGCACGGTGCGTTCCTCGCTTACAACAAAGCCGTGCTCCTGCAAAATATGGCGAAACAGGCGCTCCACGGATTCACATTCCAGGTGCAAAAGCTCCCCGCAGCGGCTGCAAAGCAAGTGATAGTGGCTGTGTTGCCCGCAGCCCTCGGCCAGCTGGTAGCAGGCTCCGCTTTCCCCCTCCGCACTGAATTTGCGCAGCTGCCCCTGCTCCAAAAGTTTTTCTAAGTGGCGGTAGACCGTCGCCTTGCCGATGGCGTTGCCTTCGTCCTCCAACGCACGCGCGATATCCTCCGCACGCAGATGCTTACCACTGTTCCTGCGTAAAAAATCAAGCAAAATAACACCCTGCCGTGTTTGGTACCCCATTACATTCTCTCCCATAGGCTCTACAATATGAAACTGATAACCGGTTTCATATTGTAGAGCCTATGCTTGTTTTTGTCAACCCTCCGGAAAAAGAGATTGCCACGGCTGCACAGTTATGGTAAAATTACGCTGTATATCTTCAAAGTGGGAAAGGTTGACGTGAGCGCATGCAAGCTAAAGCACAATCCACATTTTTGTTTTCCATCATCACCGCCGTATATAACGCGGAACCGTGGCTTGCCCAGACGCTGAACAGCGTGCTGGAGCAGGATATCGGCTTTGCGGAGCATGTGCAGCTGATACTGGTGAACGACGGCTCCGCTGACGGCTCCGGTGCAATTTGCGACGCTTACCAGGCGCGCTATCCGGAAAATATCGTGGTGATTCACAAAGAAAACGGTGGCGTTGCCAGCGCGCGGAATGCGGGGTTGCTGCATGCGCAAGGGGCATACTTGAATTTTCTGGATTCAGACGACAAGCTCTCTGCGGACGCACTGCGCCTTGCAGGCGATTTTTTCGCACAACACGCGGGCGAGACAGATATTGTCACGATTCCGATGCATTTTTTTGATGCAAAACAAGGAAATCATTGGCAAAACTTTAAGTTTCGCGGCGAAAGCCGGGTGGTGGATTTGCGGCAGGAATTTGAAATGCCGGTCATGACGGTTTCCGCCAGCTTTTTTACGCGGGAGTGCCTCCCCCTGCTGCATTTTGATTCCGCCCTGGTCTGCGGCGAGGATGCGCTGGTGAACCTGAAGATACTGATGAAAAAACAGACACTCGGCCTGCTTTGCGAGCCGACCTACTGGTACCGCAGGCGCAGCGTGGGAAACGATTCATTGATACAGGGGAATTATAAGAAAAAAGGGTTCTACACGGATTATTTTACCCACTTTATTTTCTTTGCGCTGGATTATGCGCAGCGAGCTTGCGCTGCGGTGCCGGCCTTTGTGCAATATACCATAATGGCCGATCTGCAATGGCGTTTTCGCGGCAAGTTGAATCTGGCTGCTGTTTTAAATGAGCGGGAACAAGCGCAATATCAGGACTATCTGCTTGCGGCAGTGCGCAGGATAGACGATGCCGTCATTCTGTGCCAGCGTAAGCTGCATATGGAAGAAAAGTGCTTTGTACTGTCTCAAAAATACGGCAAACCGCCCGAGATTGTTGCAAACGAAACCGGCGATGCGCAATACTGTTTTGGCGAAACGGTGCTGGGCAAGCTCTGCCGCATGAAAGCAAACATACATTTTTTGCGCATTGCGGACGGGCAGCTACAACTGGATGGCTTTTTTCACACACTCGCCTGCGGGTTGGAAGCACCGCAGGAGCTGTTTGTTACCGTGAATGGGCAGGAGCATTGTTTCCCTGTTCAAAAGCAAAAAGAGTTCTGTCACAACGGACAAGCACTGCGCTATGACCTGCAGTTTTGCTGCAGCGTCCCGCTGCCGCAGGGGGTGAGCGAAGTTCATCTCGGCATGGTGTTTCGTGGGATGCGCATTTTGCTGCAAAACATCAGCTACGGGAAATTTTGTCCCATTGGCCGCCTTTACCGCCGGGCATACTGCAGCATAGAGGGCTATTTGCTCACGGCAGACGATGCCGGTATTTATTTGAAAAAAAGCACCTTGTTACGTCGTGCACTGCATGAAACTGCCCTACAGGCAGAATTGCTTTTTCACAAAAAAACGCACAACCGCAAGGCGGCGCTCTCCCGCCTGCTGCAGCAGCTGCTGCGCCCTTTTCTTTGCAAAAAAGAAATTTGGCTGTTTTCTGACCGCGCGAACAAGGCAGACGATAATGCGGAGGCTCTGTTTCGCTATGTGCAGACGCATCCGGTGCCGCATGCTTTGCCAATTTTTGTTATCAGCTCCTCCAGCCCGGATTATGCCCGCATTTCCGCAATCGGACGAGTGGCTCCGTTCCAATCCTGGAAACATAAGCTGTTATTTTTATTGGCGGCAAAAAACATCTCCTCCCACGCGGATGATTTCGTGATTAATCCCTTTGACAGCTGGACAGTGCATGAGGCGTATCGGGATTTGCTGACCCGGCAACGCTATGTATTTTTGCAGCACGGGGTCACGCACAATGATATTTCTGGGTGGCTGAATCGCTATAAAAAAAATATTGCATTGTTTGTCACCGCCACAAATGCGGAGTATAATTCTCTTTTAGAGTATGACTATGACTATACCCCGGATAGTGTAAAACTGGTTGGATTTCCACGGTTTGATCGCCTGTACCGCGATGAAAAGCGTTATATCACGATTATGCCCACTTGGCGGAAGTTTTTGACAGTTTCATCCGGCGGAGGGGTGCGCAGCCCGCACGACAACTTTGCAAACAGCGAGTATTTTCATTTTTATAACGCGTTGCTTCACGATGCTCGCCTGCTCAATGCCGCGAAAGAGCACGGTTACCAAATCCGTTTTATGCCGCATCCAACCATTATACCCCGCGTAGACCTGTTTTCCCGCGGCGAGGGAGCGATTCTTTTGACTGGGCAGGAGGCTTACCGTGATATTTTCGCGCAGAGCGATTTGATTGTGACGGATTATTCCTCCATTGCGTTTGACTTTGCCTATTTGCGCAAGCCGGTGGTCTATTCTCAATTTGATAAAGATTCGGCTTTTGATGGCTCTCATATTTTTGAAAAGGGCTATTTTGACTATGAGCGTAACGGCTTCGGCGAGGTGGTAAAGACGTTGGATGAAACGGTGGCGCTGCTGATTGCTTACATGCGCGAGGGCTGCAAGCTGCGGCCGCTTTACCGCGAACGCATTGACAGCACCTTCCCGTTTTCGGATCAAAACAACTGCGCACGTTGTTTGCAGGCAATTTTAGAGTTAAAATGATATGACACAAACAAAAGTTTCGGAATAAGTTCCTAAAAAATTTTTTTATTTTCGTGACTATCGGACAAAAGCGTGGTATAATAACACATTACAATTTGATAGAAGTTAAACTTTCTGGGAAAGGAACGCGGAGATCCATTCATGTTTGAACAAGTTATTCATATTGACCGCATGGAACAGGCGGTCAGCCTTTTTGGCAGTTTTGATGAAAATGTGCATTATATTGAAAATGAATTTGCGGTCAAGGTTATCAGCCGTGGCTCAGAGCTGAAGGTAACGGGGGAGGATGCGCAGGCGGTTTCCTTGGGTGTGCGGGCGATTAACGGTCTGCTGATGTTGGTGAATAAGGGTGAGGCGCTCAGCGAGCAAAATGTGCGCTATGTCCTCTCCATGGTGCAGGACGGCAATGACGATAAGCTGGAACACATGTCAACCGACTGTGTTTGCATTACCTCGCGCGGTAAGCCTGTAAAACCAAAAACCCTCGGGCAGAAGAAATACGTGGAGGCCATTCGGCAAAACACCATTACCCTCGGCGTTGGCCCTGCGGGCACAGGCAAGACCTACCTCGCCGTGGCCATGGCGGTCACCGCCTTCCGCGCCAAAGAGATTAACCGTATTGTGCTCACCCGCCCGGCGGTGGAGGCTGGGGAGAAGCTGGGGTTTTTGCCCGGCGATTTGCAGCATAAGGTAGACCCCTATCTGCGGCCGCTGTATGACGCGTTGTTTGACATGCTCGGCGCCGAAAATTTCCAAAAGCATCAGGAACGCGGCAACATTGAGGTTGCCCCCCTTGCCTATATGCGCGGGCGTACGCTGGACGACAGCTTTATTATTTTGGACGAGGCGCAGAACACCTCCGCCGAGCAAATGAAAATGTTTTTAACCCGTCTGGGTTTTAACTCCAGAATGGTTGTTACAGGTGATATCACGCAGATTGACCTGCCGGACGGAAAGCGGTCCGGCTTGGTTGACGCGATTAAAGTTTTAAAGAATATTGAAAATATTAGCACAATCCGTTTCAGCGAAAAGGATGTGGTTCGGCACAGATTGGTGCAGGATATTATACGGGCATACGAAAAGAAAGAGGAGGCGCGTCAGAGAAAATGAGCAAAAAAGTAAAGGTATTGATTCGCAATGACCAAAGCGATGTTCGCATCCCCTCGGGGGTGCGTATGCTGGTGCGCCGCTGCTGCACTGCCGTTTTGGCAATGGAAAACTTCCCGAGCGATGCGGAAATCAGCGTTCGTTTCGTGGATGATGCGCAAATCCATAAGCTCAACAAGGAATACCGGAATGTGGACAGCGAAACGGATGTGCTCTCCTTCCCGCTGGGGAAGGACGGTGCCTATGACGCCAACCCGCAAACGGGCAGCTTACTGCTGGGCGATATTGTTATTTCTATCCCCCGCGCCGTGGAGCAGGCCGACCGCTTTGAACACTCCCTGCAGCGGGAAATTGGGTACCTAACCGTGCACTCTATGCTGCATCTGCTGGGCTATGACCATGTTAACGAGGGGCTTGACCAAGTGCGCATGCGTGAAAAGGAAGAAAGCGTTTTGACCCGCCTGGGGCTCAAGCGAAACAACAGTTATTACATGGATGAATAGAGTTTGAGCGAAGGCTCGTTTAATGTTCCAACGGGAAGGGTCATAAGTTATGAAAGCTCTGATTCGCTCCTTTCAATATGCGTTCCGTGGCTTTGGGCACGCGCTGCGGCATGAGAGAAACATGCGCATTCACCTTGTGTGTATGCTTTACATGTACTATTTTTTGTTTTGTTTTGATTGGTTCACGCTCACCCAAACGGATTGGGCGCTGCTATTCATCGCCAATGCGCTTGTGCTGATGTCCGAGCTTTTGAATACCGCCGTGGAGGCCACCATTGACCTCATCATCAAGCAATACGACAAACATGCCCGTATTGCCAAAGATACGGCGGCGGCCGCGGTTTTGGTTTGCGCTCTGTTTGCGGTTGCCATCGGCGCCGTGCTGCTCTGGCAGCCGGAGGCCTTCCGTGCCCTGTATCAATACCACCTGACCCACCCTGCCATGCTCGTAGCGTTGCTTATCAGTTTTGCACTCGCGGGGTTGTTCGTGTTTCAAACACCGAAGAAGGATTGACTTATGCCTGAAACAAAAACCTGTTTTGCCGCGATTGTCGGCTGCCCGAATGTGGGGAAGTCCTCATTGCTCAACCGCCTGCTGGGGCAGAAGGTGGCCATTGTAACCCACCGTCCGCAAACAACGCGCACCAAAATTACAGGCGTGCTCACCCAAGGGGAGACGCAGTTTGTGTTCACTGACACCCCCGGTATGCACAAGCCCCAAACCCGTTTGGGGCAAAAGATGGTGCGCGCCGTGCGGGAAAGCCTGGATGGCGTGGACGTTTGTGTGCTGGTCACGGAGCCGTTTTTGAAAAAGGGCGATGCCTGCGAGGATGCGCCGCAAACCCTGCGCCCCGCGGAGCTGGAGCTGCTGGAACGTTTTCGAAAGGAAGCTCTTCCTGTGATTTTGGCAATCAATAAAATTGATTTGCTGGGCTCAAAAACGGAGGTTCTGGAGCGCATACGCTTGTTTTCAGCCTGCTATCCCTTCGCCGCCGTTGTGCCCGTTTCCGCCGCAAAGGGGGATAATCTGCCCGCACTGCTTGCGGAAATTGCGCGTTTTGCCGCGCCGTCTGTGCACTATTTTCCGGAGGATTCCTTAACCGATCAGCCCGAGCGCATACTGGCGGCGGAAATGATACGCGAAAAGCTGTTGGTTTTGATGGATCAGGAAATTCCGCACGAGAGTGCCGTTTTAATGGAACGCATGCACGAGCGAGCGGACGGCCTTTTGGAGATGGAAGCCGTGATTTACTGCGGCAAGGAGCGCCACAAGGGCATGATCATCGGTAAACAGGGCGCGATGCTGAAAGAAATTTCCACCCGCGCGCGCAAGGATATGGAACGCTTTTTCGGTTGTCCCGTGCATCTGCGCTGCTTTGTAAAGGTCAAAGAAGGCTGGCGCGAGAGCGAAAATTGGATCCGCGAATTCGGCTTGGATTAATTTACATTTCATAAAGTGTGCGCCCTGTGTAAAAATTAGTAACACAGTGATTTGATTTTTACAGCGGAGGACGCTACTATGGATAAAGTCAGCAAACAAGAAGCTTGGGAGCAGTTTTTTCGTACCGGCGCGGTGCAGGATTATTTGTTATATAAACAAGAGTTGCCGCCGGATCGAAGTGCGCTTTCGCAGAAAAATTCATCCGGGGTGAAACCCGGGTAAGGAACACAAACAGCATGCATATGGAAACACAGGGCCTCGTGCTCCGCGTGGCGGACACGGGTGAGAGCGACCGGGTGCTAACCATTTTAACGCGGGATTACGGCGTCCTGCGTGCCTTTGCGAACGGCGCAAAAAAGCTGAAAAGCCGCTCTCAAAGCGCAACGCAGGCCTTGGCTTACTCCCGTTTTTCCATTTATCGCAACCGGGATAGCTACATAATTGACGAGGCACAGGGGATTGAACTGTTTTTTTCCCTGCGCGAGGATATCGTGCGGCTTTCCCTTGCGCAATATTTTTGCGAGCTAGCCTGTCTTTTTGCCCCGGAAAATCAAGGGGCGGAGGATTACTTGCAGCTCCTGCTGCACGCGCTGCATCTGCTGACCAAACAAAGCCGCCCGGCCATGCTTCTCAAAGCTGCTGTGGAACTGCGCATGCTCTGCCTTTCCGGCTATCAGCCGGATGTAAGCGCCTGCAAAACCTGCCGGGAGCCGGAGCTGCCGGGGGAGTTTGTGATTTGGAACCTGCAGGAGGGAACCATTGCCTGCCGGACCTGCGGCGGAGAGGGTGTGCAAATCGGCATGGGGGTGCTCGCCGCGCTGCGCCATATCTGCTCCGCCTTGCCGGAGCGCTTGTTCGCCTTCGCGTTGCCGGAACCTTCCCTGCGCTTGCTGTGCACCGCGACGGAGGAGTTTTTGCTTTCGCAGTCCGCCCACCGTTTTCGTACACTGGAGTTTTATAAAAGTTTGACCGATTGAAGAAAGGATTGATGTATCGTGAGCCGCCAACAATCTGAGGAACTGCGCACCTACACGCCGAAGGAGCGCAACATGTACCTAACCGGCCTGGTTGGGCAGAACATGATTTACAACATTATCAACGGTGCCTTTGCCAACTTTGCGCAATTTACGCTGGCGATTCCCGCCAATGTTATCGGCACGATGATGGCAATCGCACGCGTGTGGGACGCCTGCAACGACTTTATGATGGGCTCTATCGTAGATAAAACCCGCACAAAGTGGGGCAAGTGCCGCCCCTATTTGATTTTTGTGCCGCTGCCGATTCTAATTATCACGATATCCTGCTTCATCAGCTTCGGCGTGTTTCAAGGCACCTCAACCTCGGATTTGCTCACGGGCAACAATCTGCTGATTACCCTTTGGGCGGGCTTTACTTACATACTCTGGGGCATGACGTATACGATTGGTGACATTCCGCTCTGGGGCGTTACCTCCCTCATGACACAGGTGCGCGAGGACCGTAACCGCTTAATGTCTCAGGCGCGCCTCGTGGCAGGTATCGGCGGCGCGGTTGTTATGCTTGGCATTCAACCGCTGACGTTCATGGTGCGCGATATGTCACAGGATATGTTCGGCTGGGAATATGTGTTTGCGGAGCGCATGGGCTATCTGTTTACCGCCATCCTGTTTGCCCTCATTGGCTGTGGCCTATTCCAGATGACCGGCTTGGGTGTACGCGAGCGGATTACCCCCTCTGCGCAGAGTTACACGTTCCGGGAGAATATCGGCATCATCGTGCGCAACAAGCCCTTTCGCCAGCTGATGCTTTCCGGTGTTTTGGGCAGCCCGAAAATGATTATCGCCCTCGCGGCGCAGCCCCTGGTCAATTACTATTACGCCAACCGGGACGGCACGATGACCCTGGTCTATTTTGTTATTTTGGGCGGCGGACTGTTTGTCGGCCAGTTCCTGTTCATGGCCTTGGTGCCGAAATTAAATCAGCGCTTTGAAAAGAGGGTCATGTATAACTACAGTAACCTCATCGGCGGCATTCCCTATTTTGTTATTTTTATTGTTTATATGCTCGCGCCCAACCATGACGTAACGGGCCCTGTTTATCTGGTGTTTTCTGTGATTCTGTTCTTCGTTTGCGGTGGAATGATGGGCATCAACACCGTTTTGCAGACGCAAATGGTTGCGGATGCCGTGGACTATGAGGAATACAAGAACGGCGTGCGCACGGACGGTGTGTTTTTTGCGGGCCAGACCTTTTTAGCGAAGCTGACCACTGGCATTGCGACCTTAATCAGCAGCTATGCAATGCAGGCCGTGGGCTTTACGGGCGATAATGTCAACGCTGTGAATGAATATATTGCGAACGGCGGAATCGCCCGCACAAATCCCGACTATGCAAACTACATGATGGTATTGTTCTTCATCGTCTCCATCCCGCCCGCAATCGGCAGCATTTTAACGGTTATCCCCACCTGGAAATATGCCCTGCCTGATGCGGAGCATAAGCGCATCCTTGGTGTTTTGAATGAACGCCGCAACAAATTGGCGGAAGCTGACAGCTCTTCAAATGCAGATTAATACCAATTATCATTTAGAATACTTCTTGCAAAATGTGATTGGTATAAGCGAAAGAAAGGGACGTGCAGAAAATGGAAAAATCACCGCAGGAAAGTGGCCTGCAGACCTATGGCAAGGCGGAACGCAACTTATTTTTAATTGGGTTGACCGGGCAGAATATCCTGTTCAATGTGTTTAATGGCTTGTTTTCCTATTTTGCTCAGTTTGTTTTGGCTGTTCCTGCAATGATGGTGAGCACCATTGTTGCGGCCGGACGCGTTTGGGACGCCGCAAACGACCCGATTATGGGCACGATTATTGACCGCACACGCAGCAAATGGGGCAAATGCCGCCCGTATCTGCTGTTTATTCCTGTGCCGTTGTTTGTGATTATTTCCATGAGCTTTTTCAGCGTGGATGTATATCACGCAGGCGGCGTGATGAGCGAACACAATTTGCTGATTTTGATTTGGCTTTCCGTTTTTTGCTTTCTATATAGCATAGCCTACACGGTGGGTGACATCCCACTATGGGGCTCCCCCTCCCTAATGACGGAGAGTGATAAGGATCGCAACAAGCTTTACTCCCTCGCGCGGGTATTCGGCGGTGTTGGCGGCGGCATCACGATGCTGACCATCACCCCATGTGCCCAGTTTGTCAGTGGAATGCTGACAAAATCTGTTTTTAACGGCGATGATGTGCTCGGCGAGCGCTGGGGCTTTTTTGCAGTTGCGGTTGTCTTTACCCTTATTGGTTGTGCCCTGTTTCAGTTGACTGCAATTAAAATGAGAGAAAGAGTGCAGCCCTCCGCAGAAAAACACAGCCTGCTGGGCAATGTGAAGATGATGTGGAACAACAAGCCGTTTCGGCAGGTGTTGCTTTCCGGCATCTTAAGCAGCCCCAAAAATATCGTGTTGACTGTGGCGTTTCCCTTGGTAAACTATTATTTTGCCGGCAAAAATCCAGCTCTTTCTATGATGTATCTGGCTATTCTGGGCGGCGGCTTGATGATCGGAACCTTTGTTGGGCAGGGTTTTGTACCGAGATTGAACCAGCGCTATGAAAAAAAGACTTTGTATAATTACACAAACCTGCTGAGTGTTCCGTTTTATCTGATTGCATTGCTACTGTATTTGATTGTGCCGAACCATGATTTGACAGGTATGGGCTATACCATTTTGCTGAGTGTTTTATTCTTTTTCTCCGGCGGATTGAACGGGGTAAACCTAGTGATGCAGACACTGATGATTGGCGACGCGGTGGATTATGAAGAATATCACAATGGCATCCGACCGGATGGGGTGTTTTTCTCCGGCCAAACTTTTTTAGCCAAGCTTGCCGGCGGCATAGCAACCATTATCAGCGGAATCGGATACGCCGCGGTCGGTTTTTCGGACGCAAAGGTGCAGCAGGTGAACGATTTGCTTGCGAAGGGGCTGAGCCCGCAGGCACATATGCCCGAATACGGCTCTTATATGACGGCCTTGTTTTTCTTAATTTCCATTCCCCCCGCAATCGGTTGCCTTTTGGCGCTAATTCCAACGTGGAACTATGTTCTGAATGATAAGGAGCATAAGCGGATTTTGGATGTTTTAAATACCAAGCGCCATGCGCGGGAAGCCGGGGGTAACACAGAAACTATAACTTGAACGGAGGGTGATTTGTATTACACCCGATTTAAGCAAACACATAAAGGCGCTGGAGCTGGATAAAGTGCTCCTGCGCCTATCTGACTTTTGTTCCTGCGAGGATGCGCGGGCGTTGGCTCTAACCCTGCAGCCGGAGCGCAACCTTGCGCTTGCCCAGGCGCTGTTAAACCAAACGCGGGATGCCCACATGCTGCTTGCGCGTTTTGGGGGTCCCTCGTTCGGCGGGCTAAAAAATGTGGATAACGCCCTCTCCCGCGCGGCCGCGGGCGGCGTGCTTTCCATGCGGGAGCTATTGGATATCGCCGAGGTACTGCGCGTTGTCCGCTCCCTGACCCAATGGCGCAGCACAAACGCGGGTGTGGAAAGTGTGCTGGATGTGCTGTTTGGTTCCCTGGAGCCAAACAAATTTTTAGAAAGCGCCATCACAGAAGCGATTATCAGTGAGGAGGAGCTTTCGGACAATGCCTCCCCCGCGCTCTATGACATCCGGCGTAAAATCCGTGTGCAGGAAAGCCGCGTGCGCGAGCAGCTGGAAAAAATTACGCGCTCGCAAGCATATGCCAAAATTCTGCAGGATGCTATCATTACCCAGCGCGGCGGGCGCTATGTTGTTCCGGTGAAAAATGAGCACCGCGCCGAGTTGCCCGGTTTGCTGCATGACACCTCCGCCAGCGGCGCAACGGTGTTCATCGAGCCCATGGCCGTTGTGGAAGCCAACAACGAAATCAACGTTTTAAAGGGCAAGGAACGCGATGAGATAGAGCGCATTCTTGCCGAGCTTTCTGCCCAGGCGGGCGAATTTGAGGAAGGGATTAAGGCCTCTTACGCCTGCGCAGTGGAATTAAACTTGGTTTTTGCCAAGGCGAATTATGCCTATCAAATCAAAGCCACCCTCCCGCAGTTGAATGACAGAGGCGACATTTTCCTGCGCGGCGCAAGGCACCCCCTGCTTGACCCCAAGCAAGCGGTGCCCATTGACGTTCACCTCGGCGCGGCGTTTGACACCCTGGTTATCACCGGCCCGAACACGGGCGGTAAAACCGTTTCAATTAAAACCATCGGCCTGTTGACCCTAATGGCGATGTGCGGGTTGATGCTCCCCGTGAATGACCGCAGCCGCATCTCCGTGTTCGAAGCTGTTTACGCGGATATTGGGGATGAGCAGTCCATTGAGCAATCCCTCTCCACCTTTTCCTCGCATATGACGAATATCATTGCTATCCTGGCGGAGGCTGACGACCATTCGCTTGTGCTGGTGGACGAACTGGGCGCGGGTACAGACCCGATTGAGGGCGCGGCCCTTGCCATTGCGATATTGGAACAGCTGCACCGCCAGGGCGCGAAAGTTGCCGCCACCACGCATTACGCCGAATTGAAGGCCTACGCACTCGAGACCCCGCGCGTGGAAAACGGCTGCTGCGAGTTTGATGTTGCCACCCTGCGCCCAACCTACCGCCTGTTAATCGGCGTCCCCGGCCGTTCCAATGCTTTGGCGATTTCGGAGCGGCTCGGCATGGGCAGCGCCGTGATTGATGCGGCCAAAGGCTTTATCCAAACAGAGAACCGCCGCTTTGAGGATGTGGTGGATCAGCTGGAGCACTCCCGCAAGCGCATGGAGGAGGAGTTCGCAAGAGCCGAAACCCTCTCCCGCGAGGCGGAGCAGGCCAAGCAGGAGGCGCAGAAACTGCGGGAAGAAATTCGCAGCCTACATGCAAGCGAGCAGGAGAAGGCAAAGAGCCAGGCAGCCAAGCTCATTGAGCAGGCAAAGCGGGAATCTTACGCCCTGCTACAGGAGCTGGAGAGCATTAAAAAAGAAAAGGACAAGGCAAACGATATTTCCGAGCTCGCCAGGCGCGCGCGCGCGGCGGTGAAACGCGGCGTTAGCGCCATTGACGCGGCCGCCGACCCCATGACAGAGCAGGTGCTCGATGAGCACTACGTTTTGCCGCGCCCGCTGGTAAAGGGGGACACCGTGGTGATTGCGGGCATCGGATCCAAGGCGACCGTGCTCTCCCCCGCCGACGGAAAAGGGCTTGTGGAATTGCAGGTAGGCACGGTGAAATCCCGCGTGAAGCTCGAGAACCTACGGCTTTTGGAAAAGGCCGGGGAGCAGAAAAAGCAGGCTCCGGCGCCGCGCCGCAGCAGCGTTGAAAGCCGCGCAACGCTTGCTGCCGAAACCCGGGTGGATTTACGCGGCATGACGGTGGATGAGTGCTTACTGACGCTCGACCGTTTTATTGACACCGCCTTGCGTTCGGGGCTGCATGAGTTTATTGTTGTCCACGGCAAAGGAACCGGCGCTCTGCGCGCCGCCGTGCAGCAATACCTGCGCAAATGTCCCTATGTGAAAACGCAGCGCCTTGGCACCTACGGCGAGGGCGAAGACGGTGTTTCGATTGTAGAATTGAAATAAGTTTGAAAGGCTGAATATAGCTATGAGATTGGAAAAACTGGTTGGAGACCGCTTTAAAGAAAGACCCTCGGATTGTGTGATTGAGTCCCATGCGCTGATGATTCGCGGCGGGTACATTAAAAATGTGGCAAACGGCATTTTTTCGCTGTATATGCCGCTCAGGCGCGTAACCAGAAAAATTGAACAGATTATCCGCGAGGAAATGGACGCGATAGAAGGGCAGGAGGTACTGTTTCCCGTTACCCTACCCGGCTCACTGTGGGAGGAATCCGGGCGCTACCAGAGCGTCGGCAGTGAGCTGCTGCGCTTTTCTGACCGCAACGGCTCCCCCATGTTGCTGGGCATGACGCATGAGGAGGCCGCCGTGCATCTGGTGCGGGAATACGGCAACAGCCACAACAAATACCCCTTTATGGTCTATCAGTTCCAAACCAAATTCCGCGATGAAGCCCGTCCGCGCGGCGGCCTGATCCGGGTGCGCGAGTTTACGATGAAAGACGCCTATTCCTTCCACACCTCGCAGGAGGACTTGGAGCGCTATTATCAGATCTGCTATGATGCCTACAGCCGCATTTTTGCGCGTGCTGGCATCCCGGAAACCATTGTCGTTGCCTCCGATTCCGGCATGATGGGCGGTAAAATTGCGCATGAGTATATGCTGCTGACCCCCGTTGGCGAGGATTCCATCGCCGTCTGTGAGGCCTGCGATTACCGCGCGAATATGGAGGCGGCGCAGAGCATCATCGAAAGCGCGCGCGATGCGGAAAGTGCGGCGCTCACCGAGGTGCACACTCCTGATGTGCACACGATTGAAGATATTTGTAATTTGCTGCAAAGCCCGCTGGAAAAATCCTGCAAGGCGGTGGTATATCAGAAAAACGCCACGGATGAATATGTCGTCATCTTCCTGCGCGGCGATTTGGATGTGAACGAAACCAAGCTGACCAACCTGCTGTGCGAGGCAGTGCACCCCGCCGTGATTACGCAGGAAAGCGGCATTCATGCCGGATTTATCGGCCCCATGGGTCTGCCCGCCGGAGTAACCGTGCTGTTTGACCGCTCCTTGGAACATGCAAATAACCTCTCCTGCGGCGCAAACAAGGCAGACTATCACTTTACGGGGCTGGATTTGGAGAGAGACTGCGCAGACGCTGTGTACCACGACCTCGCTAAAATCCGGGACGGCGACATCTGCCCGCAGTGCGGGAAGAAAACCATTGCCGTCAAACGCGGCATAGAGGTGGGCAATATCTTCCAGCTCGGCACAAAATATACCGCGTCCATGGGCATGCAGTATTTGGACGCAAACGGCGAGGCGCAAACCCCCATTATGGGCTGCTACGGCATTGGCGTGGGTCGCCTGGCCGCCTCGGTCTGTGAAGCGCACCATGATGAATACGGCCCCATCTGGCCCATGGCGATTGCCCCCTGGCAGCTGCATCTGTGCTGCATGCGTGCGGATGACGCGCCGAACCACGAGGTTGCGGAACAGCTCTACAGTGACCTGCAAAAAGCGGGCGTGGAGGTGCTGTATGACGACCGTAGCGTCAGCGCCGGTGTGATGTTTTCGGATGCCGACCTACTGGGTATTCCCCTGCGCATGATCGCAAGCCCCCGCAATCTCAAGGAGGGCGTCGTGGAGCTTTCCGCGCGCGACAAGAGCTTTGCCAAAAAAGTGGCGATTGCCGATGCGGTAAAAGAAGTGCAGGCTATGATAGCGCAGATGATGTGACGACTGGACCGCAATGCGGCAACCGGCGCCAAGCACCGGGAGGTTGAAATGCAACTCGTTCACATTGATATGGATATGTTTTTTGCAGCGGTAGAAATCCGTGACAATCCTGCGCTCGCCGGGAAACCGTTGATTATCGGCGCGTTGCCAAGCGAGCGCGGGGTTGTTTCGACCTGTAGCTATGAGGCGCGAAAATTTGGTGTCCATTCGGCGATGAGCATTAAAGAGGCCTACCGGCTCTGCCCCAACGGAATTTATATGCATCCGAACGGCCACAAGTATGTGGAGGCATCCCGACAGATTCATAAGATTTGGGATGATTACACCGACCTGGTGGAATATATTTCTCTTGACGAAGGCTTTCTGGATGTAACCGGAACGGCAGGGTTGTTTGGCGGCAGCGCCGCGTTTCAAGGCGCGGAAAATATTGGACGTGAGATTAAACGGCGCATCAAAGAAGAAACCGGGCTCACCTGTTCCGCCGGAATCGGATATTCCATGATGTCGGCGAAGCTGGCAAGTGAAGAGAAGAAGCCGGACGGTTTTTTTCAAATAGTAACGCCCGAAGCGCTGCGGGAACTTATCATAGACCGAAGTGTGCGGGTTATTTACGGTGTAGGCTCTCAAACCGAAAGCCAGTTAAACAGATATGGCATAAAAACAGTTCGGGATTTATTGGCCAATCGGGGCACTGTGCTCAGAGCACTCGGAAACCAAGGGCAACACGTCATCGATTTAGCGGAAGGCATTGATAACAGAAAAGTAGCAACTCCGGCGAAATCGCAGTCCCAGGGCAAGGAGATAACATTTCAACAAGACATATCCGACCGCGCCTATCTCAAAGATGTGTTGCGGCTAATCGCGCGGGAACTCAGTTTTCAAATTCGACTGGACGGAACATTTGCAAAAACAATAACACTCAAGGTAACGTTCAAAGACATGAAAAAGATTACCCGCTCCAAAACCGGCGATGCGCTCAACAAAGCTGATGCCATTTATCGAACGGCAGTTGAGTTGTTAGCAAAAGTAGAAAGGCGCCCGATTCGTTTGGTGGGAATCAGTCTGAGCGGATTTACAGACGCGCCAGAGAAACAATTAACACTCTTTGATGATCCTACAGAATCCGAAAAGTCCGGAAAAATTGATGCAGTAACGATGGATTTACAGCGGAAATACGGCATGGATGTCCTAAAGTCCGGCAGCGAAATGATTGCGGAAAAACGGTTTAGAACGGAATAAGAAAAGCTAAAAATTTTACCGGAAAAAGTACCAATAAAACAGGAGGTCACCATGCATTTACATGTTTATCATACCCCGGAGGAAATGGGGCAGGGAGCCGCCATACAAATCGCCAAACAGCTCAACAAGGCCATTGCCCTGCGCGGCGAAGCGCGGCTGCTGCTTTCCACCGGCGCGTCGCAGTTCCCGATGTTCGAAGCGCTGCAAAAGCAAATCGTGGATTGGCAGTGCGTGGAGCTGTTCCATTTAGATGAATATATCGGTTTACCGGAGAGCCATCCGGCAAGCTTCCGGCGTTATCTGAAGGAACGATTTATTTGCGATTTGCCGCTGAAAGAGGTGCATCTCATCAGCGGCGAAGGGGATATTGCGGCTACGATTGCGCAGCTGAACGAGGAAGTGAGCAAAAAGCCTATCGACGTGGGCGTGGTCGGCATTGGAGAGAACGGCCACATTGCCTTTAACGACCCGCCGGCTGATTTTGAAACCTGTGAGCCCTACCTCGTTGTCACCCTGGACGAACGCTGCAAGCAGCAGCAGGTGGGCGAGGGCTGGTTTGGCTCGTTGGACGAGGTGCCAAAACAGGCAATCAGCATGAGCGTGCATCAGATTCTCAAATGCGAGCATATTATTTCTGTGGTGCCGCACGCTGTCAAAGCGCAGGCGGTGAAAAACACGCTGCAGGGCGAGGTTTCCCCCCTCGTTCCCGCAACCGCGCTGAAAACGCATGCGGACTGGAACCTCTATTTAGATGCTGCCTCCGCATTGGAATTGATTAAACAATAAGGGCAGGTGAAGTGCTTTGGCTGCGGAATTTTCCAAAATTTATGTGCTGTTTAAGACGCATTTGGATGTGGGTTTCACGGATTTGGCCCGCAATGTGGTGCGGCAATATTTGAATTCTTATATCCCAAACGCCATCGCCACCGCAAAAATGCTGCGCGAAAAGGGCGGTGCAGCCCGCTTTGTTTGGACGACGGGCTCCTGGCTGATTCAGGAATGCCTGGAGCGCGGCAGCGAGGCAACCCGCAGCGCATTGGAGGAGGCGATTCGCGCCGGGGATATCCGCTGGCACGGTCTGCCTTTTACCACGCATACGGAAATCATGGATGTGCCGCTTTTTCGTTACGGGCTTTCTCTCTCGCAGGGGTTGGACGCTCGTTTCGGGCGCAAAACCATTGCGGCGAAAATGACGGATGTCCCCGGCCACACCAAGGCGATGATTCCCCTGCTGTGCGAGGCGGGAATTGAGTTTTTGCATATCGGTGTGAACGAAAGCTGCACCATGCCCAACCTGCCACCCATTTTCCGTTGGAAGAACGGCAAGGATGCCATTACGATCATGTACAGCCAAAGTTACGGAGATTTTGCGCCCATCGGCAACAGCGGAGCCGCGCTGTACTTTGCGCATACCGGCGACAACACAGGCGGGCAAAGCGCAAAGCAGGTGGAAAAGCTGTTCGAAAAACTGCGTGCAGAGCACCCGAACACAGAAATTGTGGCCGCGGACTTAAACGATGTTGCGAACGAAGCAAAAAAAATCGCCGATACCCTGCCTGTTATCACGCAGGAAATTGGCGATACCTGGATTCACGGCGTTGGCTCTGACCCGCAGCGCATGGCGATGTATAAGGCCATGTTGCGCTTTCGCGACAGCTTGGAGGATGAAAGCGAGCGAAACAAGCTCAACCACGGTTTACTGATGATTCCGGAGCATACCTGGGGTGTAGACGAAAAAACTTATCTGAAAGATCATAAACATTTTGCGCGCGCGGAGTTTGATAAGCTGCGCGGCACGAAACAAAATTACAAGATGATGGAGGCCTCCTGGGAGGAGCAGCGGGCTTATATTACCGGTGCCGTGCAGTCCCTTTCCCCCGCAAACCGGGAGGGAGCGCTCAGCCGCCTGCGGGATTTGGGCAGAACACCGAGCAATCTGGCTGACGCGCAGCGCGTAAAACCCTATGAAATGCTGGAAATCAACGGCTATACCGTGCAAATTAATCGGCGCGGCATCATCAAATATTTGAAGCAAGGCGACACCCTGCTTGCGGACGAAACACATATCCTGGGGCGCATCCTCTACGAGCAATTTTGCAAGGAGGACTATGACCGCTTTTTTGGGCAGTACAACATTCTGCCCGTGGAATGGGCGATTGAGGATTTTCAAAAGCTGGGCATGGAACGCGGCATCGACCGCTACCGCCAATATAAGCCCAACCTAACGGAGCTGTATCAAAAGGGCAATCGCCTGATTGCCCTGCTGGAATTCCCGGAGGAGGCCTATCGCAATTACGGTTGCCCCCGCACGGCGGAACTGGTGATGCTGTTTGAAAAAACGCAGCTTAGCTTGGATTTTCGCTATTTCGACAAGCCCGCAAACCGCATGGCCGAGGCCATGTGGCTGCTGATGAACCCCATTGCAAGCAACCCGCGTGTGCGCAAGCTGGGCGAGGCAATTGACCCTGCGGACGTTGTGGAAAACGGCAACAGAAAGCTGTTTGGCACAGATTACGGCGTGGTATATGACAACTGCTCCGTTGGGGCGCTGGATAGCGCCCTGCTGGCCTTTGAAACGCCCTCGCTCCTGGATTTCAATAACAAACAACCAGACCCCGCGAAGGGGGTCTGGTTCAATCTGTTTAACAATGTTTGGGGTACCAACTTTTGCATGTGGCACAGCGGGGCCATGCATTACCGCTTTGTGTTACGGCTGAATCCGGCATTGGAATAACAGCAATTACGGCAAAGTGCGAAACGCGAGCACCAGAAGAATCACAATCTCAACCAGCTTGCAGACTTCCACGGTGGACAGGGTTCCAAAGGAAGACAGCCTTAAGCCGCCGCGTTTCCTTGCCCGTTGCTTGATTTCCTGTATGCGATGCGGTGTCAAATCGTAAAATAGCAGCTGGTAACAAAAATACACCAGGCAATACATCAGCAGCGTCTGCGTCATAGTAAAGCTGTTCGGCAACAGAATTTCCGCGATAATGATGACAATGTTTAACAGCATCATGCCCGCGGCGATGAGCTTGCCGTTTTTTAGTTTGAGCACCTTTTGGGAGCTCAGGCCCATGAGCGTGGAAATAACCCAATACATTACAAAAAAGGAAATCATCTGCGCAAAACGGCGGTTGCCCAACAGCACCAGGGGGACTGCAAAATAAGTGAAGGCTGCCTGCTGCCAAATCTCCGGCACGCGGCCGTATTTTTTCTTTTTGTCCGCCCAGGCACCGAACAGGGCACAGGCCAGCTCGCCCAGCACAATCAGCGCGGCAAAGCCAAGCCAGCCAATGAGCTGCTCGTGTTTTGCGGTGGGATTCCAGAGCGGGAGTTTATCGATTTGAATACGCACAAACATTATTTGCAAATCGGAATGACCCAGTGCAAAACCGATGGCCATTCCAAGCGCTCCAACGGCACCCAAGGTGTTCTCCATGATTTTCCAGTTGTCAATCATACCCTTTTTTTGCCAGGAGCCAAAGATGTATTTGCCGCTTTTCAGGGGATACATGGTAACATACATTAAGAAAATTCCAATCACCCAGCCAACGGCTCCGCCGCCCATGCCCCAAAGGCAAAGGCGCAGGGTGTAGCCATCCTGTTTTATCAGAACAAAAACGAGCAGCTCCAATAACATCATCAGCATGCCGCCCCATTCCTCGCGGCGGCCGCTGGAAAGGTAAATGCGGGGGAACACGTTTTCCTTTGGTTTAAATGGGTGATTGAACGCCACGATGCCGATGGCGCGCAGCACGGGCATCAGGGCAAAGAAAATAAGAATTTCTGTAACAGAATAAACCTTGCCCGTCATAGCGGTAAAGGCCAGCCCTAAAAAGCCGGCCGCAATGCCAAACCAAAGCGCACCCTTCATCGCAAGGCCCAGGTAGCCGCTTACAGGCTGAGGAGAGGGTTTGGCGTTCTTCACCCTGTCCATGGTCTGGGCATAGGTCTCCGTGCCGCCCACAAACATGCCGAGTGCACCGACAGCGGAAAAAATCCAAAAATTTTCCTGCAAAACAGGAATACCCGAGAACCAGGCAAACAGCAGCCCCAGCATAGCGCCGGGCAGCATGGCGCCCTTTTCCTTTCCCAAGGTGGTGCCGCGGATTGCCCAGCCGAGGGAGCCCGCAATAACTGAAATAAACAAAAATGTTGCCATGGTGGAAGATGACATGGAATCTCTCTCCTTTACCAATCACCGAATTGATTTATCCACCGCTAATGATACTGAATTCACAGGATTTTTTCAACAATAATTTTGCAAAAAAGCCGAATTCTCTGAACAGGAGCGCTTCATGGACCCGTTTGCTTGGAGTTCGTATTGCATGGGAGTACTGTTATTGCCGCAGCGTTGCCATCTCAAACCAAAACACGCTGCCCTCGCCCTCGCGGCTTTGCACACCGAATGCGGCCTTGTGCAGTTCCAGTGATTTTTTTACAATGGAGAGGCCCAGCCCCGTGCCGACGACGGCGCGTTTGTGTGTTTCGCTCGCCTTATAATAGCGCTCCCAGATGCTTTCCATCTTTTCCTGCGGAATGCCCATGCCGGTATCGCGGACGCTGAAATGCAGCTTGCCGCCCAAATCACGCAGGGTGACAAAAATGGTCTTATCCTCCCCCGTGTAGTTGATGGCGTTGCTGATGAGGTTATACAGCGCGCGCCGGAGATACAGGGCGCTGCCGCTGCAATACAGATTATCCGCAATATCGGTTTGAATGGTATAGCCTTCTTTTTCACAGACCGCCTGAAAGCTCTCCAGCGTTTCCTGCAGGCAGGCGCTGAGATTTACTTGCTCCATAGCTATGGCCTGCTCATCCGCCTCCAGCTTGGAAAGCTCCAGCACCTCGTTGACCATGCCGGTCAGCCAATCCGCCTCCTTGACAATCATTTCGCTGTGGGCGTTGCGCTTTTCCGGATTTTCGCCGGAAACATCGTGAATCAGCTCGCCGTAAAACTTAATGATGGTTAAGGGGGTTTTTAAATCGTGGGAAAGGTTGGCGATAAACTCCTTGCGGTAGCGTTCAGTTTTACTCAATTCCCGTGTGGCGTAATTCAGCGTGTCAGAGAGCTGCTGAATTTCCCGGAAATCGCTGTTTTCAAAGCTAACCTCCATATCGCCGTGCGCAAGCCGTTCCGCCGTTTTTGTCAGGCGTTCCAAGGGGCGGGAGAGCTTTCTGGAAAGCAGCTGTGCCATAATCAGCGACAGGGCAAGCAGAATGACAATCATCATCAAAAACTGGGTGCGCAGCGCCGCCATGGCGGAATCAATCGGCGGAATGAAGGCGCTGATATACAGGTAAACCGTGCCGTTATCCAGCTGGTTCTCCACCTGCGGCAGCTTGGAAACAAACACCGCCTTGGAGCTTTTATTCCCCTCGTCTTTAAACAAAAAATGAATTGCGTCCTTTTTGGGATTCTCTTGAAACTGTTTTTGAATTTCCAGCAGTTCGGTGCTCAGATAGGCGCGCATGCCGCCGCGGAACGGGTTGGGGAGAATCTCCAGCTCCAGGCCGCTCTGCGCAAACTCATATTCCGGAATTAAGGCAATGGTAATGTTATATTTCTGCCAATATTCCTGTGTTAATGTGTTAAAATCTTCCTGCCCATAATGCGCGGTGAGGGTTTGGCCGATGCGCTGCACCTCGTTCGCCTTCATGTTCTCGTTAAAGCGGCCCAGCAGCGCAAACTGCAAAATACCGAGCACCAGAAGAATCAACAGCGCAAACAGGCACAGATACAACCAGTTTTTTACCTTAAGGCTCTTCCAGTCAACCTTCAAAGCGATACCCCACCCCTCTGAGCGTTACAATTAAATCCTTATATGCGCCCAAGCTGTTGCGCAGGGTTTTGATGTGCGTATCCACAGTTCTGTCCTCGCCGAAAAAATCATAGCCCCAAACGCTGGACAGCAGTTTTTCGCGGCTTAGGGCAATGTTTTTATTTTTCACCAGATAAAACAGCAGGTCGTACTCCTTGGGCGTTAAGTCCGTTTTTATGCCGTCAATGGTTACAATACGCCCCGTGACATCCACCTCCAGGCCGCCGAAGGTGTAGACCTCCTTCTGCGTTTCCGGCTGGCGTATGCTGTTTTTGTGGCGGTTGATGATGACTTGAATCCGTGCAATGACCTCCTTGGCGGAAAACGGTTTGGTGACATAGTCATCTATCCCCAATTCAAAGCCATAAAGCTTGTCATACTCTTCGCTGCGCGCGGAGAGCATTAAAATCGGGATATCCTTGAGTTTACGGATCTCCTTGCTGGCGGTGAAGCCGTCAACCTTGGGCATCATCACATCCATGACAATGACGTCAAAATCCTGCTCCCTGCACAGGGCGACTGCCTGCATGCCGTCGCTGGCCTGCGTCACCGCATAACCCATAAATTCCGCATATTCCGCCAGTCCGTTGCGAATGGCGTCCTCATCGTCCACAATTAAGATCTGATATGTTTGCTCCCCCATGATGCCTCGCCCCTTCTTTTGGTCTGGTCTTTAGTGTACCCTTGCTTTATGTGCGCCACATGTGTGTTTTGTGAAAATATCAAAGGATTTTTTGCGTTTCACCCACTGCAAAGCTCACGTCACGCGGCGCATCCTCCCCCGGCAGCGCAAGGCTGCAGCTGCCGCCTGCCCGCGCCGTTACGCTGAGCGAAATAACGCGCCCGTTTTCCCAAGCCGCGTTCAGAACAAAATTTCCGCGTGCCACAAGGCCCGAAAACGAGCCGTTTTGCCACGCGTTGGGCAGAGCGGGCAACAGGACAATTGTGCCGGTATGGCTTTGCAGCAGCATTTCCGCAACACCTGCCGTGCCGCCGAAATTGCCGTCTATCTGAAACGGCGGGTGGGTATCCCAGAGGTTTGGCAGGGTGCCGTAGCGCAGCAAATCCGTGTAAAGTTTGTGCGCACGGTTTCCGTCCCCGGTGCGCGCCCAAAGGTTCAGGCGGTGTGCCATGGCCCAGCCGGTGGATTCATCCCCGCGCCGGTTCAGCGTCAGCTGTGCGGCGTTAAGCCAGGCCGGCGTGCCGCTGTGAATCACCGTGCCGGGGTAGAGCCCAACCAGTTGCGAAATGTGGCGGTGATGTTCCTCGCCGATGTCCCCATAGGCCTCCTCCTCGCGGAACTCCTTAACCTGGCCGGAGCTGCCGATTTGTACCGGATCCAAGCGCCCGATTTGTTCCCGCAGCGTTTCGGTCAGCGCGTCCTGCGTTCCCAAAATTGTCGCCGCCAGCAAGGTGTTCTTATGGTTTTCCCAAACCATCTGCTGGTCAAACGCGCAGCCTGTGGTGAAGCAATAGCATTCATCCTCCGGATCAATCTGCTCCGGGGAGGCGGAATACGTTACCAACAGTGTGCCGTCCTCCTGCTCCGCCAAGGTTTTGCTCAGGAATTTCGCCATATCCGCCATAACGGGGTAACAGACCTCCCGCAGCAGGGTGCTGTCGCGGGTATAATCGTAGTAATCCCAAAACAGCAGGGCGCTGAACGCACCGGTACCCGGGCCGGAATGGATGCTGAAACCCTCCAGGGTATACAGCCAGGCCGCCGTGCCGATTGTCCAGCCGTTGTCCCCAGGGGTGTCGGAGTAGTTTTCCTCATACATCCGGCGTATGTAGCTGTCTGCGCATTGCTTGGCTAGGGGCATATAAGCCTTGTTGTAGGCCGCGTAGGCGGAGAAGCTCTCCGCCAGATTGGTAGAAAATGCGGGCCAGTAGTTCATCTGCACATTGATATTGTGCCAGTAGCCGCAGCTCCAGGGGGCGTCGTTGTGGCAGTTCCAAGCCCCTTGTAAATTGGCGGGCGTGGTGCCGGGGCGGGAGGAGGCAATCAGCAAATAGCGTCCGTATTGAAAATACAGTTCCTCCAGATAGCGTGCCGCCGCAGCATGCGTATCCTCGCGGTATTCCTCCAGCAACAGGTCGGTTGGCAACTCCGTTTCGCCGCCCAAATCCAGGGCGACACGGCTGAATAAATTGCGGTAATCCGCAATGTGCCGCTCGCGCAGGTTTTCATAGCCCAGGGCTCGCGCCCGCTGCAAACGCGCAGAGACCGCCTCGTGCGGGTGTGCATAGGGGGCAAGCTTTTGTTTGGGATCCTCCTCCAGAAACACACGCGCCTCCATGCGGTAGTTTGTTCCAAGGCACGCAAGAAGAACAGCGCTGCTTGCATGCTCCAGAATCAACGCCCCGTCCCGCGCGCGCAGCGTTCCGCCCTCATGTAGCAGGCAAAGCTGCAGTTCAAACGCAATGTTGTAATAGTCCATTGTGCCGCTGAGCGTGAGGATATCCCCCTGTGAGTGCACGGTGCCGCGCTTGCCCGCGCCGTCGCCCGGCGTGGTGCCGTAGTCCTTGAGAAAGGGAATTTCCGCACGCAGGGTAAAGCTGAGTGCGCCCGGCGTTTCCGCCTGCAGGCGCAGGGCAAAAATTTGGTCGGGATAACTTGCAAAGCACTCGCGCCGATACTGCACGCCCCCATGACGGTATGCCGTTAGGGCGAGCGCGGTGTCCAGCTCCAGCGAGCGGCTGTAATCCGTTACATTCGCATGCCCAAAATCCAGATACAGCTCCGCAAAGTTATTCAGGCCTCCGGCACCCGCCGGGTTGCACAGGCTGTTTTCGGTGAACTGGATGCGCTCCGTCTGCGTGCGCCCGAATACGCAGGCGCCGAAATAACCGTTGCCGACGGGGAGCGACCAAAGCTCCCAGGCCTCCTCCTCGCTCATGCCCGGCTCCTCGGCCGGTGACGTGTACCAAAGTTTGTATGCTTTCATACGACTGCTTATCCTTTCGGTTTTTCTTGCGAAAACGGCACGGCTGTGCTATGCTTTGTATCAATATACCACGCAGCCGCGTGAAATGCAAAAACAGAATAGTGGGTGGATGAATTGAACATTCGGGAAACGACAGAAAAGCTAAAGGGTATGCTACAAAAAACTAGGTCACATTGGTATACTCCTCCACAGGGCTATCAGGTCAGCTACAAGGAGTTTGCGGCGTTTGCCGTTGGCTCGGGCGGCTTATCGTTCCTCAGCATTCTGGTTACCTGGACAACGCTTGCCGCGAGCACACCGATGATTATTTCCTATTTTGAAGCGTCCCCCGGCATGATTTTTGCGCTGGGCTTTCTGGGCTCTGTTATTGCGTTGATTCGCGCACCGATTCTTTCCGCAATATTGGATAACAGCAATTCGAAAAAGGGTAAATTTAAGCCTTTTTTGCTCTGGACGGGGCTTCTCTCCGGCATTATTTTTTCCCTCATCCCCTATATTCCGCAAAGCTGGGTTGAAAAACCGCTGCTCACCATCTCCATCCCGGAGCTTTCTGTTTTCACGATTCCGGCCTCCGAAGTTACGTTAAGCCTTGGCCTGCTGGTTATGTTTCTGCTCCTGCAAATCGGTACTTTTTTCTACACCCTGTTATCACAATCCGTGGCCGGGATTGAGCAAACCATTTCTTCCGTTGCGCAAGAGCGCGCAAACATTGGTGCACTCAAGGGGCTGCTTTCCAACATCCCCGGTTCCCTGGTTAATATTGCGCTCCCTCTTGTTTCCGCCGCGTTCTTTGCGGTGGGGGAAGAGTCCGGGATGAACAACATCATGCTTTACCGCATCTTCTTCCCCATATCCTTTTTCGGCGGCTTTTTTCTACTGCTTTTCTTGTACCGCGGCACAACGGAACGCGCCGTGCTGGGCCGCAATTTTGTAAACCGGGTATCCTTCCGGGAAGGTGCAAAGGCGCTCTCCGGCAACAAGTATTTTTGGATTTTGGCCATTTTAAATGCTGCCTTGGCAGTGCGTGGCATGGCTAACATTTATCTTTGGACCTGTACCTACGCCATCGGCGGTTCCGCGGGCGACACCGCTGCCATGATTTGCAACATGGTGCTCAACAATGCGTTCATCCCCGGCATGGTGTTCGGCCCGCTGCTGGTGAAGCGCTTTGGGAAACGGAACACCATGCTTGTGGCAAACATCGGCGTTACAGCGATGGTGACGCTGCAATTGTTCCTGCTTGGCAGCCCCTATTTGATTTTGGGCGGCATCTTTTTTCAAAACCTGTTCAGCGGCGTTGGGTATATGTCCGCCATCATGGTTTCGGACGTGCTGGACTATCAGCAGTGGAAAACCGGCAAACGCCTGGAGGGCTTTTGGCAGAATTACAGCGCCTTCATTCTAACCATCACGGGCTTTTTCACCAGCATGCTCATGCCCATTGCGCTCTCGATTGCGGGCATTCACTTTGATGACAACATCAAAACAGCGCTGCAGGACGCCTCTTTGCGCAGCGGCGCGTTTTATTGGATTACCGTTGTGGCGGCCATCGGCAGTGCGGCGGCCATGATTCCCATGTTTTTCTATGACTTAACAGAGAAAAAGCATGCGCAGTATGTATGTGCGCTGCGCCTGCGGGCTGCCTCGGAAAACCTGGATAACGGCTGCGCGGATGAGGAAGACGCCAAACAGTATGCCCGCATCGCCGCCCTGGCGCAGGAAAAACAGGATGCCTTTTTGCTGGAAGAGCTGCAAAAACACGAGGAACTCGCGCAGTTTGCGGCAACAGCATTATAAACGGAGGATGCCATGAGCAAGCATATTATTGACGACGCCAAGCGCTGCCTGCAGTGTAAAAATCCGCTCTGCAGCACCGGCTGCCCGATTGGCACCCCCATTCGCGACGTCATCGCCCTATTGTTGGATAACAAGCTTGCGGATGCCGGAAATATGTTGTTTGAAAACAACCCGCTTTCGTTGGTCTGCAGTCATATTTGCCACCAGGAAAACCAGTGCGAGGGGCACTGCGTTTTGGGGAAAAAGGGGATGCCCGTTTTTATCAGCGCGATTGAAAAATATATTTCGGACTTCTACTTGAACATTTACCACCCTATCCCATCCACCAAAGAAAACGGAAAAATTGCCATCATCGGCTCCGGACCTGCCGGTATTACGATTGCCTTTTTGCTGGCAAAGCGGAACTATGATGTAACGATTTTTGAGAGCTATGATTATGTCGGCGGTGTCCTGCGCTACGGCATTCCGGAGTTTCGCCTGCCCAAAACCGTGATTGACCGCCTGGTGGAAGTCCTCTACCAAAGCGGGGTCAAGATTCGCCCCAATACAGCAATCGGAACAAATCTTAGCGTTGACGATTTGTTCCGCGACGGTTTCCGCGCCGTTTTCATGGGCACGGGCGTTTGGCGCCCCCGTAAGTTAAACATCAAGGGCGAAAGCCTGGGGCAGGTGCACTACGCAATCGAATACTTGAAAAACCCAGATGTATACCGGCTTGGTGAGTCCTTAACCATTATCGGCGCGGGGAATGTGGCCATTGACGTAGCACGTACCGCTGTGCGCCACGGCTGCAGGCAGGTGCAAGTGTTTTGCCACCTTGACGAATCCGGCATCACTGCCCGCGCGGGGGAAATTGAATACGCAAAAATTGACGGCGTAAAATTTGAACTGCTGCGCACAGCCCTGGAAATCACGGACGAGGGCGTAATTTTCGCGGATTCTGAGCTCTATACCGATGAAAGCGGCAGGTTGCAGGCTCGCCCCGTTCCGGGCAGTGAAAAATTGGAGCCTTCCGATTCGGTCATCATTGCCATCAGCCAGGGGCCGCGCTCTGTCATCGTCTCCTCCACCACCGGAATTGAGGTGACCGCAGGCGGACTGGTTTCGGTGGATTATTTTGGCCACACAACCCGGGAGGGTGTATTCGCCGGAGGCGATGTTGTGACCGGCGCGAAAACCGTAGTCGAGGCCGTGCAGGTCTCCCAGCGGGTGGCTGAGGCGATGGATGCCTATGTGCAGGCGCATTACCCGGCAAACGCGATATAGACCAGAAACAAACGCCCCCTGCGCATGCGCAGGGGGCGAGGTGTTATTTGCACGTTTTCCGCCGCTCCGGGCGCAGCAGCAGAAACAGCATGCCCACGAGCAGGAGGGCGGCGGCCAACAGTCCGGCAATTTGCATGCCGCCGGTGAACAGTAAGCCAAACTGGTAAACCATCAGCGCCGCGGCGTAGGCGAGCAGGCACTGGTAGGCGATGGCGAAGGTTGTCCACTTCCAATTGTTCATCTCGCGCCGGATTGCGCCTATTGCGGCGAAGCAGGGGGCGCAAAGCAGGTTAAATGTAAGGAAAGAATAGGCGGCGAGCGGGGAGAAGGCGGCGCGCATGTTGCTCCAGATTTGCCAGCCGTTTTCCGCCACCTCGTCAAAGCCGCCGAACAACACACCAAAGGTACCTACCACGTTTTCCTTGGCAATCAAGCCGGTTATGGAGGCGACAGCCCCCTGCCAGTGTCCCCAGCCGAGCGGGGCAAATATCCAGGAAATCGCGCTCCCGAGGGTGGCTAAAATACTGTCGTTCATGTCTACCATGCCGAAGGAACCTTCCGCCCAGCCGAAGTTGGAGCTAAACCAAACAAACACAGTGGCCAGCAGGATGATGCTGCCCGCTTTTTTGATGAAGGACCAGCCGCGTTCCCACATGGAGCGCAGCAGCCCGCTGAGAGTGGGCAGGTGATAGGCAGGCAGCTCCATCACAAAGGGAGCCGGATCCCCCGCGAACAGACGTGTTTTTTTTAAAGCAATGCCCGAAAAAATGATGGCAAAAATACCAATGAAGTATGCGCTGGGTGCCACCCAGGAAGCACCGCCGAACATGGCACCCGCAATCAGCGCGATAATGGGCAGCTTTGCGCCGCAGGGGATGAATGTGGTTGTCATAATCGTCATTTTGCGGTCGCGGTCATGTTCAATCGTGCGGGAGGCCATAATACCGGGCACACCGCAGCCGGTGCCGATGAGCATGGGAATAAAGGACTTGCCGGACAAGCCGAATTTGCGAAAGATTCGATCCATCACAAAGGCCACGCGCGCCATATAACCGCAGCCCTCTAAAAACGCAAGCAGCAAAAATAGAATCAGCATCTGTGGCACAAAGCCCAGCACAGCGCCCACGCCGGCAACAATGCCGTTCATAATTAACCCGTTCAGCCAATCGGCGGTCTCAACGCTCTCCAGCCAGCCGCCCAAAACAGCGGGTATGCCGGGGATCCATACCCCGTATTCCGCCGGGTTCGGCTCCGCCAGCGCGGCGGCCTGCTGATAATCTGCGAAAGCAACGGGAATTTCTTTCTCCACAGAACCGTTTTCGTCATAGATACGAGCGGTGGCAGTGAGGGCTGTGGCTGTTTCCGACTCCAGCTCTGCCTCCTCCGCCGCGGCTTCAAAGGCCTCCATAACGGCGGCGGGCTCGGC
Source organism: Oscillospiraceae bacterium (assembly GCA_031549535.1). Taxonomy (GTDB): domain Bacteria; phylum Bacillota; class Clostridia; order Oscillospirales; family Acutalibacteraceae; genus JAVBPP01. The sequence goes on from JAVBPP010000052.1 coordinate 56,064, forward strand.
ATAGTCTTCCTCTGCCTGAGCAAATGCACTGCTGCCGATGCCAAGCAGGTGCCAGCCATCGCCAAAAACGCCGTCGTTCGCCCAATCCGTCGCCACCGTGCCGACGGTGGAAACGGAGATATAGTAGACCAGGAACATCACAAGCGCAAAAATAGGCAGAGCCGCAAAACGGTTGGTAACCACGCGGTCAATTTTATCGGAGTTGGAAAGCCTGCTTGCATCCTGCCTCTTATAGCAGCCTTTTAGGATGGCGGAAATGTAAAGATAGCGCTCGTTGGTTATGATGCTCTCCGCGTCGTCATCCAGCTCCTGTTCCGCCGCTGCAATGTCTTGCTCGATATGCGCAAGAACAGCGGCATCCGGCTTGAGCCGCGTGAGCACCTTCTCATCGCGCTCAAACAGCTTAATGGCGAACCAGCGTTGCTGCTCGGCGGGCATATTATGTACGGCGGCCTCCTCAATATGTGCAAGGGCATGTTCCACTGCACCGGAAAAGCTGTGCATCGGCACAGTTTTCGTGCGCCCTGCCGCCCCAATAGCGGCCTGCACCGCCTGTTGAATGCCGTTACCCTTTAGGGCAGAAATTTCCACAACCTCACAGCCCAGCTCGCGGGAAAGCGCTTCTATTTGCAGTTTGTCACCGCTTTTATGCACCAAATCCATCATATTTATTGCAACCACCACAGGGATACCAAGTTCCGTGAGCTGGGTGGTGAGGTAAAGGTTGCGTTCCAGGTTGGTGCCATCCACAATGTTTAAAATAGCATCGGGACGTTCCTCAATCAAATAATTGCGCGCCACAACCTCCTCCAGCGTGTAGGGGGAGAGGGAGTAAATGCCCGGGAGGTCTGTAATTATAACATCCTTTTGGCCCTTTAATTTGCCTTCCTTCTTTTCCACCGTAACGCCGGGCCAGTTTCCGACAAACTGGTTGGAGCCGGTTAAGGCGTTGAATAAGGTTGTTTTGCCGCTGTTTGGGTTCCCTGCTAAAGCAATGCGTGTGCCCATGCTGTATCCGTCCTTTCCCATATAGAGTTAGCAAACGCTAACTCTTCGTGAAATGAAATTGCCATCACACAATCTCAATCAACTCCGCATCCGCCTTGCGCAGCGAAAGCTCATACCCGCGCACATTGACCTCCAACGGGTCACCCAATGGCGCAAGCTTACGAATAAAAATCTGTGTGCCCCTGGTAATGCCCATGTCCATAATCCTGCGTTTCACCGCGCCCTCGCCGTAAAGTTTTTTCACCACAAGCGTTTGCCCGACCTTTGCGTCTTTCAATGTTTTCATTGCGCTTTTCCCTTCATTAAATCATGATTTTACTGGCCATATCGCGCCCAAGCGCAATGCGGCTTTCTTTGACATTGACTATGATGTTCCCAGCTGCACTGGAGATAAGCGTAACCGTGCTGCCTGCAACAAAGCCAAGATTCTCCAAGTGTTTCCGTAGCTCCGGTTTTCCGCCGACTTTTTTAATGGTATTCTCTTCGCCCACCACGGCAAATAGTAACGGCATCATAGGCGTCCTTCCTGTTCTCCGTGAGTTAGCAATCACTAACTCGCAGACTTACGAATTGGTTAGCAGAAGCTAACCAACAATAGAATAACAAATGCTGCAAATTTTGTCAATAAAAAGTTGTGGTTATACCAAAATAAAAAACGGCGGAGAGACTGTGACGCTACTCTCCGCCGTTTTTCTGTTTTGTTATTGATATTTCGGGCGTTTGCCATACATGGTGTGCAGCACCTCGTGCGCCTTGTGGCTGCCGGGTTTGCCGAGGAATTCGGCATAAACGGTTTTGATTGCCTCAGTTTCGTGGGATTTGCGCACCGGAAGGTTTTCATCCCCCGTATACAGCGCCTGGCCGCGAATACCGCGCAGGTCAATGAAGTTGCGCACAACCGCGTGTTGAATTGGCTGGCCGCCGCCGTTGACACAGCCGCCGGGGCAGGCCATGATTTCAATAAAGTGATAGTTCGCCGTGCCGTTCTTTACGCGCTCCATCACCTCATGCGCGTTGGAAAGCCCGCTCGCCACACAGACGTTAACATCCATGCCGTTGATGTTGTAGGTGGCTTCTTTGATGCCCTTGGTGCCGCGCACCTCTGTGAAATCCACCTTATCCAGCGGTTTGCCCGTCAAGGTTTCTACAGCCGTGCGCAGGGCGGCTTCCATAACGCCGCCGGTGGCACCAAAGATGAGTCCCGCGCCGGAGGCTTCGCCCAGCGGGTTGTCAAACTCCTCGTCCGGCAGCTTCGGGAAGAAAATGCCGGCGCTTTCTATCATGCGCGCAAGCTCACGCGTGGTCAGCGCAATGTCCACATCGGCCATGCCCGCCGCCGCCTGGTAATCACGCTTTGCCTCAAACTTTTTCGCAGTGCAGGGCATGATGCCCACAACCACAATTTTTTCGGGGTCAATGTTGTTTTTCTTGGCGTACCAGGTTTTCATCATCGCGCCGAACATCTGCTGCGGGGATTTGCAGCTGGAAAGATGAGGCAGCAACTCGGGGTAATAGTGCTCACAGTATTTTACCCAACCCGGGGAGCAGGAGGTAATCATCGGCAGAACACCGCCGTCCTTCACGCGCTCCACAAACTCATTGGCCTCTTCCACAATGGTGAGGTCGGCCGCAAAGTCGGTGTCAAACACCTTGTCAAAACCGAGGCGGCGCAGCGCGGCAACCATTTTGCCCTGCACGTTGGTGCCAAGGTGCATGCCAAAGCATTCGCCCAAGGTTACGCGGATAGAGGGCGCGGTGTTGACGATAACAAATTTATCCGGGTCGTTAATGGCGGCAAGTGCTTTGTCGGTGTCATCTTTTTCCAAAAGGGCTCCGGTGGGGCAGTTGACAACGCATTGGCCGCAGGAAACGCAGGAGACATCCGCCAAATCTTTGTCAAACGCGGAGCCAATGTGCGTATCAAAGCCGCGGGCGTTTGCGCCGATAACGGAAACGTGCTGGTCGTTACAGGCGGCAATGCAGCGGCGGCAGAGGATGCACTTGTTGTTGTTGCGAATCATGTGGGCGGCGGAGTCGTCAAACTCATAATGCGGGTTTTCGCCCTCAAAATAGGTTTCATCATCTACGCCGAATTCTTTACACAGCTGCTGCAGCTCGCAATTGCCGCTGCGTGTGCAGGAAAGGCAGTGGCGCTCGTGCGTGGAGAGAATCAGCTCCAGCGTCAGCTTGCGGGATTTACGCACCTTGGCAGTGTTGGTGAACACCTCCATGCCCTGCGCAATCGGAAACACGCAGGCTGTCACAAGGGAGCGCGCTCCCTTCACTTCCACCATACAAATACGGCAGGCGCCGATTTCGTTAATTTTTTTCAAGTAGCAAAGGGTGGGGATTTCAATCCCCGCAAGGCGTGCGGCTTCCAGAATAGTGGAGCCGGCCGGAGCCTGAATTGCAACGTTGTTTATTTTTAAATTGACAAGATTGTCCATATGGTATGAACCTCCTATTGTTGTAGGCAGCAGGTGAATGATATCAGACCTTGAAAACCGCTTTCGTGCGCTTACAGGCTTCCTCACAGGCGCCGCACTTAATGCATTTTTCGGTGTCAATCACATGCTTAACCTTGGGTGCGCCTGTGATTGCGCCGACAGGGCAGGCTCTGGCGCAAAGGGTGCAGCCAATGCACTTGTCCGGGTCAATCCAGTAATTGAGCAGTGCCTTGCACACGCCCGCGGGGCAGGTTTTCTTTTCCACATGCGCAAGATATTCCTCGCGGAAAAACTTCAAGGTTGCAAGCACAGGGTTGGGCGCTGTCTGCCCAAGGCCGCACAGTGAATTTTCCTTCACATGGTAGGCCAGCTCTTCCAGCTTGTCGATATCGGCCAAGCTGCCGTTGCCGGCGATAATCTTGTCCAAAATCTCCAGCATGCGCTTGGTGCCAATGCGGCAGGGGGAGCATTTACCGCAGGATTCATCCACCGTAAAGTCTAAGAAGAAACGGGCGATGTCTACCATGCAGTTGTCTTCGTCCATAACAATCAAGCCGCCGGAACCCATCATGCAGCCGATGGCCGTCAAATTGTCATAGTCAATTGCGGTATCCAGCAGAGAGGCGGGGATACAGCCGCCGGAGGGGCCGCCGGTTTGCGCGGCCTTAAACTTTTTGCCATTCGGAATGCCGCCGCCGATTTCCTCCACGATTTCACGCAGCGTGGTGCCCATGGGCACTTCCACCAGGCCGGTGTTTTTAATGTTGCCGCCCAGGGCGAACACCTTGGTGCCCTTGGAGCGTTCCGTGCCGAAGGAGGAAAACCACTGTGCACCGTTGAGCATAATCTGCGGCACGTTGGAAAAGGTTTCTACGTTGTTTTCCGTGGTAGGCATACCGAACAGACCCTTTTGCGCCGGATAAGGCGGGCGGGGACGGGGCTCGCCGCGGTTGCCCTCGATGGAAGTCATCAAAGCCGTTTCCTCGCCGCAGACAAAGGCGCCTGCGCCCAAACGGACATGTAAATCAAAGTCAAAACCGCTCTCAAAGATATTCTTGCCCAAAAAGCCGTATTCTTTCGCGGTTTCAATCGCAATTTCTAAACGCTTAACCGCAATGGGGTATTCCGCGCGTACATAGATGTAGCCTTCCGTGGCGCCGGTGGCATAGCCGCAGATGGTCATTGCTTCCACGATGCAGTGCGGATCGCCTTCCAAAACGGAACGGTCCATAAACGCGCCGGGGTCGCCCTCGTCCGCGTTGCAGACAACGTATTTTTGCGGGGCGTCAAACTTGGTAGTAAACTCCCACTTCATGCCCGTGGGAAAGCCGCCGCCGCCTCTGCCGCGCAGGCCGGAATCTTTCATGACCTGAATAACATCCTGCGGTTTCATCTCGGTCAAACATTTTGCCAGCGCCTGATAGCCGTCCAGCGCTATGTATTCTTCAATACTCTCCGGATTGATTACACCGCAGTTGCGCAGGGCAACGCGCTTTTGTTTTTTATAAAAGTCCGTTTCGCCGAGGGACTTCACCGCATCGGCGTCCACTGTCTCATCATATAGCAGGCGTTTAACAATGCGCCCCTTCAGCAGATGCTCTTCTACGATTTCGGAAACGTCATCTACCTTAACCTCGCTGTAAAAACAGCCCTCGGGGTAAACAATAACAATCGGGCCAAGCGCACACAGGCCGAAGCAGCCTGTGCGGATAACCGCAATTTCATCCTTCAGCCCTTTTTCGGCGATGGTTTCCTCAAAGCGTTTGATAATGCCCTCGCTGTTGGACGAGGTGCAGCCGGTACCGCCGCACACTAACACATGGGATCGAAACATAGTTGTATTCCCTCCAATTTATTTCGCGATTGCGCCGACGGTAAATTCTTTCACGGGCTTGCCGTTCACCAGGTGTTCGCTCACAACACGGCCGACCATCTCTTCCGTCATTTTCACATAGGTCACTTTCTCTTTGCCCGGCTCCAAAACCTCCACAATCGGCTCATACTGGCACATGCCGATGCAGCCGGTTTGGGAAACGACAACATTCGTCAGCTGGCGGCGCGCCGTCTCTTGCACAAAGGCGTTTAAAACCGGGCGCGCGCCGGCGGCAATGCCGCAGGTCGCCATGCCGATGACAACGCGTGTTACCTCGCTGTTATCCTCCCGCAGGGTCATGGTGGCTTTCGCCTTGTCGCGTAATGCGTTTAATTCCGCTAATGATTTCATAATATTGTGTTCCTTTCTAGGGTTTGAATGTTTTCATTCAGATATTCCAGCAGCCATGCGGCGATATCCGGTTCGCTGAAGGGCACACCGTCCAACATTTCCCGCAGCTGCGCGGTGTCGAGCGTAAAGCTGTTTCCGTCCACCGTGTGGGTGTAAAGAAAATCCCGCTCGCAATTCATGGTAATCAGGGCTTGCACGGTGGATGCCATGTCGCCCAGAGGGGCGCAGTCCAAATGATTGGTGTGAAACAGCGCCCGCGTCGTTGTGCCCTCGCCCGGCGCGGATTGTATGGAGAAGCTCCCGCCTGTTTGCTCCGCCGCCAATTGAAACAGGGAGACTCCCAGCCCAATTTTTCGTGTTTCCCGCGTGGTAAAAAACGGGTCACATACCCTTGCCAGCTGTTCTTCGCTCATGCCACAGCCGTTATCGGCAACGGTAATCTCCAGGGTATGGACGGCGCTGTCCTCACAAAGCGTGATGCGGGTTAGCTTTGCGTTTGCGCGAATCGAGTTCTGCGCAATGTCCAGTACATGCAAGGATAATTCCCTCATGCCTCGTCTGTTTGATATTTTGCAAGGATGCCGGGGATTTCGTTGACAGTAAGCTTCCCGTAAACATCGTCGTTCACCGTCATCACCGGGGCAAGGCCGCAGGCGCCGATGCAGCGGCAGGCCTCCACAGAAAAGCGCCCGTCCGCGGTGCATTCATCCGCCGCAATGCCAAGGATCTCGCTCACCTTATCCAAAATTTCATGCGCACCCTTTACGTAGCACGCGGTGCCAAGGCAGATGGAGACATTGTACTTGCCCTTGGGGGAGAGCGCAAACTGCGCATAAAAGGTTGAGACTCCGTAGACTTTCTCCAGGGGGATATCCATGCCGTCGGCTATCATAACCTGCACCTCGAAGGGCAGATAGCCGTAAATGGCCTGTGCCTTTTGCATCACGTGCATGAGCATACTGTTGTCACCCTTATTTTCTGCGATGACAGTTTGCAGCTCTGCCGCCTGCTCCGGCGTCCCCTGAAACGGAATTTTGCTGATTTTTTTGAGCATACAGCCGTTCCTCCTAAACTCTTGTTCCAGTTATTTGCAAGAAAAACAACATATCCATGCTGTTTTTCGCACTTGTCATCAGTATATCATAACGCAAAAAAAAAAGAAACATTTATTTTGCGAAAATCGACAGAAAATTTCTGTCAGTTTTGGCAAGTAACACAAATGAAAAACTCAAAACAAGCTGTATCTTGACAAGAGCGGAGTGAAACCAATATAATGGAGTTAGCAATGGATAACTAACCGATGGAGGCAGTCATGCAAAAAACCGTGGATAAAATGAAGCCGCGTGAGCGGGGTGTGGTTACGGCTCTGGGGGATTCCGGTGCGCTGCGCAGGCATATTATTGATATGGGCATAACGCCCGGCGCGGTGATTATCATGCGCAAGGCGGCGCCTTTGGGCGATCCGCTGGAAATCAATGTGCGCGGTTACGAACTCAGCCTGCGCAAGAGTGAGGCGCAGACCATTACAGTGGAGTGTGAATAAAAGCTATGGGTTTACGCTATGCGCTGGCAGGCAATCCGAACTCCGGGAAAACAACGCTGTTCAACGCGCTGACCGGCTCCAACCAATATGTGGGCAACTGGCCGGGTGTTACCGTGGAGAAAAAAGAGGGCAGACTGCGGGACGGCAAAGAGGAGATTACTCTGGTTGATTTGCCGGGGATTTATTCCCTGTCTCCCTATTCCATGGAAGAGCTGGTAACGCGGAATTATATTTTAAATGAAAAGCCGGATTTGCTCATCAACATTGTGGATGCAACCAATTTGGAGCGGAACCTCTACCTCAGCTTGCAGCTTTCGGAGCTGGGTATGCCGATGGTGATTGCCCTGAATATGATGGATGTGGTGCAAAAACAGGGGGATCATCTGGATGTGCCGCTGCTGGAGAACCTGACGGGCTTTCGCATTGTGCCCATCAGCGCGGCGAAAGGGGAGGGCATCCCCAAGCTGCTGCGGGCGGCGGAGCATGAGCTACTTCACGCGGGCAATTCCAGGCATATTGACCGCCATGTGAACGCGGGTGCCCCCGCAATTTATACGGGCAAGCTAAAAACGCTCATTGACAGCACACAGGGGTTGATTGCGCAGCGCTGCGAAGAGAGGCGGATTCCGCCGCGCTGGGCGGCGGTTAAGCTCGCGGAGGGCGATGCCCCCACGCGGGAGGAGCTGCAGCTGGACAGTGCCACATTGGAATACATAGAGTTGATGGTGCAGGCGACACAAACACAGAGCCTGGACCGCGAGGTGCTCGTGGCGGACCAAAAATTCCGCTATATCTGCTCCGTGCGCGATAAGGTGCTCACGCGGAAAAAGGAGCAGGGCAGCTTTACGGTTTCGGATAAAATTGACCGGATTGTGACCAATCGTTTTTTTGCCATTCCGCTGTTCGCGCTGGTGATGCTGCTGGTGTTTTACCTCACGTTCGGCGCACTCGGCGGCAGGCTGGTGGATTTGGTGGACGGACTGATTAACGTGCAGTTTGCCGGGTTGGTGCGGCAGGTATTGATCGACTGGGGCACGGCAGCCTGGCTGACCGGCCTGGTTTGTGACGGTGTGCTGGCCGGCTTGGGCGCGGTGCTCTCCTTTCTGCCCCAGATTGCGCTGCTGTTTTTGTTTTTATCTGTTTTGGAGGACAGCGGCTACATGGCGCGAGGCGCGTTTATTATGGACAGGGCGCTGCACTCCATCGGTCTTTCCGGAAAGTCCTTTGTGCCCATGCTCATGGGCTTTGGCTGCTCTGTGCCTGCGTTGATGGCAACGCGCTCTCTTGCCAACGAAAAAGACCGCAGGCTGACCGTGATGCTGGTGCCGTTCATGTCCTGCAGCGCGAAAATGCCGGTGTATGCCTTGGTTATCCCTGCGATTTTTGCGGCAAACCGGGGGGTGGTTGTGTTTTCGCTGTATGCACTGGGCATTGCAGTGGCCATTGTCAGCGCGTTTATTTTGCAAAAAACCGTGCTGCGCGGCGGGCATTCCTCCTTTGTGATGGAATTGCCGCCCTATCGCCTGCCAACCTTCAAAACCCTGCGCTTGCATCTGTGGGAAAAGCTGCGGGACTTTTTGACCAAGGCGGGCACGGTACTGCTGCTTGCCAGTGTTCTCATTTGGGCGCTGCAATACTTTAATATGCATCTGCAGCCCGTCGCGGACAGCGCGGACAGCATCCTCGCCTCCATCGGCAAAGGTATCGCGCCGTTGTTTCGCCCCCTGGGCTTTGGGGACTGGAAAAGCTCCGTTGCCATGGTGAGCGGACTGATTGCAAGGGAATCCATTGTCAGCACCCTGGGCATTCTCTACGGCACGGGCGGGGAGGCGGCGAGCGGGTTGACGCAGCTGCTCAATCAAGTGTTTACACCGCCCGCAGGCTACGCGTTTTTGACCTTCTCCCTGCTGTTTATCCCCTGCGTTGCGGCGATAGCGGCCATCCGGCGGGAGATGCGAAGCGCAAAATGGACGGCATTTGCCCTGGGTTTTCAAACCGTTATGGCCTGGCTGGTCAGCTTTTTGGTGTTTCAAATCGGCAACATTATCTATCATGTTTGATTGGGGAGTCACAATGGAGCGGTATGACCTGGCAATAGTCGGCGCTTGTGCGGCGGGTATCACCGCCGCGATTCAGGCCGCGCGGCACTATCCGGAGCGACGGATTATTTTGCTTGAGCGGCTGCCCCGCATCGGGAAAAAATTGCTTGCCACCGGGAACGGGCGCTGCAACCTCTCCAACATTGCCTGCGATTCGCATTGCTATCACGCAGGGGCGTTTACAGCCCCGGCACTACAGCGTTTTCCGCCGGGAGAGACCCTTGCGTTTTTTCGTTCCCTTGGCTTGCTTTGTTATCAAGACAGCGCAGGACGCATCTATCCCATGAGCAACACGGCTTCCGGGGTGCTGGACACCCTGCGCGCCGGGCTGGAGCGCAGCGGAGTGGAACTTCGCTGTGATACGCCGGTGGAGCGCGTGCAACAAACGGAGCAGGGTTTTGTTATAAACGATTCCATTGCTGCCGAAAAACTGATTCTCGCCACCGGGGGAAAGGCCGCCCCGGCGCAGGGCTCCAACGGCAGCGGATATGCCCTGCTGCGTGCGCTGGATCACAGCGTTACGCCTCTCACCCCAGCGCTGGTTTCCCTCACGGCACCGCAGGAGCAGACAAAGGCGCTCGCGGGGCTGCGCGTACACGATGCGGTGTTGCGCGATGGAGAAAACCGCGTGCGCGGGGAGATACTGTTCACCGCCGGGGGGCTTTCCGGCATCGCGGCCATGGATATGAGCCGGTTCTTGGAGCGCTTTCCCTGTGAGTTGGAGCTGGATTTGCTGCCCGCGCTGACGCAGGAGGAGCTGCGGGAGCACACCCTGCAGTGCGCGGCGCTGCCTGTGGAGCTTGTGTTGACCGGCCTGCTGCCCAAAATGGTGGGCCATGCCGTTTGCCGGGCTGCCGGGATTACACCGGGGCAGGAGGTTGGCGAAGCGCAGTGGGAACGCATCTGTTACAGCGCAAAACATTTTCCGTTGCAAATCACGGGCACCAGGGGTTTTGAGAACGCCCAAATTACGCGCGGCGGCGCGGCGCTGGCGGAATTTGACGCGGAAACGCTGGCGTCCCGCCACTGCCCGGGTCTATACTGTGCGGGCGAGCTGCTGGACGTGGACGGTGCCTGCGGCGGATACAACCTGCAATGGGCGTGGAGCTCCGGCTTATTGGCCGGTTTGCTGCTCTGAATTTATAGAACCTCGCACAATCCACAAGAAAAGTGCCCGCTGCCCTGCGAATTTTTCCGGCACGGAAATTGACAGGGCAGCGGGATTCGTATACAATATTCCTAATACGGGGTAAAGGAGTTAAGAAAATGGCAATTTTTCGACCCTTCCGTGCGGTGCGTCCGCAGCCGCAGTACGCCGCGCAGGTGGCGGCGCTGCCTTATGATGTGATGAGCTCTGAGGAAGCGCGTACCATGGTGCAGGGCAAGGAATATTCCTTTTTGCATGTGGACAAGGCGGAGATTGACCTGCCGGAGGATACCGACCTTTACAGCGACGCGGTATATCAAAAAGCGCGGGAAAACATGCGCAGGCTCGGCAAGGATAAAATCTGCCGCCGCGACGCGCAGGCGAATTTTTATATTTACCGCCAGGTGATGAACGGCCGGAGCCAAACGGGGCTTGTTGGCTGCGCATCTATTGACGATTACCTCAATCAAGTTGTCAAAAAACACGAAAAAACCCGCGCAGACAAGGAGGAGGATCGCATCCGCCATGTGGATACGCTGGACGCGAACACCGGCCCCATCTTTCTTTGCTACCGCAGTAAGCCGGAGCTTTCCGCGCTGATGACAGCTTGGATGAACGCCAATGCGCCGGTGTATAACTTTTATTCCGAGCAGGGTGTGCAACAGACGGTATGGGTTGTGAATGACCCGCAGGTTATTACGCAGCTGCAAGCGCTGTTCGGCGATGTGGAAAGCCTGTATATCGCAGACGGACATCACCGTGCGGCCTCGGCTGTTAAGGTGGGGCTTCGGCGGCGGGAGGCGACCCCGGGCTATACCGGGGAGGAAGAGTTTAATTATTTCCTCGCGGTCGCCTTTGCGCAGGAAGAACTGAAGATATTGGATTACAACCGCTTGGTGCGGGATTTGAATAACATGACGCCGGACGCGTTTTTGGAGCGCCTGACCCTAAGCTTTTCCGTGGAGCTTATCGGCAGCACGGAGCCGTATACCCCCAAGCAGCCGCATACTTTTGGTATGTACTTGAAGGGCAAATGGTATTGCTTGACGGCAAAGCCCGGCAGCTTTCCGGAAAACGACCCTGTCGGCTCCCTGGATGTCTCCATTCTGCAAAACAACCTCATTGCGCCGGTTTTGGGCATTACGGACCCGCGCACGGATAAGCGCATTGATTTTGTCGGCGGAATCCGGGGGTTACGGGAGCTGGAGCGCCGTGTGAACAGTGACATGGCGGTTGCCTTTGCCATGTATCCCACCACGCTGACGGAGCTGATGGATATCGCGGACGCCGGAGAGATTATGCCGCCGAAATCTACGTGGTTTGAGCCAAAGCTGCTCAGCGGATTGTTCATTCATGAATTGAGCCTTCCTCAAAAGTAATATGAATTCTGTGCTATGAGAAACAGGGGGATTTATGTGAAAGTGAAATATGGCTGTTTGTTGGTTGCGGTTTGCCTGCCCATTGCCGTGTGCACTTCCTGTGTGCGTGGAACACAGGGCGAAGGTGAGGGTACAACCGAAACGACTGTAACACAGAATCAATTCACATCAGTGCCGCCGGGCAGTTCTGCCGCAGCACCGACAACGAAGGAATCAACCACGATACAGCAGAGCACAAGTAATCAGCTCCGAGCGGCAACAACCACAGCTCCGCACAGCACCGAAGGCACCACAACGCAGCAGCTCTCGCAGACTGTGCCGCCCGCAACAACGGTAACGCAGGCAGCTGCAAAAATGCCGCAGACAAAGGCGGAAATTGTGCAATACTATAACGAGGCCGCCAACCGTGTGAAGCGGGAGAAGCCCGGCTTCCGTTGGACAGAGACCACCTATATCGGCGAAATCAAGCTGGGCAATGCCCTGATGAACAGTCTGGTCAAACCCATTGTCAATCTGTTTGACCAAGAGCCCCGCGCGCAGAGCCCGGTGCCCAAGGGCGCTGACCATAGCCTGTTCCCGGTGAAGGGTCAAAACTATGCCAGTAAAATGGAAGTCAGCGATGTGAAGGATGCGCAGTGCGTTGAAAAAAACGGCAGCTATGAGATTACACTGCGGTTTAAAGATGAGGAGCGAGACGCCTTGCCGGAGAATCCTGCGGAAGAGACACGCCATGGCAGGTTCATGAATGTGACCTCCGCGCAGGAGAACAAGGTGGAGACTGCAAAGTTTGAGAAATTTCTTGTTTTTGAGGAATATAAGCCCAACTATCGGAATTGTGAAATCAAGTGCAGCATTGCCATTGACAGCGCCAGGCTGCGCAGTGTAACCTTCCGCTTCTGCACAGATGCGGAGGTAAGGGCAAACGCAAAGGGTATTGCGTTTGGAGCACAGATGCGCTATACTTCGACCCAGAAATTTATTCTGGGATAACATACATAATAAAAGAAAGAGATGTGAACGTCCATGGAAAGACCTGTTTTAATTGAAACCTCCGCGCGCCATGCGCATGTAAGCCGGGAGGATTTGGACATTTTGTTTGGTGAGGGCTATCAGCTCACGCCGAAAAAAGACCTTTCTCAGCCCGGGCAGTTTGCCTGCGAGGAGCGCATTGCGGTTATCGGCCCGAAGGGGAGCTTTTCCGGCGTTTCGATACTTGGCCCGGAGCGTAAGCAGACCCAGGTTGAGCTTTCCGCAACCGATGCGCGCAGCATCGGCCTTTCCGCTCCCATTCGGGAGAGCGGCGTTCTCGCCGGCAGCGCCCCGTGCAAAATTGTTGGCCCCAAGGGTGAGGTGGAGTTGCAAGAGGGCGTTGTTGTTGCCAAGCGCCACATTCATATGACGCCGGAATCCGCAGCCGAATACGGCATTGCGGATAAGCAGATTGTTATGGTGAAGGTGCCCTCCAAGGAGCGCGACCTGATTTTCGGTGATGTTGTTGCGCGGGTGCATCCGGAATATGCGCTTGCCATGCATATCGATACGGACGAATCTAACGCCGCCTGCTGCGCCCCCGGCACCATTGGCGAAATTATACTGTAAGAGGACTAGAGAAATGAATGTAGCGATTATGGGCTACGGCAATATCGGTTCCGGCGTTGCGCAGCTGTTTAACAAAAACCATGACAGCATTGTGAAGCGCAGCCTGCAGCCGGAGCTGGAGCTGAAATATATTTTGGATATCCGCGACTTTACGGGCGATGTGAACGAGCACCTGATTATTCGGGATATTGGCATTATTTTACAGGACGAGAGCGTGCAGGTAGTGGTGGAAACCATCGGCGGGATTCACCCGGCCTACGAGTTTGTTCTGGCCTGCCTGAACGCGGGCAAGAGCGTTGTAAGCTCCAACAAAGAGCTGGTTGCGGAAAAGGGCTGTGAGCTGCTGCGCACGGCGCAGGAGCATAACGCCAACTTCCTGTTTGAGGCCAGTGTGGGCGGCGGAATACCGATTATCCGCCCGATTTCGCAGTGCCTTGCCGCCAATGAGCTGGTGGAGATTGCCGGCATTCTCAACGGCACAACCAATTTTATTTTAACCAAGATGATACAGGACAGCATGAGCTTTACGGATGCGCTGCGCCTGGCGCAGGAAAACGGCTACGCGGAGCCCGACCCCACGGCGGATGTGGACGGCCACGACGCCTGCCGCAAAATTTGTATTTTGGCCTCGCTCTGCTTCGGCAAGCATGTGTATCCCAATGAGGTGCATACGGAGGGCATCCGCGCCATCACGCTGGAGGATGTGGAATACGCCAAACACTGGGGCGGTGTGATAAAGCTGCTCGGGCGCGCAAAGCTGCAGGAGGACGGGGCACATGTCGGTGCCATCGTCAGCCCGGCTCTGGTGCGCGGGGATAGCCAGCTGGCGGGCGTAAATGATGTGTTCAACGCAATTTTGGTGCGCGGGGACGCCATCGGCGATGTTGTGTTCTATGGCAGAGGCGCGGGCAAAATGCCCACGGCCAGCGCGGTGATGGCGGATGTGATTGACTGCGCGCAGCATGTTGGCAGCAAACGCGGCTTTGCCTGGGCGGATAGCAAGGCGGGCTATGTCAGCGATTATCTGGATGGTCAAACCGTGCTTTATATCCGTGCAAAGGCGGCGGATCCGGCGAATGCGCGGATTCAAGCGGAAAAAACCTTTGGTAGCGTGCAGCTGCTCTACCGCGAGCAAGCCCCGCAGGATGAGATTGCCTTTATCACGCCGCAGGGCAGCGAGCGGGAGCTGCGCACACGCCTGGAAACACTGCTCGGCCTGGAGCCGCTGTCCGTGATACGGGTAACGGATTATTAAAGCTGTGCATATACTATTTCGGCAAGCTTTTAGCTCTTGAAAGGATGGTCATAACTATGGCACTCATTGTACAAAAATTTGGCGGCAGCTCCGTGGCCAATGCGGAGCGTATCTGGAATGTTGCGAGCATTATTACAGATACCTATAAAGCGGGCAACGATGTGATTGTTGTCGTCTCCGCGCAGGGGGATACCACGGATGAGCTTTACGCCAAGGCGGCGGAAATCAATCCGGATGCCTCCAAGCGCGAGATAGATATGCTCGTTTCCGCCGGGGAGCAAATTTCCATTGCTTTGGTTGCCATGGCGATTGAAAAGCTGGGCTTTCCGGTTTGTTCGCTCCTGGGCTGGCAGGCAGGCTTTCAAACCAGCTCCGCCTACGGCAGCGCGCGCATCAAGAGCTTGAACACCGAGCGGCTGAAAATGGAAATCGG
Source organism: Oscillospiraceae bacterium (assembly GCA_031549535.1). Lineage (GTDB taxonomy): Bacteria > Bacillota > Clostridia > Oscillospirales > Acutalibacteraceae > JAVBPP01. The sequence goes on from JAVBPP010000052.1 coordinate 71,198, forward strand.
CAGAAAGAATATCTGCGTTGTCGCGGGCTTCCAGGGTCTGTGCAAATATGACGATGTGACGACCTTTGGCCGCGGCGGTTCGGATACCAGCGCCGTTGCCATTGCGGCGGCCATGCACGCTGACCGCTGCCAGATTTATACAGATGTCCAGGGCGTTTACACCGCTGACCCGCGCAAGGTGGAAAACACAAAGAAACTCGACGAAATTACCTATGACGAGATGTTGGAGCTGGCAACCCTCGGTGCCCAGGTGCTGAACAACCGCTCTGTGGAAATGGCGAAAAAATATAATGTAAAGCTGGAAGTGCTCTCAAGCTTGAAGCGCGTTCCGGGCACAATCGTAAAGGAGTCGATACAAATGGAAAAAATGCTGGTCAGGGGCGTAACGAAGGATAGCGATGTAGCGAGAATTTCAATTGTCGGCGTAGCGGATGTGCCGGGCATCGCGTTTAAAATTTTCAGCAAGCTTGCGGCGAAAAACATCAACGTGGATATCATTCTGCAATCCGTGGGCCGCGACGCAACAAAGGATATCTCCTTTACCGTGAGCAAGGCGAACTCCAAAACAGCCGTAGATGTGCTGCAAAATGAGCTGGATTTCCTGCAGGGTCTTACTATTATTTGCGATGAGGATGTTGCCAAAATCTCCGTAGTCGGTGCGGGCATGGAAACCCACCCGGGCACGGCGGCCAAAATGTTTGAAGCGCTGTTTGAGATTGATGTCAATATTCAGATGATTGCCACGAGTGAAATTAAAATTTCCGTGCTCATCGACGCAAAGGATGCCGACCGTTCCGTCAGTGCGGTGCATAAGGCGTTTTTTGCGGACGGTGAATAAACGCGATGAACGTATACGATTTTGACAATACGATTTACCGGGGCGAGTCCGGCGTGGATATTTTTTTGTATTTCTTTAAAAAAGATCCTACGCTGCTGCGCTATTTCCCCAAGGCGCTCGGTGCGATTTATCGCTATAAAAAAGGGCTGATGACAATTGAACAGGCGATGGAGGAATACAGCCCGCTGATTGAACAGTATGTCAGCAAGGTGGATATCCCCGGTGAAATCCGTGCGTTTTGGGATACGCACATGAAAAAGGTAAAACCCCTGTATTTTCGCCTGCGCTCGGAGGATGACCTCATCCTCTCCGCCTGCCCGGAGCTGGTGCTGGAGGAGGTCTGCAAACGCGTGGGCATCAAACGCTTTATTGGCACAGGCTTTGACTTGGAAACCATGCGCGTTACCTTTTTCTGCTTTCGGGATAACAAGGTTAAGGCGTTCAAAGAGCGGTTTCCTGACACCCGCATCGAAAATTTCTACACGGATTCCTACAATGATAAACCAATGATGGACATTTCCGACAATGTGTATTTCGTCAAGGGAAATCAAGTGGAGAAAATTAAATAGACATATTGCAACACCCGGCTGCTTGTTATAAATGAGCAGGCGGGTGTGTTATCGCTAGGGGATTTTTATTTGAGGTTGGTATTACAACATAATCCAATACCGCTGCACGACATTGCCATCCTCTTCCGTACACTCGTTTTCCAACACGCCGCCGCCCTTTTGAATCGTTTTGGCGGAAGCGATATTGTCTTTGTCACAGGTCACGAGCGCCCTGTGGATTCCAAGCTCGCGGCACTTTTCCAACGCAAGCGCAAGCATGTTCGTTGCATAGCCTTTTCTGCGCTCCGTTGGGCGGACGCCGTAACCGATATGTCCGCCTGTGTTGTGCAGCGCCTCGTTCAGACAGTGGCGGACTTGAATTGTGCCAACGATGCTGTCCGCAACAAAAGCAAAATAGGTGGAGCAATTGACCCAGCCGGTCTGGGCCGCTGTCTGCGCGGCGGTTATTTTGGCGAGCCAGCTCTCATAATCGAAGGCTTGCAGAAAGCCACCGCTGCCGTGGATATGGGCTTCCCCGCAATCGATATACGCCTGTCGGTATTCCCAGGCGGCCTGTTTGTGTTCCGACGTGGGGGTAACAAGGCGCAGCCAATGCCGTCTCACCATGCCATAAACAGCAAGATCATAATACTGACCATATAAACATTCGCCGTCCTGCAGCATACCCTCCAGCATAAAGCCCAGCCGTTCCGGGATTGCCCGGCTCTTTTTATTTGCGTCTGCGCAATAGATGTAGATTCTATTCACAGACAGGCTGTCGAAGGCGTAATCCACTAAAGTTCGTACACAGGCGGTCATAATGCCGCCGCCCTGCTCGCTTTGGGCAAGCCAATAACCGATCATAGCGCTGTTGTTTGACCCTTTCATGTCGTGCAGACCGATAGTTCCAATATATCGATTGCCTTGGAAAATCCCAAGTACAAGCCCTGAACCGTTCTCCCATTCCTTTTCCCAGGAGGCGATCACGTTTTCTGTTACGACGGGGGAATCCGTTTCGTCCACCCAGGGCAGCCATTGCCGCAAGTAGTTGCGGTTTTGGTCGATCACAGCGAAAACGTTGGAGGCATCTTCCGGACGTAAGGTCTGCATGGTTATAGTATCTCTGATTGTAAATTCCATCATTATTACTCCTGCATGTAATTTTATCCCGCAAAACCCGTGCTACCATTTGATGCAGGAGGAATACCAATATCCAAAGAAAGCGTAGATAAAAAATCTGCAAAAAAGCCATACAGCAAAGCTTTTCCTTGATTTTTTATGACGCTTTTAAACTGTACCCTATAAACCGGACAGCCCCGGTTTTCAGAACCCTATAAACCAGACGAAGCGGTTT
>JAVBPP010000053.1:0-3874 GCA_031549535.1 Oscillospiraceae bacterium
TGCCCCAGCTTTTTGCCGCAGGGCAGAGTCTCATCCATCACCGAATGGGGGACGTCATATACGGCACTCGCAAGCTCCTCCCCCGTCTCCACATTTACAAGCAGTGCACGGCCGGAAAGGGTACCGTAGTCAACGCCGATGGTGTATTTTGGCATGCTGTTTCTCTCCCTCTTTTATGTTATTGTAAAAAGGTCTGCAAAATATCCTGATACATACCGGACGGGTTCTGGATAAACTTATATTCAATCAACTCTGCCTGCTCACGGTCGGCGGCATACAGCTGCAACTGCAACAGTGTATCTCCACCGGAACAGACGCTGAGACTGACCATATAACCCTCCCCTTGGCGGGTGATGGAAATGCGGTGCTCCTTTTCACGTTGCATGAACAGCTGCAGCCGCTCGGCCTCTTCCAACGCTTTTTCACGGATGCTCAGAGGCAACTCCTGCTCCAAAGCCTGTGCGGCGGCACGGCCTTTTTCGGTAAGCCACAGCCGCGTCTCCCGCTCCTGTTCTTCGGTAACCAAATTGCCTTTTTCCCGCAGTTCCTCCAACGCCTCCGCCACATTAAAATAATTGGCAAGACCCTGCTCCGCCATTAAGCGCAGCACAAGTTCCCGCGAGGGTGTCTGCTTCATGCGCATGAGCAGATAGCAAATAAGCAAAATAATTTGTTCTTTGCTGCGCAGGCCGCCCGTTTCCAGCCCTGCAAAAAAGGTGTTGTATTCCGGCATATGATTTCACCCCTTACAAAGGCCTTCCATACCTTGCGGTTTTCAGCATATTTTCGGATCGGAAGGTCTCGCCCGAAAAACGCAAACCCCAAAGATTCGCCCAGCCCTCACAGTATAATTTGTTATAGGACACCCCCCGCTTCTTCCGATAGCGCACACAGAGCGGAAAGTTGCACCAAACGGCAGACGGCAGACCGATAATCAGCAGATACAGCGGCCCCAACAGCAGGGACTGAAAGCTGTGGCCGTATTCATGGATGCGCGTGTCATGCATCCAGTCACTGTCATCCCCATGCGCGTCGCTGACAAAGATGAATATCCCGAACGAAACACCGCCAAAGCTCTTTGCGTGGATATAGGTGACAAAGGCATTGTGAAAACGCTCCTGCCTGCAGCCGGGGCGCAGGGCGAGGTAGCCGACCAGACCAACCAGGTTTTGCAGCGCACCCCAACTGAATTGGATTGCATAAAACAACACTTTCTTCATGGTGTCTCACCTCTTTTTATGACAAAACAGTTATGTTCTGCTCCTGTGCATAGCGCGCCAGAGTGGACTCCGCCGGCGCTTGAATTGTTAGCTTTTCATTCTCCAGAAAGATATCCCGCTCCAGATTTACAAGTCCCTCATGCCCTGTTACAACACCGAGCGCGCCGCAGTGATAAAACGCATAGCGCGCAACCGTCGTCAGGCTCTTTGGCAAATCTACCCGCTCAAGGGCGCCGCACTCCTCAAACGCGCCCTTCTGCAGCGTTTGTATGCCCTCCCCCAGCGTTAGGGTTTTCGCCGCGCTGCATTGGTAAAACAGGCTGACCTCCACCACAGTGAGGCTACCCGGCAGGCTGATTTCCTTTGCCCCGGTGCACTTCAAAAAGGCGTGGTTGCCAACCTGCTCCACCCCCTCGGGCAAAATAATTTTATCTGCCTGTGAACACTTGGCAAACGCCCATTCTCCGATGGTTTTTACCCCTTGTGGCAGCTTGATTTCTGAAAGGGAGCTGCACTGATAAAAGGCTTTTTCGGCAATTACGGACGGAGCACCGCGATATTCCACTGTTTGTAAGGCAGTGCAACCCTCAAACGCACTTAAGCCAATATCTTGAATCCCGCTACCGATGCGCACGGTTTCCAGCGCCTCGCAGCCCATAACGGCAAAATTGCCGATGGCCTGCACACTGTCCGGCAGAATCAGCTCTTTTAAATTTTTTAAATGGTACAGCGCCTTATTCTCCAGCGCAACCACGGTTTGCCCCTCAATCGTCGACGGAATGGTTAGGCTCACCGGCTCAGCTTTTTCCGTGTTATTGGCCTGCAACGGTGTATAGCCGGAAACGGCGAGTGTCCCGTCTGTAAACACCGTGCAGCTATATTCACCCAGCGCCGCATTCGTGCGCTCCACCGTTTTTCCCAAAACCTCATGCACCATTTTTGTTGCGGGGTCATTCTTAAAGCCCTCAAGCGAAAGCACACTGCATCCGCCCAGAAGTATGCTAAGAAAAATCGCCAACATAAGGAAGGCAGACAGTTTTTTTATCATTTCGTCTCCTCCTCCCCCGGCTTCTTTTTCTTTTTCTCCAAGCGCTCTTGCTTGCGCTGCTCAATTTCCGCGAGGCGCTCCTCCTTCAAGCGGTCTGCCTCTTCTTTACGCACGGCAAATGCTGCGTCCGCGCGTTCTTTCGCCTGGTCGTAAACCGCACGGATTTCATCCAGATGACTGTAGTTTTCCCGCTCCGTCAACAGACGTTTTGCGTCCAGCCAAACCTTGACAGCGCGGTTGTAGTTCGACTGCTGCGTTACCAGCCTGCGCACAGCGCTCTTCTTTTTCAGCCGTTCGGACAGGCTGCTCTCCGGCAACGCCTGCGCGGCAGACATATCCTGCGGATTCGGCACAACAATGCCCCCTGCATAGTATTTATGCAGCGCTTTATGACAGGCGGCACAGCTGCGGGCAAAGGCCAGCGCATCCGATCGGATTTCCCGCTGCTCCTGTGTATGATTTGGCAGCGCCTGCGCCTGCGCCTTCATTGCGTGGAAATTCACTTGATACAGGCTGTCAACCCCCTGCTCACACAGCTTGCTTGCGCGCTCCAGCTTTGCTTTGCCGCGCGGCGTATTAAACTTCTGCATTTCGTTTACAACAAAATCGCACACCGCTATATCCGCGCCCAGCTTTTTCTGCGCACGGTTCTCATGACGCGCCTGCTTCATTGCCTGCTTGCGATTGGCCGAATCCGTTGCCCTCGCCTGCTCCAACCGTTGTTTCGCGTCCGCCTTTTGCTGCTGCAAATAGCTCTTATATTTCTGCTTTGTCTCCTCCAGCACCTCTTTGGAGCCGTTTCGATTTTGCGGATCATCCTTACAGGCGCGTTTCGCCGCCTTCATGTCGTCCTTTGTGGTAACAAACGCGCGTTCCCCTTGCAGCTGCTGCGCTTCGTCCAAAATGTCAATCGCTTCCACAAGCGCTTCATCCTGCAAAATACCGTTGCCATAGTCCTCAAACAGCGCACGGATTTTTAACACCTTGACTATGCTTCGCTGCTTCACCTCCGTCAAATCATAAAACAGATAGGGCACGCAGTTGAGCGCCGCACCGATAACCGCCGCTACAATCAGCGTGTGGAACATATCCATACGGAAGGAAGCGACCTCCAGCACATTGTAGTTATTCTCAAGGCCCAGCTTTTGATATACCATCGGCACTACCATGCCGGTAAACATGCCGATAAAACTGCCGATAATACCAACAGCGCCGAACATGCCGTCTATGCGCTCCCCGGTATAATATTGCTGATAATCGCGCATATCCGCATTGATGCCCGGATTATACACAATGGCAAACGCGCCGACAAAGCCGTTGAGGTAGGAAAGTACAACCAGCATGGGGATGCTGTCAAACCAGGGATAGAGCGCTCCAATGAACAAAATGTTGGCAATATTGCACCAAATCAGCAAATTGCGCTTGCCTATACTGCGGATGGCAAACGGGCAGAAGATCATCGCCCATAAAGAGGCGTTTCCAATTAAGGTCTGCGCAAGGGAATAGGTGCCCATGCGATCCGGATAGCCGTAGATAAAGGTCCATCCCAGAATTACGCCGACTGAGCCCTCCAAAAAGCCCAGCCATCCGGCCAGGGAGGTAATCC
>JAVBPP010000055.1:0-9220 GCA_031549535.1 Oscillospiraceae bacterium
GGAAAACACATGCTTTCCATTAATTTTCAAGAATACATCCCGAGGCTGTAGCCCCGTCTGCTGGCTGGACACCGGTCCGTTTTCATCATAAAAGGAATGCACCTGCGGCAGGCCAATTAAATCCGATTGCAGCAGCATGACAACGACCAGTACGAGGCCGAGCACCAGGTTTAAAACAGCGCCGGCCGCGAGGATAATCATGCGCTGCCCAACTGTCTTTTTATTGAAGGAGCGCGCATCCTCGCTCTCCTCGTCCTCGCCCTCCATCATGACATATCCGCCGATGGGGAACAGGCGTATGGAATACTCCGTCTCCTTCTTCCCAAACTTATACAGCACCGGCCCCATGCCAATAGCAAACTTATGAACCTTGACATGAAAGAGCTTGGCAAACACAAAATGGCCCACCTCATGAATCATGATAATCAGGCCAAAAAATAAAATGGCAATTCCGATGGGCCAGGCCTTCCCCCAAAAGCTTGACAGGGAGGCGGCAATACTCAATAGCATGGCAAAACCTTTCTATTCACCTTTTAGAATACTTGCAAAATTTGGTAACGAGCGCTTCCTGTATGCGCTCTTGCCGAATTTTGCAGGAAGTATTCGTAATGGTGATTGGTGTTACTTCAGCACGTAACAGTGTTTGGTGCAGGAGTAATATTTCATGAGAATGACACAACCGCGTCCCGCGCCCAGCGGTCACAGTCAAACACCTCGGCTAGGGTATGCGCAGTTTTTGGCTCCATGCGCTGGAGCACCTGAGCAATGCGCTCCCCAATTTCCAAAAAGCGCAAGCCTCCGGCGCGGAAGAGGGCGTTTGCCTGTTCGTTTGCGGCATTGAGGGCGGCTGGATAAAGTCCGCCTTTCTGGAGCGCCGTGCGGCTGAGCGCAATGGCAGGAAAGGCTTCGTCATCAACCTTATGGAATTCCAGAGCGGCATATTCCTCCAAGCGCAGTTCCGGCGCGGCAGACGCAATACGCGCGGGATAGGTTAGGGCGTATTGAATGGGAATGCGCATATCCGGAACCCCTAATTGGGCAATCACACTGTTGTCGCAAAACTCCACCAGGGAATGCACTACACTCTGCCTGTGCACCAAAACCGCAATAGAATCGCAGGGAACCTCAAATAAAAACGCCGCTTCTATCAATTCCAGCCCTTTGTTGAACATGGTTGCGCTGTCCACCGTGATTTTTGCGCCCATACTCCAGTTTGGGTGGCGCAGCGCCTGCTCTAACGTAACCTGAGCCAACTCCTCCCGTGTTTTTCCAAAAAACGGGCCGCCGGAGGCTGTGAGAATCAGGCGTTTTATTTCTGATTTATCCCGGCAACCGCCGAGGGATTGAAAAATTGCGGAATGCTCGCTGTCAACGGGCAAAATCGGTAGTTTTTTCTCCTGCGCCGCCTGCATCACCAGCGCACCGCCCGCAACAAGGGTCTCTTTATTGGCAAGGGCGATTTCACTGCCCGCTTCTATCGCGGCCAGGGTTGGGCGTAGCCCCGCGATACCCACAATGCTGTTCAGTACCATATCCGCCCCACAGGCGGCACAGGCACAGATACCCTCTGCACCGGAATACACGTTCGTCCCCGTATCCTTCACGCGTACACGCAAATCTGCCGCCGCGGCTTCATCCTCCAACGCGGCAAAGCGTGGGCGAAACGCACGAATCTGCTCTTCCAGCAAAGATACATTGCTGCCCGCTGTTAATGCGCGCACTTCCCAGCCCAACAGCTGCGCAACCTCCAGCGCCTGGGTACCGATGGAACCGGTGGATCCCAATATCCCCAGTGTCTTTCCCTTCATTGTTCCCATTTTTTAACTTCCTTATGCGGCAAAGCCCTGCATCCAAACCGTCAGCATCATCCACAGCACCGGCATGACGAAGGAAAAGCTGTCGAAACGATCCATAATGCCGCCGTGGCCTGGGATGAGGTTGCCGAAATCCTTTTGGTTGAAGTTTCGTTTGATGACAGAGGCGGAAAGGTCGCCCGTCATACTTAAGACGGAGAGCACCAGAGACGCCGCAATCACCATCCAGAGCTTCACGGAATGGATGTAAAAATAGTTCGCGTCACAAATTAAAAAGATAATGGTATTGATGATAACATTGAACACGACTGCGCCCACCGCGCCCTCCACGCTCTTTTTGGGGCTGATACGCGGAGCAAGCTTATGTTTGCCGAATTTGCTACCGACAAAAAAGGCCGCCGTGTCAGAAATCCAGGCGCTTGTCATGGCAATCAATACAAAAAATAAACTGTGTGCGGGCTGAAAATAGCTCGGGTAATCCAAATGAATGTGACGCACCAGCAGAACGCTGGAGAGGGCGAATGGAATAAACAGAGATGCATATAAAGCAATTGCCACATGCTCAAAACGCGTCTTCTCATAGCCCACCAGCATGCACAACAGCATGGCAATACAATAGCCTACCAGAAAAACCGAGAGAGAAACGCCGGAACGCGCAAGCAAATCATAGCTTAAAATCAACGGCATTGCAGCAGAGCACAAAAGCGAAAGACCAATAATCAGTTTGTTTTTTACCTTTGCGGTATGTAGAATTTCATAGCTTGCAATCGCTACAACCGGAATCAGTAACAGCATTGGCACAACAGATTGCAGAATCACAAGCAGTCCAATTCCCAACATCGCCGCAAGCAGGCCTGTTATCACGCGGATTTTCATCTTTTTCTATTCCCCAGTCCACAATTCTATTAAGTTTTTTTAAACGCCGCCAAAGCGGCGGCTGCGGTTTGCATAGTCGGCCAAGGCTTTGTTAAAGTCTTCGACCGTAAAATCCGGCCACAGGATATCGGAATACCAAAACTCCGTATAAGCGCTCTGCCAAAGTAGGAAGTTGGAAATGCGCATCTCCCCGCTCGGGCGAATCATCAAATCCGGGTCTGGCTGGCCTGCTGTATAGAGGTTTGCCGCCACATCCTCCTGCGTCAAATCCTCCGGGCGTTTTTCACCGCTTACACACAGTTGCGCGACTCTTTGCACTGCCGTAAGTATTTCGTCACGCGCTCCATAATTCACTGCGATATTCACTGTTGTGCGGTGAGCGTCCCTTGTTTTTTTCTCCGCACGGTCAATCAACTCCAGAATATCCTCCGGCAGGCCTTCGCGCTTACCGATAAAGCGGGCACGGATACCCTTTTGTTCATTTTCCTTTTCACGTTCCTCGGACTCATGCAGAAAGTCTCGGAAAATGTTCATCAGCGCATCCACCTCTTGCTGTGGACGCATCCAGTTTTCTGTGGAAAAGGCATAGAAGGTTAACACCTCTATGCCCAATTCAGTTGCATAGTCGCTGATGCGGCGAAAGGCCTTGGCGCCCTCTTTATGCCCTGCCGAACGCGGCAAGCCGCGCTTTGTTGCCCAGCGCCCGTTCCCGTCCATCACTATGGCCACATGGCGGGGCAGCTTTGCCCCATTCAATTCGGTCATGACAATCCTCTCCCCTATTTCTATGCGTTCGGTTAGATTTCCATGACTTCCTTTTCTTTTGCCTCGGCAAGCTTATCGATATCCTTAACGTATTGATCGGTGATATCCTGCAGTTCTTTTTCGCCGTCCTTCAAATCGTCCTCTGTGATTTCGGAAGCCTTCTGCATTTTCTTCAGCTTTTCAATGCTGTCACGGCGGATGGAGCGCACTGCGATTTTAGAATCCTCCGCCATTTTTTTTATGGAGCGCACAATATCCTTACGTTTCTCTTCTGTCAGCGGCGGAAACACCAAACGAATAATGCGCCCATCGTTCTGGGGGTTGATACCAAGGTCGGAGCTTTGAATTGCCTTTTCAATCGGGTGAAGGGTGGAAACATCCCAAGGCTGAATGCTTAAAATGCGCGCTTCCGCTACGGAGATAGCCGCCATCTGGTTGATTGGCGTGGGTGTTCCGTAATAATCCACCAGAATCTTATCCAAAACGGCCGCAGTAGCTCTGCCGGCGCGGATGGCGGCAAACTCAGCTTCCATCACATGAATGGTCTTACCCATTTTTTCTTTTGCTGTTGCAAATACCTGATCCATACTCAAATCCCTGCCTTTCTGTTACAACTAATTTTCTTGAACAAGAGTCCCAATATTTTCGCCCAGCACCGCTTTGACAATATTCGTTGGGTCGGTGAGGTTAAACACCAAAATCGGAATATTGTTTTCCCGGCACATAGAGGCCGCCGTGCTATCCATCACCTTGAGCTGGTTGGCGAGCACCTCGCTGTAAGATAGAGTATCGTATTTTACGGCATCCGGATACTGTTTGGGGTCCTTATCATAGACGCCGTCCACATTGGTCGCCTTAAAAATAATGTCTGCATCAATTTCCGCCGCACGCAGCGAGGCGGCTGTATCGGTTGTAAAATAGGGGTTGCCGGTTCCGCAGCCAAAAATGACGACGCGCCCTTTTTCCAGATGATGAATCGCACGCCCCCGGATATACGGCTCCGCTATTTGTGACATATTGATTGCGGTTTGCACGCGTACCGGAACATTCAACTGCTCCAACGCGTCGGTAATCGCCAGTGAATTCATCACCGTTGCAAGCATCCCGATATGGTCAGCACGGGTTCTGTCCATCTCCCCGCTGCTGCGCCCACGCCAAAAGTTTCCTCCGCCGACAACCAGACCGATGCCGACCCCCATTTCTGCGCAGGTCTTCACAGCGGAACAGATATTGACCACTGTTGCAAAATCAATGCCGCCGTTTTTATCCCCGGCGAGCGCTTCTCCACTGAGTTTTAACAGGATGCGTTTGTAAACCGGTTGCATAGGCAAGCCCTCCTAATGTTACTGCATCAGATTATACTATATCTTGATGTTTCTGTAAAGTAAATTCTGGCAACAACACTATTCTTTGCCCAAACAGAAAACCGCCGCCAAAACGCGAACGCTTCAGCGGCGGTGTTTTCGATGACTACATTATATCAATTGGTATTACTTTTGGGGTGAATACAATCAACCGTACAGAATGCCGAACAGAGTGGACATGATGTTATAGACCAACTGATAGATAATCTTTTGGAAGCTGAAAGCGGAATCAATGCGCTCATAATAGCGGCGCAGGTTGCGCTGTGCGCTTGCCGGATAGTCGCTCCAATCCGGGAACGCATTCAAGCCCTGGATGGCGCTGTCCAGCTTTGCTTTGGCGTCATCAATTTTAGCTTGATTGTTGGCCGCATCTATCGCCTCCAAGGCGATTTCCGCTTTATCCAACGCATCTTCAAACACTCTCTTTGTTGCAAGCGTATAATCGCCGTCCAGCTTTAATCTGCCTTCCAAAACACTGGCAAGCAGCGCTGCTTTATTTACAACAACAAAGTTGCCGCTTTTCGCAGGAATGACACGGTCTGTATCCGTTGCACCAAGCGTTGCGGTATAGCTGCCCGGGGCTGCAAAACTGAAGGAATAGACAAAGCCCTGTGCGGAAACACTCACGCCTTCCGGCAGAGTCCACTGCAACGCGGCTCCGTTCAAAGCCTCCTCCTGCGCACTGAGCGCGGTGGTCAAATCCAAAACATAGGGGTTCGTTGTGCTCAAATCAATATACTTGTTTCCAATTGCCGGAAGAGTTGGAATTGCTGTCCAGGCAACCAAACTGTCCAAAGCTGACGTCAAGTCAAAAAGCGCAGCATCAATAGCTGCCTGATTATTGTCTGCCGCAACGCTGAGCAGTGCATCATTTGCCGCGCTCAACGCCGTCTGCAGGTCTGCCCAGCTGGCTGCAGTGTAATCCGCCACCTTTTTGGTTCCTGCGATAGTGATTTCTGCGTCCAGTGCGCTCTTGTCAACCGCTACCAAATCCGCGATTTCCAGTGTGCCGATATCCGCATCGTCATATTGCACAGTGATTGTGTAGCTGGCTGCACCGCAGGAAAGAAGTTGCAGCGAAAAGGCTTCGCCGTCGCCTGCTACTTTCTCCAAAACAGCAGCATCGCTGTTCGTGTGAACATAAACCAGTTCCGGCAGCATTGCATCCCAGTCATCCGGGTACTCCCCACTGATTGCGTCCAGCATGTCCGCAGGGTTAAAGCTACCTAAGTCAATAGCCCCACCCTCTGCAAAGCTGTAGCCGCCCAAATCATTGTAACCCTTCAAGTCGATTGCCGGCACTGCAGAAGCCTGCAGCACACCTGCCAGCGCGGTTGTGAGCATGGCTGCGCAAAGCAGAATGCCCAGCATTTTTTTTGCGAGTGTCTGTTGTTTCATGGTTATTTTCCTCTCCTTTTTTAATTTATATCATCTGAAACATCAGAAATTACAAGCTTTGTATCCTGTGTTACAATACAAAAGTATTTTATCATACTTAAAATTCACTGTCAACGGTTACACAAACTTTGTCCGCAGTCCCAACAATTTGACAGTGAAATGCATGCCGTGTATAATTTCATTTATAGTGCAACGAGAAGGAGACGGGAATGTACATCAGCGGAGCGGAAATTATCATCAAATCGCTGTTGGCAGAGGGTGTGGACACGGTATTCGGCTACCCCGGTGCCGCTGTACTGCGTATTTATGACGCCCTTTATCGCTATCAGGGGCAGCTACGCCATGTTTTAACTGCGCATGAGCAGGGTGCGGCGCATGCGGCGGACGGCTATGCCCGGGCGAGCGGGAACGTGGGCGTTGTGATTGCAACCTCCGGCCCGGGCGCTGCAAACCTTGTGACAGGGATTGCAACCGCGCAGCTGGATTCCATCCCCCTTGTTGCCATAACCGGGAACGTTTCCACATCCCTGCTTGGGAAAGACAGCTTTCAGGAAGTGGATATTTTCGGCATCACCCTGCCGATTACGAAGCACAATTATATTGTACGGGATGTCCGGGATTTGAGCAAAACCATCAGCGAGGCTTTTGCGCTCGCCAAATCCGGCAGACCGGGACCTGTTTTAATTGATATTCCGCAAAACGTACAGGGCGAGGGCTGCGAATATCGCTATGAACCGGCCGCGCAGCCCCTGCCCTCTCAAGTGGATGAACAGGCTTTGCGCACCGCAGCTTCACTCATTTCAAACGCGCAACGCCCTTATATTTTCTGTGGCGGCGGAGCCATTAATTCAGGTGCAGGCGAACTGATCTGTGCGCTTTCGCGGCGTATAGATGCCCCAATCGGCATGAGTATGATGGGGCTGGGCGCGGTGCCCGCCGCTTTTTCCGCCAATCTTGGGATGACCGGCATGCACGGCAAACCGGCCAGTGTGCATGCGATGCACGAGGCCGATTGCATTATCGCGGCAGGTGTGCGTTTCAGCGAACGCGCAACAGGCAGCAAAGCGGAGTTCCGCGCGGGCAAGCACATCGTTCATTTGGATATTGACCCGGCGGAAATCAATAAAAATATTTGTGCGGATGCGGCATTGATTGGGGATTTACGGGACAGCCTAACCCGCTTGAACGCCCTTCTGCCAAGGCAGACGCATCCGCAATGGCAGGAGCATATACAGGCACAGCGGCAGAAGCCACAACCGGAGGAGCCGACGCGGCTTACCCCGCAATACTTGATTGCGCAGCTCGCCGCATGTTGCGACGCTGACACGCGCATTGCGACGGATGTCGGGCAGCATCAGATGTGGGTTGCGCAGGAATATCCCTTTCAAAAGCCTCGTACGCTGCTAACCTCCGGCGGGCTGGGAACCATGGGTTTTGGCCTTGGTGCCGCGATTGGCGGCTGCCTGGCGAGCGAACATAAAACCGTGCTATGCACCGGCGACGGCAGCTTTGCCATGAACGCCATGGAGCTTGCCACCGCTGTGCGGGAAAAACTGCCCTTGGTTATCGTGATTTTTAATAACGGCGCACTCGGCATGGTACGGCAGTGGCAGGATGTGTTTTATGATAAGCGCTATTCTCAGTCCACTCCGCCCGGCAAAACGGATTTTATAAAGCTCGCTGAGGCTTACGGCGCAAAGGGGCTGCGAGTAACCACAAAAAATGAAGTGGTTCCGGCGCTAGAGGAGGCCTTCGCCTGCCCAACGCCGTTCGTTCTGGATTGCCGCATTGACGAAGACGAAAAGGTGTTTCCCATGATACCGCCGGGCGGCAACATTCTGGATATAATTTGGAACAGGGAGGAGCGGTAGCAATGCACGAACAATTCATCATCGGCGCGATTGTGAAAAACCATTTCGGCGTGCTCACACGCGTTTCCTCTTTGTTCGCCCGGCGCGGGTATAATATTGACTCTCTGGTGGTTGGCGTTACAGACGACCCCGCTTACTCCCGCATGACGATTGTAGTCAATGGGGATGATGCGATTCGCGAGCAAATTGTAAAACAACTGCGCAAGCTACACGATGTGGAACGAGTGGGAATATTGGCGCGTGAGCGCACCACCGTCCGGGAGCATATGCTTATCAAGCTACGCGTTGCGGACGGAAACAATGCTGAAATCGCGGATTGCATCAATCGATTCGGTGCAAAGGTTGTTGACTTTTCTAAAGACAGTATCACCGCTGAGGTCACGGGTGAGAATGCGAGTAATGACAGTTTTATTACGCTGGCGAAACAATACGGTATCTTAGAAATCTGCCGCGCGGGTGCGCAGGCGCTTGCGCGCGGTGAAGAGTTATTATAAGGATGGGTTGACATGAGCAGGCAGATAAAAATATTTGACACGACTCTGCGGGACGGTGAACAGTCGCCGGGCTGCAGCATGAACCTCCCGGAAAAAATTGAAATTGCAAAACAGCTTGAGCTTTTGGGTGTGGATATCCTGGAGGCCGGGTTCGCTATTTCATCAAAAGAGGATTTCCTTTCGGTGCAAACAATAGCCGGGGCAATCAAAAATTGCAGTGTCGCCTCGCTCTCGCGTGCGCTGGAAAAGGACATTGACGCCTCCTATGAGGCGCTGCAGGGGGCCACGGCGCCGCGCATTCATCTATTTCTTGCCACCTCACCCATTCATATGCGTTACAAGCTGAAGATGACGCCGGAGGAGGTGCTCACACGCACAGAGCATATGGTTGCTTATGCCAAACGTTATTGTGCAGACGTAGAATTTTCCGCCGAAGATGCGACTCGCAGCGAACGGGAATTTCTTGCGCAGGTTATCACGCGGGCGATAGCTGCGGGGGCGACTACCGTCAACATTCCGGACACTGTGGGTTATGCCACGCCCTGTGAAATGAGGGACTTGATTTCTTATCTCCGCTCTCATGTGGAGAACATTCATAAAGCCGCTATTTCTCTGCATTGCCACAACGACTTGGGGCT
>JAVBPP010000050.1:0-10876 GCA_031549535.1 Oscillospiraceae bacterium
ATTACGCCGCTCATGTCGCTCCTCAGCGTTGCACTATCCTGCGTAATGGTAAAGCCCTTTTACTATAGCTGATATCCTTTGATTTTGGAAGAGCAAAAACCCATGTTGTCCTTGACACGGGGTACACTTTATTAAATGGGATTGGTATAAATCAACAAAAAAACAGGGACAGGCGAGAAGCCTGCCCCTGTTTTTTATTAATATTACGCAAATGCATCTTGAATCGCTTTGGCGGTGACATCTGCGTCCGCCGGGACAACCAGCAGGGAGATATCTGTCTCCGAGGTCGTAATCATCCGCAAATCTGCCCCCGCTTTCGCAGCGGCGGAGAACACCCGGGAGGCAATGCCGGGAGTGCCGCGCATGCTTTCGCCGTAAACGGAAATTTTGCAGTTGCCGTTGCTCACACTCATGCGCAGGTTTGGGTTTTCGCTGCGCAGATTGGTGACAATGGGCAGGATTTTGCCAAAATCCTCGTCCTGCACCGTGAATGAAAGGCCGGAGTGTGTGCCGCCCAACGGGCATTGGGAAATCATGTCCACATCCACGCCCGCCTGCGCAATACGCGCGAACACGTTGGAAAAAATTTGAATATCCGCAGGGAAATCGTTAAATGAAATTAGGGTGACGTCCATATTGACGCTGATGGATTCAATCAGATTCATCGTTTACCGCCTTTCTTTATTTCACCAAATCCGCCATTTGATACAGACCCGCCGGCTTATCCAATAAAAACAGTGCAGCGTTCAGCGCGCCGGAGGCAAAGACCTCTTTGCTGCGCGCGGAATGGCTGAGCGTGAGGATTTCATCATGTCCGGCAAACAGAATTTCATGTTCTCCCGTGATGGTTCCGCCGCGCATCGCGTGCAGGCCGATTTCCTGCTTCCCGCGCTTTTCCCGCCTGTCGTGGCGGTCGTAGACATACTGAGCCGGTTCTGTCAGCTCGCTTGAGATGGCGTTGGCCAACATCAGAGCCGTGCCGCTGGGCGCGTCCACCTTTTGATTGTGGTGCTTTTCGATAATCTCAATATCATAGCTCGCCCCAAGCACCTTTGCGGCCTTGGCAGCAAGCTCGGCAAGCAGGCTCACGCCCAGGGACATGTTTGCGCTGAAAAATAAAGGGATACGCGTTGCAGCCCTGTGAATTAAGGCAATCTGCGCCTGGTCATGCCCGGTGGTGGCAATCACCAGCGCCGTGGCATGCAAGGCGGCATATTCCAGCAGCCCCGGCAGCGCCGCCGGGGAAGAAAAATCAATGATTACATCCGCTCGCGTGCCGGAAGGCAACTCCCGGGGGGTGTGAAAAATGGGGAAACTGCAGGCTGGGTCGCATTGTATATCAATGCCCGCTACAATGCGGCAATCCTGCCGCTCCTGCACACAGGCCGTGACAGCTCTTCCCATCTTTCCCGTACAGCCGCATAGAATAATGTCTGTCATATTTTCCATTCCTTTTGTGAAAGCGGGCGAGGGAAATGATACGAATTCGTCTTCCCGCGCCCGCTTACAATCTTTTCTTACACCAGCCCATGCCGCGCAAGTGTTCCGCGCAGCTTTGCTCGCCCGGCTTCGCTCATGGGAACAAGCGGCAGGCGAGCCGGGCCAACCGGCATACCCATCATCTGCATCGCTTCTTTTACCGGGATTGGGTTGACATCCACAAATAAGTCATTGCACAAATCCAGGTATTCCAGTTGCAGCGCAAGGCTGCCCTTCACATCGCCTTCCAGATACTTCGCCGCGATATCGTGCGCCACACGCGGGCAGATGTTGGAAAGCACGGAAATCACACCTTTGCCGCCCATGGCCATAAAAGCTGTAATTTGGTCGTCATTGCCGGTGTAAAGCGTTAAATCGTCCCCGCAGAGGGCTGCGGTTTTTGCGGCGGCGGAAATATCGCCGTTTGCTTCCTTCACGGCCACGATGCGCGGGTGCTTGGCAAGCTCCCGGTACGTTTCCGGCAAAATGTTAACACCCGTCCTAGAGGGCACATTATATAGAATAATCGGAATCTCCACGCGGTCGGCAACATAGTTGAAGTGCGCAATCAAGCCGGCCTGGGACGTTTTGTTGTAATAGGGGGTCACCAGCAGCAACGCGTTTGCCCCCGCCTGCTGCGCCTCTACAGAAAGCTCGGTGCAGTAAGCCGTGTCATTGCTGCCTGTGCCCGCAATAACCGGCACACGCCCCGCCACCGTTTCCACGGTAAAGCGGATGCAAGCAATGTGCTCCTGGGTGCTTAAGGTGGAGCTTTCCCCCGTGGTGCCGCAGATGACAATGGCGTCTGTGGCGTTTTCCAGCTGGAATTCAATGAGCCTGCCGAGCTCGGGGTAGTTTACACTGTTATCTTCATGGAACGGTGTTACAATCGCAACGCCCGCGCCGGTAAATACGATTGGCTTCATCATAATCAAACCTTTCTTATGGGACTCCTATTCGTCCATATACCCCATATGGCATAGCAGCTCCGCCATCAAAACCGCTCCGCCTGCCGCACCGCGCAAGGTATTGTGAGAAAGGCAGACAAACTTGTAGTCATACTGCGTATCCTCGCGCAGCCTGCCGATTGAGACTGCCATTCCGTCCTCCAAGTCGCGCTGGAGCTTAGTTTGGGGCATGTTGTCTTCTTCAAAATAATGCAAAAACTGCTTGGGTGCGCTGGGGAGCTGCGCCTGCTGCGGAATGCCGCTGAAGCTGTTCCACGCGGCCTTGATTTCCTCTATCGATGGCTTTTTGGCAAAGCGCACAAACACGGCGCCCATATGGCCGTCCGTCACGGGGACGCGGATGCACTGCGCTGTGAAACGCGGCGCATCTGCCAGGGTAATTTCACCGTTTTCTACGCTACCCCAGATTTTCAGCGGCTCTTTTTCGCTCTTCTCTTCTTCTCCGCCGATAAAGGGAATTACATTGTCAACCATCTCCGGCCAGCTGTCAAAGTTTTTCCCAGCGCCGGAAATTGCCTGATAGGTGCAAACGCAAACATCCGAAACGCCGAATGCGTTCAGGGGATAAAGCGCGGGCACATAGCTTTGGAGGGAACAGTTGGATTTCACCGCAATGAAACCGCGCTTCGTCCCCAGGCGTTTTCGCTGCGCCGGGATGACCCCGGCATGCTCGGCGTTAATCTCCGGAACAATCATGGGCACATCCGGCGTAAAGCGGTGCGCGGAGTTGTTGGATATCACAGGGCACTCCTTCTTCGCATATGCCTCTTCGAGCGCCTTGATTTCGTCTTTTTTCATATCCACAGCGCAGAAAACAAAGTCCACCTGCGCGGCGATTGCGTCTATATCGGCCGTGGCGTCCATAACAACCATGCCTGCCATGCTCTGCGGCATGGGGGTGGTCATCATCCAACGTGTGCCTACCGCTTCCTGATATGTTTTTCCGGCCGAGCGGGGGCTGGCTGCCAAAACGGCAACCTTGAACCAGGGGTGGTTTTCCAGCAAAGCGGCAAAGCGCTGCCCGACCATGCCTGTTGCGCCAATGATTCCCACGTTGTATTGTTTCATCGTTACTTCTGCCCTTCATGTTAGAATCCGCATCTTGTATTTTCACCCGTTTTGCCGTATACTGTTACTTTGAAAATACAAAAAGCGTCTTATAAGTATACCATTCTTGTTGCCCCAAGTCAAACGCTTTTGCCTGTTAAATCTTATGAAAATCTGGTGCCTTCCATGAAGAAAAGTGACTTTTTTTACGATTTGCCGGAGGAACTGATTGCCCAAGCGCCGCTTTACCCACGTGACAGCTCGCGTATGTTGTGGGCGGAGCGGGAGAGCGGTCAGCTGGCACATCTGCGGTTCCGGGACATTCTCTCCCAACTGCAAAGCGGGGACTGCCTGGTGCTCAACGATACCCGCGTGCTGCCCGCGCGGCTTTACGGCCTGCGGGAGGATAACGGTGCGGTGGTGGAATTTTTATTGCTCACCGACAGGGGCGAAAACTGTTGGGAGACCATTTGCGGCCCGGGGAAGAAGGCAAGGCAGGGCAGTCGATTCTCGTTTGGAAACGGTTTGTTACATGCGCAGGTTCTGCAAGTGCTGCCGGACGGCAACCGCTTGGTGCGTTTTTCGTTTGAGGGTGTGTTCTTCGAAATACTGGATACAATCGGCGAGATGCCGCTGCCGCATTATATCACGCAGCGATTGACGGACACAGAGCGTTACCAAACCGTTTACGCGCGGGAGCGGGGCAGTGCCGCTGCGCCAACGGCGGGGCTGCATTTTACACCGGAGCTGTTGGATGAAATCCGCGCAAGGGGCGTTTCGGTCTGCTATGTCACGTTGCATGTCGGCCTGGGCACCTTCCGCCCTGTAAAGGCAGATGACATTACAGAACATCATATGCACGCAGAGCACTACTTCTTACCGCCGGAAACCGCCACGATTATCAATCAAACCAAGGCAAACGGCGGGCGCGTGATTGCTGTGGGGACAACCTGCTGCCGCACATTGGAAACGGCAGCGCAAAAGGGAATGCCTTTACAGGAAAGTGACGGCTGGACGGATATTTTTATTTACCCCGGCTTCCCGTTCCGTTGTATTGACGGGCTTTTAACGAATTTTCACCTCCCCGAGAGCACGCTGATTATGTTGGTGAGTGCGTTTTTGGGCTATGAGCAGACGATGGAAGCCTACCGCGCAGCGGTGCAGGAGCGGTACAGATTTTTTTCGTTCGGGGACTGTATGTTGATATTATAAGCTTTAGGATGGATGCATTTTATGTACGAACTGCTGAAACAAGAGGGTGCGGCGCGGCGCGGGCAATTTACCACCGTGCACGGAACGGTGCAAACACCGGGCTTTATGAACGTGGCCACCTGTGGCGCCATCAAGGGTGCGCTCAGCGCCTATGACCTGCAGGCAATCGGCTGCCAGGTGATGCTGTGCAACACCTATCACCTGCATGTGCGCCCCGGCGATGCACTGGTGGGTGAGCTGGGCGGGCTGCATCGCTTTACTGGCTGGCAGGGGCCGATTTTAACAGATAGCGGCGGATTTCAGGTGTTCTCGCTCGCGGGGCTGCGTAAAATCCGGGAGGAGGGCGTGACCTTTTCCTCCCATGTGGATGGCCGCAGGATTTTCATGGGGCCGGAGGAGAGCATGCAGATTCAATCAAACCTCGGCTCCACCATTGCCATGGCCTTTGATGAATGCATCGAAAACCCGGCGGAATATCACTATGTGCGGGAATCCTGCCTGCGTACAGTTCGCTGGCTGGAACGCTGCAAGGCTGAGCTGCAGCGCCTAAATTGCGGGGAGGATACCCGCAACCCCAATCAGCTGCTTTTCGGCATCAACCAGGGCGGTACTTATGTGGATTTACGCATGGAACACATGAAAACCATTGCGGAAATGGATTTGGACGGCTACGCCATCGGCGGCCTTGCCGTGGGTGAGCCGAAGGAAGAAATGTACCGCATCATTTCAGAGGTGGAGCCCTATATGCCAAAGCGGAAAATCCGCTATCTGATGGGCGTGGGTACACCGGGAAATATCTTGGAGGCCGTTCGGCGCGGCGTGGATTTGTTTGATTGTGTCATGCCCAGCCGCAACGCCCGCCACGGACATCTGTTTACCATGCAGGGCATTATCAACTTAAACAATAAGAAATATGAGCGGGATGAGCAGCCCATTGATTCAAGCTGCAGCTGCCCCAGCTGCCGTGGCCATTCCCGCGCTTATATCCGCCACCTCTTTAAAGCGCAGGAGATGCTTGCCATGCGCCTTTGCGTTATGCACAACCTCCATTTTTATAATACGCTGCTGGAAAAAATTCGTGCCGCCTTGGATGGCGGCAGCTTTGAGGCGTTTTATTCACAGTATGTAACTGTATTAGATCAGAGAATATAGTGCTGTTTCAGGTGACGCAGCAATGCCTTTCTGTTATTGGAAAGCTCCCCGCGCATCACGGCATCCAGCAGCGCCTGCAACGCGTTTCCCAGCTCCCGCCCGGCGGGGATGCCAAGGGCAAGCAAGTCGTTCCCGTCCACCGCGAGGGAGGAAAGGGTGAGGCAGGCGTTGTTTTGCAGTAGCGCTTGCGCTTGCCCACGCACTTGTTCCAAGGCCGGGAGCGCTTTTTTGGCCAAATCGGATTTGGCAAGCATATCCGCACGCATGAGCGTGAGCAGGCGGAAAAACAGCTCTGCCCCGCATTCACCCAAGTGGTGCGGGATGCGCTCCGGGTGTTGATACAGGCGCAAATCATGCAAACAAATGAGTGCGCTGACCTCGCTGCAAAAACGTTTGGGGTAACGCAGACTCTGCAATAATTCCAGCGCCGCCTGCGCGCTTCTTTCTGCGTGTCCGGGAAAATGGGCGATACCCGCGGCGTCCGTATGCAAACAGTCCGGCTTGGCAATGTCATGCAGCAGGAGCGCCATGCGCAGCGCGGCGTCCGGCGGGGCAAATGCAACACTGCTTACGCTGTGGCTGTAAACATCCATGCAGTGGTAGGGCGTTGCCTGCGGAAAGCGCCACAAACGTTCCAACGGCGGCAGCAACACAAAAACGATGGGCGCAAAACGCAACAGAATGTCCGCCGGCCGCTTGCCGCATAACAGGCCGAGCAGCTCTTTGCCGATGCGTTCCGGCGCGATATGGCGCAGCAATTCCCGCAGATCAAGGCAGGCCTGTGCGGTTTGTTCCTCTAACGAAAAATCCAGTGCGCTGGCAAAACGCAGAGCGCGCAGAATGCGCAGGGCGTCCTCCCGCAGGCGTAGAGTCGGCTCTCCCACGCAGCGGATACGGCGCTTTTCCATGTCGCTTACCCCACCGAAACAGTCTGTGAGGCCGGCCTCGGGGTGGTAGGCCATGGCGTTAATCGTAAAATCGCGCCGGCTCAAATCCGCGCGCAAATCCTCCGTGAAGGCAACGCTGTCCGGGCGGCGGAAGTCGCTGTAACTGCCGTCCACGCGGAACGTGGTGATTTCAATGGGCATGCCGTCCAAAACGGCCGTAATCGTGCCGTGGGCAAGGCCGGTGTCGTGAATCGAGCAGCCGCAACCGCCCAGCGCCTGTTTCATCTGCTCCGGCAGGGCGCTGGTGGTAATATCCCAGTCCTGCGGTTTGCGCCCCATTAGGCTGTCGCGCACGCAGCCGCCCACCGCGTAGGCGGCAAAGCCTGCGGCGTTCAACGTTTGAATGACGGCGCTCACTTGCTCCGGCAAAGCGATATGCATGGCGCGCTCCTCCTTGAGATTGGGATCCATATACTGAAGATACGAAAAGAGGGATGCTGTATGAATATACAAATTTACGGCAAAGCCAAATGCTTTGACAGCAAAAAAGCCGAGCGCTATTTTAAAGAGCGGAAGATTCGCTATCAGTTTGTGGATATTCTGCGCTATGGTTTGAGCCGCGGGGAGTATGAGAGTGTCTGCCGCGCGGTCGGCGGCATGGAAGCCTTGCTGGATTCGCAGTCCAAGGCGTATGAGCAGCAGTTTATTGCCTACCTGGCCTCACGCGAGGCGGTTGAAGAAAAGCTGCTGGAACATCCGGAGTTGTATCGAACCCCGATTGTGCGCAACGGCAGGCAGGCCACGGTAGGCTATCAGCCGGAGGTTTGGAAAACTTGGGAATGAAGCATTATCTTGTTTTGGTCTGCCTGTTCGTTGTGCTGCTATTAGCTGCCTGCGGCAAAGAAGAACCGTCTGCGCATTTGCAAGGGCAACACAGCGCGCTACAGTCAAGGTCACAGCTTACAAGTAGCAGCGCGACGGTGCAAAGAACGGTGCCGACAAAGCAGGACAAAACGACCACGGCACAAGCTGCAACCCTGCGCCGAACCACAACGCGGGAGGTTAGTTCTGCGCCTTGCAAGCCCCTTGAGGATATAACAAATTATGCTTGCTACTACGGTTCCTTTCATCCGGATTTGAGGCGCTTTGATTTCGTGATTGTGGAAAGCGCCGCTTTGACAGCAGGGCAAATTGCGCAGTTGAAACGCGCGGGGACACTTGTTGTAGCATATCTCTCGATAGGGGAACAAATTGAACCGGCTGACCTCAAGGCAAGTTATTTATTTCTGGATACCAAAGGGAATCCGGTAAAAAATAAAGCTTGGGGCAGTTATTATGTCAACGCGGCGGACGAGAATTGGCGAAAATTGATATTCAATCAAGCTGAAAAGCTGTATCAGATGGGCTTTGATGGCTTATTTCTGGATACGTTGGATACTGCCGAGCTATATCCGCAGTCTGCGCCGGGCATGGCAAGCTTGGTTCGAGAATTGCGCAGGCAGTTTCCGGAAGGAATCTTGGTCGCCAACCGTGGCTTTACAATCTTACCCCATATTGCCGATGTTCTGGATGGGTTGCTGTTTGAATGCTTCAGCTCCGACTATGACGCGCAAAGCAAACGCTGCTATCAGTTGGAAGGGCAGGCAACTACAGAAAATCGGGAGCTTTTTCATTCGCTTCTGCAACCGTTTGTGAAGCGGGGACTGACGGTCCTCACGTTGGATTATTGTGAAAAAACAGAGACTGCCGCGCGGCGCGACTATGAAAAATGGGCGCGAAACTTGGGATGTATTCCCTACTGCGCAAACGGGGAATTGGATCAGCTTTATCTTCCCCCCGTCCCAGGATAATTTCCCCGCATTCTGTATATACATATACAGAATGGATGGGGGGATTCGCGATGCACGCATTATTCGTGTTTGGCCGAAAAAGGAAGTTTTTGCTTTGTATGGCCGCTTTGTTTTCGCTTTGCCTGATTGCCTGGCTTTGTCTGCGCGGCCTGCAGCCTGCCCGGACCGTGCTTGAGGAGAACCCTCTGGAGGTGAACGATGCCATTGTGCGCGCCAAGCTATTGCAGGAGAGTTTGTGGGAGCTGGGGCTCTGTTCATCGGATGCGGTAGCGGAACTTTGGGCAAGGGGTGTGCAGCAGCGCAGCGGAGCCATGCAATACGCGGCGCTTTCCAACGCGCTGAAGCCGCAGTACGCCGCCTCGCTGGAGCGCAGTTTTCCGGGTTGGGTCACGGGCGTTTCCAGCCCGTGGGTGGCCTCGTTTGCCCTCAGCGCTCCCATGCAGGAGCGGGAGCAAAGCCGCTACCTTGTTACGTTTTCCACAGAGACTTCGGACGGCCCCTTTGAAACGTTGCATGCACAAATCACGGTTGCTCAGCAGAACGGGTATTACGGGATTACAGAAATTATACAGGATGAGGGCTTGCAAACATACAGCGGTTACGGCTTTACAGCACCGTAACCTGCATGCCCGCGAGCACATCCATGGTTTTTTGGTGAAGAAGAGGGTCGAAGGAGGCGCTCAAGGTGGAGTTTACCGCGATTTCTGCCTCCGGAAGAGCCGCTTTCGCCAAAACTGCGTTGGAAATCACACAGATGTTGGAGACCAGGCCGACAAATTCAATGTGGGTATACGCCTGCCCATGCAGCCAGTTCGCAAATTCCAGCGAGCCGAAGGCGGGCTTTTCAAAGCAGCGGTCAAAGGGCTTGCGCGCCATGCCCGTTGCGCCGTAAAGCTCCCAGCCGGGGCTGTTTTTCAGGCAGTGCGGAACAGGCAGCTTTCGGCCCTCCTGCGTTTTGTCATACTGTGCGCTGTGGGTGTCAAAGGTAAACACCACATCGCCACCTGCGGCGCGTATGGCTTCAATGCGCCGCGCAATGGGATGATCCATTTTCTCCGCCCCGGCGAAACCTAAGGCTCCCGTGACGAAATCAACCTGATAGTCTACAACAACCAACAATCGTTTCATGCGCAACTCCCTTTCCGTATCATTATTACGCCTGCATCAAATGGTAGCACGGGTTTTGCGGGATATAGTCAAACCCAACTATAAAATCCCATACAGCAAAGCATTTCATCCCGCAAAACCTGCGAGCGTTACATGCAGGAGAATAGTATGGTATAAAAACGGAGTGTATATCCCCGCCGCTGCCTGCGGCACAGGCCGTCAGACGCAAGGCGGGCATATACACCCCATAAAAGGGCTATCCCAGCTAACTTAGGCTACATCGCGGGAAATGTGCCTGCGCGGCTTTTCCTGTTGCGGTGGTTCCGGGGAATAGCTGATGGGAGCCGCCACCGGCTCGTGAACAACTTCAATTTGCTGCAGTTTTTTCATTTCGTGGCGGCGAATTTTAGCGGCCAGAGCGCGCAGTACAGCGCGGGCAAGCTTGTTTTCAAAGGCAATGAGCTTTTTTTCATAAATCAAGCCGAGAATCAATAAAAGTGCAGCCAATATTTCAAGGGTAGATGTAACGGCAAATGCAGCGGTCATGGCAGTCATCCTCCTGAACAGATAATCAATCTACAAATGTGTGTCGCAGGCGTCCTGCATGCGAAACGTTTGTTCCTTGTGAGCTTAGTATACCCCGAAAGTTTGTTCTTGTCAATACAAATGTTCGAATTTTTTTAAAAAATTTTTTCAATCGAAACGGACAAGCGCCCTTTCGTGGATTCGTTTACAGCATACCACAAGATATAAGAAAAGTCAATTACAGTTCCACAAGTTATGGGCGAAATCTTTATACAGCCGGTATTAGTTTTTAGGGAAAGGAAGCTTGAAATGCAAGAAAAATTTGTTATTCTGGACTGTGACCCCGGCATTGATGACGCGTTGGCGCTGGCCTTGCTTTTAACCGTGCCACAACTGCGCCTACGCGCTGTGACGACAAGCGCAGGCAACCAAACGGCTGAAAAAACCTTCCGGAATGCGCGCAATTTACTGCATGCCTTCGGGCGCGCGGATATTCCCGTTTACCCCGGGGCGGCGCGTCCCCTGGTGCGGGAACCGGAGCAGGCCGCGTGGGTGCACGGTGAGGACGGCTTGGGGGGCTGCCCGCTGGAAGAATCTCCGGCAGTGGGGGAAACACAGCCCGCCTGGGTCGCGTTGGCTCGGCTGCTCA
>JAVBPP010000036.1:0-17220 GCA_031549535.1 Oscillospiraceae bacterium
GTTGCACTATCCTGCGTAATGGTAAAGCCCTTTTACTATAGCTGATATCCTTTGATTTTGGAAGAGCAAAAACCCATGTTGTCCTTGACACGGGGTACACTTTATTCTAATGGAGATTGGTATAAAAGGTGATTGGTATAAAAAAGCCGAAATCCTGCAACATGTAGGATTTCGGCAAAGCTTTTTGGGGAGCTTGGTATTATTTCTCTTGGTACTTCAAGTTTTCCTTTTGCCCAAGCTCATTTGTATTAATCTTCCCCCGGTACATGACAAAACGGCTGAATAAAAACTCTGTGATAAAGTTGGAGAGCATCACAACCCCTTGCACCAGATAGTCACCCCAAGCGGTCGCGGCGAGAACGGTTTCCTCCGCAAAATAATTGCCCAGATAAGTGGAAACCGGGGTGAATACCGCGTAATATAACGCGAGCTGGAGCATGGCCTTCGGGACATTTGCCGCCGATTGAAAGGTGTAGCGCCGATTGACCGTGAAGCTGAACAAAACGGATAAAATCAGGGAGATAAGGTATTTTATCCAATATTTTTCGGTAAAAGGAATATAACCCAACAGCCAGAACGAAACTGCCTGTATCCCTCCCGCCGACACGGAGACCAAAAGAAATTTCACACTTTGCAAAAGATTTTGCTTTTTTGTGAGAGCTGCCTGTTGTTCCGCCGCCATGATTATGACCATCCTTTCAGAAGCCGGTAGAAGTTTTGTGCTTTTTGTCCGCCTTTTGACAAAAAGCGCAAAACTTTAGTTTGAAAAACTCGCTTTTCAAACTTCCTCCTATGACTATTATATTGCACGAACCTTATCTGTCTGCTTTGCCTTTCTTGCCAAGTCATCCGCAATCGTCTGGAACGCTTCCATCAGCTTGGGATTGAAGGCGCCGCATTCGCCGTTGAGTATCATTTTAACTGCTTCTTCATGGGTATAGGCATCCTTATACACCCGCTTGCTTGTCAGCGCGTCATACACATCCGCAACTGCGGTGGCCTGCGCCCAAATGGAGATTTCATCCCCCTTCAGCCCGTCTGGATAGCCGCGGCCGTCCCAGCGCTCGTGGTGGTGGCGGCAGATTTCATAGCAGTAGGAGTAATATTTTTTATCCTGCATGTAGTCCAGGCGCGAGAGAATTTTACAGCCCTTTACGGTATGTTGCTTCATGATGTCAAACTCTTCCTTGGTCAGGGGGCCTGGCTTGAGCAAAATGCTGTCCGGAATGGCGATTTTGCCGATATCATGCATGGCGGAGGCGTTGGAAATCATCTCGATTTCCTCGTTTGAAATGGGATACTCCCCCTGCAGGGCGTGCAGCAGCGTATCCACCAAAATGCGAATACGCATAATATGCTCGCCGGACTCCTGGTCGCGGAACTCCACTGTGGTGCTCAAGGCATCGATTACAAACTGGTTTGCCTGGCGCAGGCGCTCCGCCTGCTTTTCCAGCATTTCCTTCTGTTTGGCAAGCTCACGCAGCATGTCGCGCTTATGGCTGTACAGATCCACCACGTTCTTCACGCGGCGGTAGACGATATCCGGGTTAAACGGCTTGTTCACGAGATCCGAAACGCCGAGCTGATAGCCGGTGAGCATCTTGTCGTCGTCATTCTCCCCGGTTATCATAACGACGGGGATGGTTTGAATCTGCTGCGATTCGTTCATGCGCTGGAGTACGGCGAACCCATCCAGCACGGGCATCACCAAATCCAGCAGCACAACGGCAATCTCCTCGCCGTATTCATTTAGATAATCCAGCGCAACCTTGCCGTTTTCCGCGCCCAGCACCTCATACTGATCCTGAAACATATCTGTCAGAATCAAACGGTTTAGTTCAATGTCATCTACAACCAATAATTTCATATCATTTCCCCTGACTCTTTGCGCATATTTCCTGTTTTGTGCCGAAACAATCCATCAGTCTGTGCGCCTGCGGCGGTAGCCCTTGCGTGCCGACTTATTCTCATACATCAATTTATCCGCCATGCCAACGAAATGATCCAAATCCTGCGCGACCCCCTCCTGTTCGCTGCGACAAAAAGAAACAAGGCCAAAGCTGAAGCCCAGCAAGTATTCATTTTGCCGCCCCTCATTGATGCGCTGCATGCTCTGTTGAATGCGGGCAAGCAGCTCGCGCGCCCGCTCCTCGGAGCCATGAATGCATAACAAAAACTCATCCCCGCCCCAGCGGCAAACCAAGTCATTTTCTCCCAAAATATCACGAAAAATTTTTGCGGCTTCTATTAAATAGCGGTCCCCCACCTTGTGGCCATAGCTGTCATTGACGAGCTTAAAGTCATCTAAATCCAAAAAACACAAGCACTTTTGCGCGGGGTCATCCAGTTTTTCTTCCAACAAGCGCACACTCCAGTTGCGGTTAAATGCACCGGTGAGCACATCCATGGAGGCATAATAGCGCAGCTGATCCTCCTTTGCGCGCTGCCTTGTGATGCTGGTGGCCGTTTCCATATGCACATAACTGCCGTCCACCCATTTTACGATATTGTCTTTCAGCCAATAAGGCTCTTGATTACGTGTGTTGACAAATTCCCAGGAATAAATTTCAGAGCGCGCCTCGCCCTCATGGTGCGGAATCCGCGCAATCGGACAAAACGGGCAGGGCTCGTCATAACCCTCCTGCAGCACCTTGTAACAGGGCTGACCCAATAAATCCTCCCGCGTTTTACCCAGCTCCTGGCAAAGCGCACGGTTGACAAACAGAAGCGAATAATCCTCCAGGCTGTTGACATAGATTAAGTCCTGTGAATTGTCGCAGACCAGTTGCAGCGCCTCGTCCGATTTGCAGGCGGCATGGTTGCACAAATATATAACGGTATAGCTTTGCCCATCTGCTTCCACCCGGTTGGCAAACACCTGTAAGTGCAGCGGTTTCCCGCTCGAAAGCGGCACGGTCAACGGATGCACGGCGGCGCTCCCCCGCTCTTGCAGCTGCCGCTCAAAATCCGCGAAGGGCGGCGTTTGCTGCATGGCAATACAGCCCTCCCGCATGCCCAGCATAGCCTGCCCTGCGGGATTCAAATAGAAAATGTGAAACGGATGTTCTAAACCGCAAACCGCAACCCCGTGTTCCAAGGAATCAAACAGGGTGGGGCATAAATCTAAAAACATGAAAGGGGATCTCCTTTTCGTAAAGAATCTGTAACAACGGCTTGTAAAAGTGTTCGCTTTGTGGTATATATGAAAGGAAAGACATTTGAATAACCCAATCAGGCCAAAGGAAAGGCAGAGAGGACTTATATTTTATGAGCACACAAAGAGAGTTGTATGTGGACCTTCAAGGCGGTTTAGACCGCGTGCGGGGGAATAAAACCCTGTATCGCCGGATGCTCGGCTTGTTTATAAACAGCCAGGAGTTTGCACAGCTGGAGCAGGCGCTCCCCGCGAGGGATTGTGAAGACCTCGCACGCATTGCCCACGGCATCAAGGGTATGACGGGCAACCTGTCACTCACGAAGCTGTTTGAGGACAGCACCGCCATGATGAACCGCTTCCGCGAAGGGGTTTATGACGAGGCGGCCGTTGCGCTGTATCAAGAGACGTTAAAACAAACGCTTGTTTATGTGGACGAAGTGATGCAGGAGCTGGCATAACAAAAACGAATACCGCAAAAAGGAGGGGGAAAGTCCCCCCTTTTTTTGTTTATACCAATATAGCATTGCAGCGTATGAATTTCAATAGTTTTCTCGTTATTGCGTTAATTTGTGAAAGTGTTTATTTTTTTGTTACAAATTATAAACATCAGTCCTCCGGTTTTACGCCGGAGAGGAAGCAGACCGTCACGCCGTCCGGCAGAAACACAATGCCGGAGATGCCCTTACCCAGCACATACCGGCTGTTGCGGGCGAACAAAGGTAAAATCACGCCGTTTTGCAGCAAATGTGCTTCCAGCTGCTGCAAGCCCGCCAGCTCCTGCTCGCGGGTATTCGCCTGCGCCAGCGCGGCATAGCTGCGGTCGTAGGTCTCTGAGCGGTAGTGGCTCAGATTCTCCGGGCTTTGGCTGGTGAACAGAGCCAAAAAGGCCTTTGCGCTGTCCTCCTTGGCGTAATAGGGTGCCAGCGCCAGCTCATAGCTGTTTTCCTCCAGACGGCTGCTCAGCTGCGCAGCCTCCAGCGGCTTTACCGTAACGCGAAAGCTGCTGCCAAACACACGCTGCCATTGCTGCAGCAGCTTGCGCATGGCGGTTTCATACTCCGGCGTGCAGAGTAGCTCCGCATTCAGCTCCGTAAGCTGCAGCTCCGTCAAAGCCTGCTGGTACAAGGTTTTTGCCTCGCTCTGCGCATGGGTGGGGAAGGCGGCTCCCCCCGCCTGGGCGCGGAAGCCCTTTTCGCCGAACAGGCAAACCGCCGGAACGAGGCCATCCGCCGGGGTATCCGTCTCATTCGCCGCCGGAATAGCGGCGCGGTCCACAATGCGCACCATGGCCACGCGCAGCTTTGTGTTGGAGAACGGCTTGCTGCCGCATTGAAACAGCAGGGAAAGCACGCAGTTCGGTTTTTCCAAAACCGTAAAGCCCTCTGCCCACGCCTGCTGCACATCGCCGGGCAGAGCCGCCGCGCTGTAAGCGCCGCTGAGCACCTTTGCGGCATAGCTGTAAGGGTCGGGGTTTACCTGTAAACTGAGGGTTGCGGGCAACACCGGCTTTTCTCCCGCGTAATCCGGGTTTTTGCGCAGGGATATGGCCGTCTCGGCGTTCCAGCTGTAAACATAAAACGGGCCGTTGCACAGCAAATAGGGATGCCCTAGTCCATAGCGTCCGCTCGTCGCCTCATAAAACACCCGGTTGCAGGGCATGGCAACGGGCGTAGTGAGCAGCCGCAGCAAATCCTCGCTCGGGTGCTTCAGCCGGATTTCCAGCGTCTTTGCATCCAGCGCCTTCACGCCCAGGGCATCCTCGCTTTTTTTGCCCTCGTAAACTTCTTTTGCGTTTACAAGCGCAAACAGGGTTTGGGCGTAGGGTGCCTGAATTTGCGGGGAAAAGGCGCGGCGCAGGCCATAGACGAAATCCTCCGCAGTCACACTGCGTTCCAGCGCATCTCGCTCTTCCTCGGGGAACAGCTTTAGGTTTGCCTCGGAATAATACCATTTCGCCCCCTCGCGTAAATGGAACAGATACGTTTTACCATCCTCGGAAATCTCCCAGCTTTTCGCCGCGCCGGATATGATGCTGCCGTCCTCCCACAGGCGAACCAGCCCCTCAAAGCTGTTTGTGATGGCAGTATCCGCCCCGCTGCCCACCGCAATCTGCGGATCCAGGCTCGCGGGAGCCTGCGCGATGGGGTAGGTCAGCGCCGCATCGTGCCCCTCGTCCTTTTTGCAGGAGGCCAGGGCAAAAACAAGCACCGCGCACAGCAAACCCGAAATCAAGCGTTTCATTCGTTGGCCTCCTTCCATTTTGCCAATTGCTCCGCCAGCGCATTTGCGGCGGGCTTTTCTGTTTTTTGTGAGGAAAGAAATTTTTCCACATCCCGCTTGTGCGCGCCCGCGCTCTCGCGGCGTTTTTCAAAATCTGTCAGCCTCTCCCGGAATCCGCAACCGCAGACAAACTGCTTTTTCTCGCCCTCTCCGCGCAGCTCCAGCTTTTTGTGGCAATCCGGGCAGCGTGCGTTGGTTTGCACGCTCAGGCTCTTGCGGTAGCCACAGTCCCTATCCTGGCAAACAAGCATTCTGCCTTTTTTGCCGTTGACATCCAATAAATATTTTCCGCATTCCGGGCAGACCTCACGGGTGAGATTGTCGTGGCGATACTGTGATTCACTGCTTTTCACGTCCCGCACCAGCTGCGCGGCGTAGCTGCGCATGCTTTGGGAAAAGGCGGCGGGTTTTACCTCCCCTTTCGCAATGCGTTGCAGCTGCGTCTCCCACTGCGCGGTCAATTCGGCGGATTTCAAATCCGGCGGAACAATGCTGATCAGCTGTTTCCCCTTTGAAGTCGGGTGCAGCTCCTTGCCGCGCCGCTCCATGCAAAAAGAATCCAACAGCTTTTCGATGATATCCGCGCGGGTCGCGGGTGTGCCAAGGCCACCGGCGGTTTTCAGTACATCGCGCAGGGTGGTATCCGCCGCAACAGTTGGGTTCTCCATTGCGCCCAGCAACGTTGCCTCCGTATAGCGGGCAGGGGGCTTGGTGCGCTCCTCGCGCAGCTTTGCGCCCTTTGTCATAATGCGCATGCCTTGCGCGAGGGCGGGCAGGGTTTGCACAGCCTCTTCGCCCTCCTCCTGCGCCATGCCGTAAAATGCCTTCCAGCCCGGCTCGCGCACCGTGTGCCCCTTGGCAAAAAAGCTGAGCTTCCCAACCGTGAGCGTCAACTCCAATTCATCATAGCTGAACGGCTCGCTGAGCACGGCAAAAAAGCGGCGCAGCACCAAATCATACACACCGGCCTCCTCGCGCGTAAATTTGGCGAGATTCGGGCTCTCCTCTGTGGGGATGATGGCATGGTGATCCGTTACCTTCTTGTCATCCACCAAAAAGCGGGTGGAGAGCGGCTTTTTCCGCAGCAGCGCCGTTGCGGCAGCCGCATAGCTGCCCAGGTTCACCGCGCGCAGGCGCTCCGGCAGGGAGGGTGCCACATCCGCCGGAATATAGCGCGAATCTGTGCGCGGGTAGGTGAGCACCTTGTGTATTTCATATAGGCTCTGCATGGCAGCCAGGGTCTGTTTGGCGGAATAGCCGTATTTTTTATTTGCGTCTCGCTGCAGCTCCGTCAAATCGTAGGCCGGGGGCGGAGGCTGGGAATGAAAGCTCTTTTTGAGCTGTGTCACCAAACAGGGTTTGCCCTGCACGGCCTGCAGAACAGCCTCTGCCTGCGCTTTGTCAAACAGGCGCGCATTGCCGGAGCCGTCGCGGTACGTGGCGGTATAGCCGTCCAATTGCAGCTGCACCAAATAATAGGGCTGGGGGCGGAAGGAAAGGATTTCCTCCTCCCGCTTCACAATCATGGCAAGCGTGGGGGTTTGCACCCGCCCCGCCGCAAGCTGGGCGTTGTGCCTGCAGGTGAGCGCACGCGTCACATTCAAACCCACCAACCAGTCCGCCTCCGCCCGCGCGAGCGCGGAGTGGTAGAGGTTCTCATAGTCCCTGCCCGGCTTGAGCGCGGCAAAACCCTCCCGGATGGCCTTATCGGTCTGGGAGGAAATCCAAAGGCGCCGCAGCGGCTTTTTGCAATGCGCTTTCTGTAAAATCCAGCGGGCGACCAATTCCCCCTCGCGCCCGGCGTCCGTGGCGATAATGACGTCGCCCACATCCGAGCGGGCAAGCAGGGCGGAAACGGCGTGAAACTGCTTGGCACTCTGCCGGATGACCACCAGGCGCAGCTGCTCCGGCAGCATGGGCAAATCCTCCATACGCCATTGCTGGTACTTTTTATCGTACTGCTCCGGGTCGGCCAGCGTAACCAAATGGCCCAGCGCCCAAGTAACAATATAGTTTCCGCCGAGCAAGCAGCCCGCGCCCTTGGAACTGCAACCAAGCACACGCGCAATTTCCCGGGCAACGGAGGGCTTTTCGGCAAGAATTAAGCTTTTTGGCATACTGACATTCCCCTCCCTGTGTAATACTATAATAGTATAACAAAAACGCGCTAGCTTTTCAATTCAAAAGATAGCGCCGACTATAACGAAAGGCTGCAACGCCTCAAAAGCGCTGCAGCCTTGGTTGGGTTTACCTTATGCAGGAAGCAAGCCTGTGATGAATTCAACAATAGCGTCAAACGCATCGGTCAGCATTGCAAGGATGTCCGCCGGAATGATGGACTCCAGGAAAGCCATGATTTGATCAATAATTGCATTAATATCCATTATAAAATCCTCCTTGTATATTTTTGACAAAGTCTTTTGTCACCCTCATCATAGCCGAGAATGTTCATAAATAAATTCTATAATAGAACCAACAATTAAAATTATAATAACATTTCATAAACTCAGCATAAATTCTTGAGATTATGCCCAAATAACCCCCCTGAATGTGAGCATATTGTGAAGTTTTTGTTACCTGTGTGACGAAATGATGGCGTTGCCTAGAAAAACCAGGCCTCAGGGGAACTGTCTGAGGGCATGTGCCAGGCACCGCGCGGCGAGAGGCTGACCGGGGTGACTTGCGGCCCGTCCGGCAGGCAGGAGCGTTTGAATTGCTGGGAAAAGAAGCGGCGCAGGAAGCAGGAAAGCCAGCGTTTCAAGTCCGCCGGTTCATATTGCCCGGCAAAGCTTTTTTCTGCCAAAAACAGCAGTTTTTCCGGAGTGGCGTGCGCTGTAAAAAAATGGTAGAGATAAAAATCGTGCACTTCATAGGGACCGAGGACTTCCTCGGTTTTTTGGGCAATTTCACCCGCGCTTTCGACAGGCAGCAGCTCGGGGCTGACAGGGGTATCCAAAATATCCCGCAGCACGGCGGCCGTTTGCGCATCCGCCCCGGCGGCATACTGTGCAACGAGCGCACGCACCAGCGTTTTGGGGACGCCGGCATTGACCGCATACATGCTCATATGGTCGCCGTTGTAGGTGCACCAGCCCAGCGCCAGCTCGCTTAAGTCCCCCGTGCCCACCAAAAGGGCATTTTCGCGGTTGGCTAAATCCATAAGGATTTGTGTGCGCTCGCGAGCCTGAATGTTCTCGTAGGTGACGTCATGCGTATGCATATCCTGCCCGATATCACGCATATGCTGGTTACAGGCCTCGGCTATGGGAATTTCCCGCAGGGCAAAGCCCAGCGCCGCCGTAAGCCTTGCGGCATTGCCGCGTGTGCAGTCACTGGTGCCGAAGCCCGGCATGCTCACGCACAGCAGGTGTTCCGCAGGCAGGGAAAGCCTTTGGCGCGTGCGCTGCATCACCAGCAGGGCAAGCGTGGAATCCAGCCCACCCGAGACGCCCACAATCAGCTTTTGCATGCCCGTTTGCGCGAGCCGCCTGGCAAGAGCCGCGCTTTGCAAATCCAGCGCATGTATTAGGCTTGCGGAATCCGGGGGAACGAACGGTGTTTTGTTCTCCCTGCGGTTGATTTGCGCGGCGGGGAGCGGCGGGAGCGTAAGCGAAACCTTCGTATAGGCAGCCCCGGCTTGTTGGGTATGAAAGCCGGATTGCAGCCGCAGTGCCGTTATGCGCTGGATATCCGCACAGGCCGTGATGGCCGCGTCCGAGTTAACGCCCTGCGTTTCGGCAAGGAGTTCCCCGTTCTCCGCAAACAGGCAGCTGCCGGCATAGACATGATCTGTGCCGCTCTCCCAACCCGCGCTGCCGCAGTAGAGGTAGGCGCATTGCAGCCGCTCACTCAAGGCGCAAAGGCGCGTTTTGCGTTTTTCTGCGCTGTCCATTGTGTCCGGTTCCCCGGCGAGGTTGAGGATGAGCTGTGCCCCCTGCCCGGCCGCATAAACCGCGGGGGAAAGCGGCTGCCACGCCTCACTGCCGATTTCCGCAGCGAACAGCGTATCCTCACAGCAGAACAGCAGCCTGCCAAACGGCAGTTCCTGCTCCAGCAGGGAAATCGTTTCATTTTGCGCCGGGGCGGAAAACCAACGCCGCTCAGCGGCGCAGAGCAGCATCTTGGGGATAACGCCGCAGAGCCGCCCGCGCTGAAAGGCCGCCGCGCAGTTATACAGGCGCCCCTGCCACAGCAGCGGCATGCCCACAAAGCAAAGCGCATCCAAGGTTTTGCTGCGCTCCAATATATCGTTTAGTGCCCCCTCACAGGCGTTTAGCAGCTGTGGCTGGGCAATCAGATCCCCGCAGCTCACGCCGGATAAAAACAATTCCGGAAACACAATAATCTGCGCACCCTCCCGCGCGGCCTGCTCCATGGCAGCGATGCAGGCGGCGGCGTTTGCGGCGGGGTTGCAAAGCACACCCCGGGGGCTGCAGGCGGCCAGCTTGCGGTAGCCGTAGTGAGTCATCGCGTTCATTCCCTTCGGCAATCAATGTTTCTATTATATACCGCCTTTTATCAAAATACAAGGAACAGGAGTATGCCCCTTGCTATACCGTTTGAATGAATTGGTCAGCAGCATCGTCTGGGGGCCGCCCATGCTGGCGGCTTTTTTGGGTGTGGGGCTGTTTTTGACGCTGCGCTCCCGCCTATTTCAATTCACCCACATCGGCACCTGGATGCGTGAAACGCTGATTGCGGCTTTCCGGGACCGCTCTGTGCGTCAAAGCACGGACGGTAACTCCATTTCCCAGTTTCAGGCGCTGACCGCCGCGCTGGCCGCCTGCATGGGGACAGGCAATATCGTTGGCGTGGCAACGGCGATTTGCGCCGGTGGCCCGGGCGCGGTGTTTTGGATGTGGCTTTCTGCCGCGCTGGGGATGATGACCTGCTGCGTAGAAAACATTTTGGGCCTGCGCTTTCGCTACCGGGACAGTGCGGGCGAATGGATGGGCGGCGCTATGGTGTATCTCGAACGCGGGCTTGGCATGAAAAAAACGGCAAAGCTGTTTTGTGCCCTGTTGGTGCTTTCCTCCTTCGGCGTGGGGAACATGACGCAGACAAATTCTATTGCCGCCGCGCTGGAGGAATCCTTTTCGTTTCCCCCCGCCGCAACGGGGCTCGTGGTTGCGGCGCTGGCAGGGCTTGTTATCATCGGCGGCATTCAGCGCATCGCCTCGGTTGCGGAAAAGCTGATTCCGCTGATTTCGGTATTGTTTCTGCTTGTTTCCTTTTTTGTGATATTTCAGCACAGAGACACGCTGCCGCAGGTGCTGCGCCTGATTATGGAGCAGGCCTTCGGCGTCCGGGCGCTCGCGGGCTTTGGGATAGCCAAGGCCATGCGCTACGGCATTGCGCGGGGTGTGTTTTCCAATGAGGCGGGCTTGGGCAGCTCGGCCATCATTCACGCGGCGGCGGATGTGGAAAAGCCGGCGACGCAGGGTATGTGGGGCATCTTAGAGGTGTTTTTGGATACGGTGCTCATGTGCACGGTTACGGCCTTCACCATTTTATGCTCCGGTGTTTGGAGCCCGGGCGGCAGCAAAAACGGGGCGCAGCTCAGCGCGGCGGCATTCGCCTCCTCCTTTGGGCGCTGGGGCAGCCTGTTTGTGGGCGTAAGTGTCGCCATCTTTGCGTTTGCCACGCTCATCGGCTGGTCTTATTACGGCAAGCGCGGCACCCAATATTTATTTGGGCACCGCGCGCAATGGGTGTATTTGCTTGTGTATATTCTCGCGGCCTTTCTGGGCTGCGTAATCAAACTGGAGGCCGTCTGGAGCTTTTCGGATACGCTGAACGGCCTGATGGCTATCCCGAATTTGCTGGCCGTGACACTGCTTTCCGGGCAGGCCTTGCGGGAATTGAAAAAAGAAGGGCTCACCAATTTGTCGCGCCGCCGCTTGGGTCAAGGCCGTTGATGCATTCCTGCGCGGCTTTCTTTGCCAGCGGAGTCGGCTGGGCGGAGAGTATGGCCTGCGCCGCCCCGGCAAACGCACCCTCCTGCAACAGAACACCGGATACCGTGTTGGGGTAAAACGGGCTTTTTACGCGATTAAGCAAAATAGCGCCGCTCCGCACCTGCTCGCGGTAGCTTTCATCTCCGGACTGCCATTGAATAAAACGAGCCAACAATTGAAAATCCAGGGAATCCGCCGTGCTTTGTTCCGTTATGCGCAGCTCGCGCAGGGTATCGTTATCCGCCCGTCCGCTAATCGGCAGACCTGCATCCTCTTGAAAGCGGCGCACGGCGGAACGCAGGGAAAAGGAATAAACGCCGTCCTGCCTGCCAAAATAATAACCCTTCTCCGCCAAGCTCTCCTGCAATAGGCGCACCTCCTCGCCGCGCACACCCAGCTCGGAGACTGTCTGCACACTGCGGCCATACTGCGTCACCAGCAACAAAAACAGCAGATTTAACGCTACAATCGCCAAAACCGCCCAAGCTCTTTTATAATATTTTTGAAGCCATGCGCCTGTATGTTTTTTCATCGCGCTCCCTCCTATACACTAGCAAGCATTCCGAACTTCGACAAAATTATTCGTTTCGGGTTCCGGCCTTTTTATGGTACAATAGAAAGTGATAGGGGGCACCGACATGCAATTGTTATGGATGATTCCGCTTGGGATTTTCATGTATTTGTTAGCGAGCAGCGCCTTGCTTTTTTGTTTGAATGTGCGGGAAATCAAGCGGGCAAAGCCCCGCGATGTTGCTGTGCTGCTGATTCTGGGCGCCTGGGTGACTGGGGAAACGCCCTGTGACGCGCTGCAAAAGCGCATTGAGTTTGCGGCGGATTACCTGCAAAGCCACCCAAAAACCATTGCCATTGCAACAGGGGGCTGTTTTCACAAGGGGCAAACACGCTCTGAAGCCCGGGTAATTCGGGATGGGCTGGCGCGGGCGGGGATTGCGCCGGAGCGCATTTTGTTGGAGGAGCAGGCGCGCATTACTTATGAAAATTTTTACAACTGCAAACAGATGCTGCAGGAGATACAAAAAGAGGATGCCTCTATCGGCATCCTCACAAATCGCTTTCACCTATTGCGCACCCGCCTGATTGCAAAGCACTGCGGTTTTGGCGCTGCGGTTTTGCTGGCGGCGGACTCACCCAAGGCTGTGCTGGGTCTTTACTTGCGCGAGCGGCTGGTCATCGGGGAGGTACTGCTGCGGCTTATCGGATTATCAAAACACGGTCGGTAAAGCGGGGCTTCGGCTCCGGCTCCTCGTCCGGATAGCCCAGGCAAACGCCGATTTGGAACTGATAGTCCTGCGGAAGTTCCAGCGCCGTCTTCCACCGTTCCGCCTGCGGGGATTGGAACAACGCCCCAACGCTGGCCACAATGCAGCTACCCAGGCTCATGCCTTTGGCGGCGATGCAGAGGTTTTCTGCCATGATGCCCGCATTTACGGCGCTGTCCGTCTGCGCAAACAGGAAGGCGAATACAGGCGCGTTGTGGTAAAAGGGATTTTTCTCACAGCGCGTGTAGGCGGGGGTATCCCAGCCGATAAAATCGCGGAAATCCTGGTTCATTTGCCGAAGCAGCTCCGGGTTTTGCACAAAGCGCACATGGCAGGGCTGGCCGTTCCTGCCGCTGGGCGCGAACAGGGCGGCGTTCGAAAGCGCGTCCAGCTGCGCATCGCTGAGCGGCTGGGTGGTGTATTCCCGAATGGTCTGGCGGGTAAACACGGCGTCTAACACCGGGTTATCGCTGCGCGGGCGTTCCATGGCGGCTCCTTCTTTCTTATGGCAACCATACCGTGTTATGGCATAGCCATACCGTG
Source organism: Oscillospiraceae bacterium (assembly GCA_031549535.1). Classification (GTDB taxonomy): domain Bacteria; phylum Bacillota; class Clostridia; order Oscillospirales; family Acutalibacteraceae; genus JAVBPP01. The sequence goes on from JAVBPP010000036.1 coordinate 13,218, forward strand.
TTATGGCAACCATACCGTGTTATGGCAACCATACCGTGTTATGGCATAGCCATAACTTGGGCAATTTCTTTTTCGTTTCGGACTATTTTGTATTCGTCGGCTTTGGCATTGAGTTCCTGTAAAAATTCCGGCTCTTTTAATTGCTTCAAGCAACTGTCCCGGTTTTCCAGGTAAGCGGCATCGTTTTTATAATCCACACTCTCGCGCTCCACCAGGAAAATGTAGTTATCCTTGGCGTATTCCAAAATTTTCGGCACATTCGGCTGCAGCTTTTGCACATCAGCAAAAAAGCTTTCCGTATAGGTTTGGCTGCCGCGCTGTAAAATGGTTTGGGGCACCAGGGAATTGACCGTGTCCAGATAGCTGTCGTTCACCTGATCCATGCTTTTTCCGTCTCCCAAATCCTGCAGCATTTTTGCAAATTGGTTGCGCAGGGCGGATATCTCGGACTGGCTGAGCTTTTTTTGCTCACCCTTTTCATTCATCTGCGTAAAGTAGCCGGGTATGACCTTGCAAACCACATAATTCTGCGAAAAATAGGCTTGAATGTCCTTTTCCGCAACGGCCTTGTCTCCCCCGCTGCCGTAGCGGTCGAAAAAGAGCCTGTCGCGAAAGGCTTGAGAGCTTTCAATTTTGGTAAGCGTCTGCTTGGTGACGCCGATGCCCGTATAATGCGCAGAAAACACGCGCCAGCGCTTGTTTACTTTTTCGGATATCGCAGCTTTTTCCTGAATGGTGAGCGCCTTGCCCTGCTGATCAAACATCGAGTTCACGTGCAGATAACGCGCGCACAGCAGCTGGGCTTTTTCGGCAAAAAACTTATGCGGGCTGGAAGCGTAAAGCTCAAAATCCTCCGCATGTGCCCGAACATAGTCATAGTAATAAATAAAAACCTCCCGATCAATCGGGATTTCTTCAATTGTCAAGGCTGTCCGGTTCTTTGCCGCGCAACCGCCTAAGGGCGCAGCAAGCAATAACAAAACCAGAACCAAAGCCGATATCCGCAGCAAACGCATGTCATCCCACGCTTTCCCAAGTCAATGCTTCAAAAAGTATAGCATACGCCAAAACAGAATGCAAACACAAAACCTGCAAAAATTAGGGGGAAACGGTTGCAAGCCCTGCATGCTTTATGGTATAAATAGCAAGGAATGGAACGAGCGATTTCGGCGGGAGGCTTCGCCGGAATTGTGAAGGGGGAAGTTATGGAATCACTACAGTCAGTTTTGACGAACAAGCCCATACCCAAGGCGCTGCTCTCGCAGGCGGAGCAGGCGCTTACAATGCAAGCGCCAGAAGCGCAAACGCCTGAAACGCCGTTGTTCGCCATCGTGGGGGATTTAAACCTCAAGGGGCGGTATGACGATTCACTTTTGCTGGCAACGCAGCAGCATCTGTATTTGTTTGACAGCTGCTACGACGGCGGCTATTGCCGCTACAGCTACAAGCAGCTGGCCGAGGTTAAGGTCAAGCGTATGTACGGCAACGCGCTGTTCCGCGCGGAAGTGGAGGGAAAGCCGCGCACACTGTTTCGCTTTACCTATTCCAGCGCCTCTTTGTGTGACGCCGCTGCCGAGTTTGCGGAGCATATCGCCGCAGGGGAGGATTTGGAGCGCGAGTTCGCCATTGTAGAGGCAACATTTGACAAGCAAAAATCCTTCTGCCCCAAGTGCGGGCGCAAGCTCAGCCGCCAAGGCGCGGAGTGCATCAACTGTGCTTCAAAGGGTAAACTGGCAAAGAAGCTGTCGGTCTATTTACGCCCGCAGCTCAAGACGCTGGTGTTTTGCCTAATTCTTTCGCTAATTACAACCGCCATGACGCTCTCACCCCCCTATGTCACCAAAATGCTGGTGGACGATGTGCTGCCGAACCGGGATAAAGCCGGCTTGTTTTCGCTTGTCGTGGGGCTGCTGCTGATTTACGTTGTGCAATACAGTATCGGCACCCTGCGCGGCTACAAGATGCGCGTGGCGGGCGATAAAATTGTGACGCAACTACGCAACGATATCTATGAAAAAGCGCAGCATTTGCCCTTGAGCTTTTATGATAAAACCAGCACGGGCTCCATGATTTCCCGTGTGAGCGGGGATACAAACAACCTCCAGGCCTTTATGCTGCGTATTTCGCAGGAGGCTGTGGTGCAGTTTTTTCTGATGATTGGTATCATTGTCATCATGTTTGTGCTCAACTGGCGCTTGACGCTGCTTTCGTTAATCCCCATTCCGGCGGTCGTCGTAGGGGCGCGTTACTTTGGCAGAAAAATTTCACCCATCTACCGCAAAATTTGGCGCAGATGGTCGGCCGTGAGCTCCATCCTGTCTGACACACTGCCGGGTGTGCGCATCATCAAATCCTTCACCGGGGAAGAACGCGCTTCTGAAAAGTTTGAAAGCTATAACAGCGATTGGTTGAATGAGGATATAAAGGCCGCAAAGCTCGCCAATATTTTTCCGCATGTGGTCACCTTCTTTGTCACCTGCGGCTCGCTGTTGATTTGGGGCGTGGGCGGCAGCTGGATTATCAGCCCGCCGGAACACGGGCCGACGATTACCGTCGGCATGCTCGTTTCCTTTATTTCCTACGCGAGTATGTTCTATGGCCCGGTCAACTTTTTTGCCAGCCTAAATGATTCCTATCAAAATGCCCTAACCTCGGCGGAGCGTATTCTGGATATCGTGGACGCCGAGCCGGAGGCAGACTTTGGCAAGGGCAACCTGGTACCGCATCTGAAGGGAAAAATTGAGTTCCGCAATGTTTCGTTTTCGTTTGATAAGGTCAAACAGACGCTGAAAAATATCAATGTGGTGATTGAGCCCGGCGATATTGTGGGCATCGTGGGCACCACCGGCTCCGGCAAGAGCACGCTGGTGAACCTGCTGATGCGCTTTTATGACAGCTACGAGGGCGACATTCTGGTGGATGACCAGGATATCAAGGACATTGACCTGAGCTCCTTCCGCGAAAAAATCGGCTATGTGCAGCAGGAACCGCTGATGTTTAAGGACACCATCTTCAAAAACATTGCCTACAGCTGCCCGGAGGCGGATGTAGAGATGGTCATTCATGCGGCGGATGTCGCCAACGCCCACACCTTCATCGCCCGCATGCCGGACGCCTACGACACCCTGCTGGGCGAGCGAGGCACCGGCCTTTCCGGCGGTGAGCGGCAGCGCCTTTCCATCGCCCGCGCCGTGCTGAAAAACCCCAGCATCCTGATTTTTGACGAGGCGACCGCCGCCGTGGACTCCGAAACGGAGCACTTGATTCAAGAGGCCATTGAGCGCCTAATCAGCGGGCGCACCACGCTCATGATTGCCCACCGCCTTTCCACGCTGCGCAAGGCGAACAAAATTATCGTGGTGGATAAGGGTGAAATCATCGAGTTCGGCTCCCACGACGAGCTGATTGCCCTGGGCGGCAAATATCACAAGCTCATCGAAATCCAGTCCCTTTCCGAAAAAATTCGTGAAAATAAAGAAAAAGAGAATTTTGAATAAGAAAAGCGGAAGGAGAGTTATACCATGGCAGAGCGCATTTATATTGAGTACGACAACGCCCGCATCACGCAGGGCGAGGGCATTTTGCTCAACGTGGAGCTTTATGACGGGCGCACATACGAGAACCTGGAAGCCCGCCGCCTCTTTCCGCTGACAGGCCTGCGCCGCTACATCACGCTGCTGGACGATGAGGGTGTGGAGCAGCTGGTCATCCGTGATTTGGATAACATGATGCCGGAGAGCCGCAAGCTGGTGGAGCATGCGTTGCAGGAGTACTACCTGATACCCAAAATCACGCGCATCAAGGATGTCACGGAAAAATACGGCAGGCTGCAATTCACCGTGGAAACGGACAGCGGCCTCTATGCCTTTGATGTGCGCAACGCCCACGCCGATATTAAATATCTGTTCGACGGGCGCGTGATGATTAAGGATTCCAGCGACAACCGCTATGACATTCCGGATGTCGCACAGCTGGATAAGGATAGTTTGAGAGAATTGAACCC
>JAVBPP010000080.1:0-29533 GCA_031549535.1 Oscillospiraceae bacterium
GGTATCGCGCACACCCACTCCCGTTGGGCGACCGTGTTTGCGCAGCTGGGGCGGGGGATTCCGCCGCTGGGTACCACTCACGCGGACTTTGCGCGTGCGGCAGTGCCCTGCACGGGGGGATTATCACGAGAACAGGTGGAAACAGACTATGAGTGGAACACCGGAGAAGTGATTGTGGCACTTTTTCAGCAGTATTCCCTTTCTCCGCTGGAAATTCCTGCAGCGCTGGTACGCAGCCACGGTGCATTCAGTTGGGGCGGCAGCGCGGCGCAGGCGGTAGATAACGCCGTTACGCTGGAGGAAGTAGCCATGATGGCCTACCACACCCTACAGATGAATCCGCAGATGTCGCAGATTCCGGAATATTTATTGCAAAAACACCATTCGCGCAAGCACGGGAAGGATGCCTACTATGGGCAGAGATAGACGGGAGAAAAAGATGAAAAAAACAAAGCTGATTTTGAAAATATTTGCATGCATTGCGCTTGTATTGGCGCTGACGGCGGGCTATCTGTTTTATCCGCTCAAGGGCGAAAAGCATGTTGAACTATTTCTGCCTACGCAGGAGTATGACAGCAGCAAAATCCAAACAGTGGAAAAACAGGCGGATCAGCCGTTTAAAATTCTGTTTTTTGCGGATTTTCAACTCTGGACAAAGCCGGGAGATAACAAAAAGGCCATGCTGCTGGCTAAGGATATGGCTGCAAAGACTCAGCCGGACTTAATCATTCTGGGCGGGGATAACGTTTCATCGCTGCTGACGAATATCCGCTTGAAGCAGCTTATCCGAACCATGGAGGAAATTGGCATACCCTGGGCACCGATTTTCGGCAATCATGACGCGGAGGGTAAGGCAAGCTTAAACTGGCAGGGAGACCGCTTTTTAGAGGCGGAGCACTGCTTATATCAAAAAGGCCCTTCCAATCTCTACGGTGCGGGTAATTATGTGCTGCAAATTCAACAGGACGGCAAGCCGTTCTATGCGTTGTATTTGCTGGATAACGGCCGCAACATGGATTACGGCGGTGATATCGGCAAACAAGAGAGTTATGTGAGTATAGAGCAAATGGCCTGGTACCGCTATCAGGTAGAGCACATGATGGGGAAGGCCGGCATGGCGGTGCCCTCCCTTGTGTTTACGCATTTTCCCATGCCGGAAATGTGCGAAGCGATTGCGGAGCACGCCGTGAAAAATGAGAATACAGGCTATTATGACATTCCGGCGGAATATGGCTTTGGTTCCGTGCGTGAGTTGCCGCAGGGTGCGCCCTTAAATTCCGGTTTTGTGGATTTATGCAAGCAGCTGGGCTCCACAAAAGCCTTTTTCTGCGGACATCACCATTGCAACGATGCCAGCGTAATTGATGCAGACGGCATCCGCTACACCTACGGCTTGAAGGCCGGCCCCTCGCCCGAGCCCTGGAACGATGCAACGCGTTACGGCGCAACGCTTATCACACTGGAAAGCGGACAGGATGATGTCGTGAGCATGCAAATTGATCAAATAGAACACAGCAAGCCGGAATAGAAAAGAGGGAGGCGGGTGCTTATGAAGCTGCAATTTCAACCGGGCAAACCGTTCCGCGTGATGCAAATTGCGGATATACAGGAGGGCGGTACGGTTGCCAAGGATACGCTAAAGCTTATAAACGCAGCGCTAGAGGCGGTAAAGCCCGATCTGGTGGTGCTCACGGGCGACCAGATTAAGGGCTATTCCCCCATGTTTACCAAGGGGGACTATGCGGCAAAGGTGAAAACTACGCTGGATACCATAGTGGAACCGATGACACGGCGCGGCATTCCCTTTGCGCCGACCTTTGGGAATCATGACTCTCAGGGGAAGGTGAAGAAACGCGAGCAGATGGAAATTTACACAGCACACGCCTGCTGCGTAAATATTGACCCCAGCGCACCGGATTGCGGTAGCTATACGGTTCCGGTCTATGCAAGCGACGGGGAGCGTATCGCGCTGAATTTCTATCTCATTGATTCCAACGGCGATGAGCAGCTCATGAGTTATACGCCCGTGCGGGAGGAGCAGATAGCCTGGTACCGTGAACAGCGGGAGGCATTGCACACACAGCAGGGGGAGTATGTGCCGTCCCTGGTGTTTCAGCATATTCCGGTTCCGGAGTATTATCAGTTGCTTAAGCGCGTCAAAAAGCGCACAGCAAAGGCCGTGCGCGGGTTTCAGGAATATAAAAACCAGTTTTTTGTGCTGGATGAAAGCAAGGTCTGGCAGCAGGACTTTTTCCGCGAGACACCGGCGACACCGCAGGAGAATACCGGCGAATTCGCCGCTCTGCGGGAAAAGGGCGAGGTGTTTGCCATGTATGTCGGCCATGATCACATCAATTCCTTTGTTGGCAAGGTGGATGGCATAGATTTGGGCTACACCCCCGGTGCGGGCTTCAACGTTTACGGGCCCGGCATTGACCGCGCGGTGCGGATACTGGAATTCAAAGAGGAGGATGTCCGCGATTACCGCACCTGGACGCTGCCGTTCCGCAAATTGGTTGGCAGCAAGGTGGAAAAGCCGCTGATGAACTTTCTGTATTCCTATATGCCCACCAGTGTGCCTGCGGCCATGTTGCTCGCCCGCCGTGTGCTGTTCGCCGGGCTGGGCTTTGCGGCTGTACTTGCGTTGATTTTATATTTGTTGAAATAAAAGGTTGAGGAGAGAGAATATGGCAAAAGGTTTCACTGAAAAATATCCGGAGCTTTGGAAGTTTATTAAATTTTCCATTGCGGGGGTGCTGTCCACCATTGTGGAGCTGGCGGTTTACTACATTCTGATTTATGTAGTGTTTCGTGATACACCGAAGGAGCCTTACAAATTTTTAATTTTCGAATATGACGGCATTGGCTACATGTGGGCGTTTTTAGTTTCTACTACCATCGGCTATGCGATTGCCTTTGTCATCAACCGCAAAACCACCTTTCATGCGGACTCCAATCCGGTGTTCAGCATCGCCATATACATTCTCATGGTGATATTCACAATATTTGCCACCACGTGGATTGGCATTCAGCTGATTGACTGGGCCACTGCGGCGGGGCATGCCGGTTTGGGTGAGAGCCTTTCCAAACCTTTTGTTGCGCTTTTGGCAACCGCCTGGAGCTATCCCATCAACCGCTTTGTGATTCACAGAAAGAAGAAGCAGGAGGGCTGAGCATGTGAAAGCGTTTATTAAGGCGCATATTCCCAAACGGTTTATGGTGTATTTTAACAGCCATCCGGAAGCCTGGAAGATGGTGAAATTTGCGCTTGTAATGTCCATTGGCAGCCAGGTGGAGCTGTATTTGTATTACTTTCTCAGCTTTGTTGTGTTCCGAAGTATGGACAATGAGCCGTTTCAGTTCCTATTCATCAAGTTGGACGGCCTTGGTTCCCTTTGGGCAATGGCGATTTCAACAGTGGTAGGAAGCAGTATTGCATTTTTTTTAAATCGCAGACACACATTTCATGCCAACAACAATCCGTTTCTGGGCTTGTTAATGCTTCTTTTTGTTGTGGGGTGTAATGTTATCATCGCAACAACCACCGGTACGTTTTTCTTGAGTATATTTCAAACGTTTCAGTTGGACTTGCTGGGTCGCCTGCTTGCAAAGCCTATGGCTACGTTCTGTGTCACGGTATTCAACTATCCCATCAATCGTTTTTTACTCCATCGAAAAAAATAAAGCAGGCTGTTGCGGAATTCTGTCGCAACAGCCTGCTTTTATATCATTTTATTTTGTACTGCGTACGGCGGCCTTCAGCTCCGCTTCGCGCTGCCGATCCCGTTCATCGCGGAAAGCTGTGATTTGCAGCTGATTTTCTTCCTCATTGAATTTATAAAAAAACATGGGGACTGCCTGCAGAATTAAGCCAATAGCCCCAAGCACGGTGAGCATAAAGAAAATAGCGTTTAGGGTTGTATTGTTTTCTAAAACGGCCTCCCGTGTGAGTATTTGCCCCGCATCTTTTAACGCATCCTTGTGTTTTGCCAGTGCGGTGAGTTTATCGTAGCCAAAGGACTGCACGGTTGCCATCATAATCAAATTAAAACCTGCGACACCGAGCTTGTTCACTAAACTCTTAAACGAAAACGTTGCCCCTTCCAGGCGTTCGCCCGAGTTCATTTCAATCGTATCCACAGTATCCGCGAAAATTGCGGTGAGCAGCACCGTGCTCATGCCGACCGGGAAGTTGGTGAAAAAACGCAGCAGCGCATAAATCGTCAGCCCAATGCGCGCAAGCGTTAAATCCGGGCTGTTATAAGGAAACACATAACGGCAAATCAAGAACACCGCAACGTCCGCCGCCGCAAAAATCAAGCTCTGGCGTATAAACAGTTTTTTCTTGCTCATGCGCTTGAGCAAGCGCGGCACAATAGCCATGGAAAGCATGTAGGATATACCGCTGGTAATGGAGAGTAACGGATACAGTATGCCCTCCTCCGTCATGGAAATTCGCTTGTGGAAGGTGCTGAAAATCCATTCCTCCAGCGCGGGAAAGTCAATGATACCATAGCAGTTCCACTTGCAGAAATAAATCAAAAACATAGCGCCCAGGTTGGTGATTGAGGCAAAGAATACACTGGCCATTAAAATGCGTATGTTCTTATTTTGTGCAAAAATAATTTTTAGAGTAGCAAAATAACTGACACGTTTTGGTTTTAATACGACCTTTTCTTTAATGCCAAAGAAAGAGACACCAAGTGAAAGGCCTCCCACGATAGAAAAGACAATGGCGCCAACAAAAAAACCAATGCGCTGGTCGGAAAAGGCATAGACAATGGGGAACAAAACAATAGAGGGTAAAATCGTACCGATAGACCCTAAGATGCTGGAAAAGGATATGGCACGCACGCGCTGCTTGCTATCCGGAAAGAGCAGAGGCGGCAACCCCTGATAAGGGATATCAACAGCTGTATTGAATGTGTAAAACAATAAATACGCTATCATTGCAAAAATGAAATTTCCCTTTGATATCGCACTGCTGACGGTTCGAACCACATGGAAGCCATTGCCGACGGTTGCAAAGGTTGCCTCCATATCAATTTGGTTCACCGTAAAAGTGCCGAAGCGATCCCCGAACTCCACCGGTGAAAACAACAGAATAAAAGACGCCATCAGCGGCAACGCCATTAACAGGATGTAAGGGCGGCATTTGCCCCATTTGCTGCGCGTGCGGTCAACGATTAAACCCATCATGGGGTCATTGACAGCGTCCCAGAGCTTGGAAACAGCCAGAATCAATCCGGTCGCCACAAGACCCAAACCCAAAACATCGGAGAAATACAGATTCAATGCGCTGCCCACAACGTTGGAAATCGTCATCAATCCAAACGGCAGCAGGGAAAACAGGGCAATTTCTTTGGCGGAGGCGTGTTCAATGTCAAACCGGGCGGATTTCTTTACAATTGCTTTTTCTCGCATGCTCTCTCTTCTCTCTCTCAAAATACGCTAACATTGTAACAGATTAAAGCGCTGAGCGCAATAAAACTTGACAACTTAACGAAAAGTAAGATAATAGGAGATGGTGGAATAAAAGGGGTGATTTTATGAAACGGCGTAATAGTGGCCGCATATTAGGGGCGCTTTTATTGGTGCTGGCAGTGGTTGTGACTTTGGTCTGCTATCTTTTGATTCCCAATCCTCTGTCGGCCAAAGTAAGTGATTTGGATCGTTCCGAGGCGTTTGTCTTTACAAAAAATCTTGCTCCCATTTGGAACCTGGGTGACAGCTTGGATCCGTTCACTTACAATGAAACAGGTGAGAGGAACGAGACAAACCTAACGGGCGAGGCCGGGCTAGCTACACAAACACTGTGGGGAAATCCACCTACGAGTAAGGCAATCATTGACAAGGTAAAGGCGGCGGGCTTTCGCACCGTACGCATTCCTGTCACCTGGCATGCGCATCTCGGAAATGCTCCGGAGTATAGGGTGGATTCTGATTGGATGGCGCGCGTAAAAACCGTGGTGGATTATGCCTATGGCAACGGTATGTTTGTGATGCTCGACGTTCATCACGATGATAATGACAAGGCCTGGTTGATACCCGATAAGCAGCATGAGGAGGCTGTGCGGCAGGAGTTTGAGGCGCTGTGGAAACAGATTGCGCTGGCTTTTCAGGGGTATGGAGAGCGCTTGCTTTTTGAAGGGGCGAACGAGCCGCGTGTTGTCGGCAGCTGGACGGAATGGGCAGGTGGAAAGAACAGCACCCGCGCGGTAGTCAACCGACTGAATCAGTTATTCGTGGATACGGTGCGGGCAACAGGCAGGGGAAACACCGCGCGTTATTTGGTTGTGCCGACCTACGCCGCATCTGCGGATTGGGTAGCCCTGCAGGGCATGGCTGTTCCGGAGGATGCGCGTGTCATTGCCAGTGTGCATGCCTACTACCCGCGCGAGTTTGCCAGCGAAACGAGCGAGCAGACCCACTGGGACGCGGCAAAATATGAGCCCTTGCTGGAGAAAAAAATTGGCAGCATTGCAAAGCGCTTTACGCATAAAGGCTACCCTGTTTTAATTGGGGAGTTCGGAGCGTTTGAGAAGAATAACGCGGACGATAGGGCGGAATTTGCCCGTGCGTTTGTGAAAACAGCGGAGCAATACGACATTCCCTGCGGTTGGTGGGATAACGGCATCTTCCCCGATGATTGGGACTATCCGGATTCCTTTGCCCTGTTGGACCGCTGGAAACTGGAATGGAAGTATCCCCAGATTGTGCAGGCACTTACCGGGATAAATCCCACTGAATAAAGGAGGATTCCACGCATGCATCACATTACAATAGCCTACATCGGCGGCGGTTCACGCGCATGGGCGCATAAGTATTTTACAGATTTACTTACGCAGGAGCAACTCTGCGGTGAACTGCGTTTATATGACATTGATGTCCCGGCTGCGGCGCGGAATGTCAAATACTTCAATAAGCTGCGCCGCGATAATCCGGAACAAGTGAAAAGCGATTGGACCTGTGCAGTGTACCCCGATGTGAATCAAGCGCTGCAGGGGGCGGACTTCGTCGTTATTTCCATTTTGCCTTACAGTTTTCGTAATATGGCGGTGGATGTGCATTATCCGGAGCGCACGGGCATTTGGCAGCCTGTTGGCGACACGGTCGGCCCGGGGGGCTATTCACGTATGCTGCGCACCCTGCCGACCTACCGTTTTTTTGCAAAAAAAATCCGGGAACACTGCCCGGATGCCTGGGTTATTAATTATACAAATCCGATGACCATGTGTATCAATACCCTCTACCGGGAGTTTCCGGAAATCAAGGCCTTTGGTTGCTGCCACGAGGTGTTTGGCACACAGGGGCTGCTCGCGCGCATCACAGGCCTGTACTTACTGCTCAGCGAACAAGGGCGCGCGCACTTTTTGCGGGCGGATTTGCACGCTGTGCTTCAAGAGCTGGCGGAACAAGGGCGAAAGGACTTTTTCAAGGATGAAAAGGGAATTCGCCGCCAGGAAATTATCACCAACGTGCAGGGCATCAACCACTTCACTTGGATTGATAAGGCGGAATATCAAGGTATGGATTTGTTCCCGATTTATGCGGCCTATGTTCAAATGTGGCGGCAGTATCACGCGGAGCATAAAAAATTAAAGGGCTATCAGCGCAAGGAGGGTGTTAAGTTTGAGCTCTTCGAGCGTTACGGGCGTATCGCCGCGGCAGGGGATCGCCACCTGGCGGAGTTTATACCGGAGGACTATTTGACCGGCAAACACACAAAGCACTGGGGTTTTGGCCTAACCGGCGTTGGCGGACGGCTTTGGGGCGGACGCATGGAAAAATTGGCACTTTACTGGAAGATTTGCCCCGTGGGTAAAGCGAAATTTCGCCCCTCCGGGGAGGAGGGCGTAAAACAAATCACAGCGCTGTGCGGGTTGGGTGACTTAACGACCAATGTGAATCTTCCGAATATTGGGCAGCAGCCGAGCCTCACACAGGGCACAGCGGTTGAAACGAACGCGCTGTTCACAGAAGATAGCGTACAAGCCCTGCCGGCAGGTGAGATGAGCGAAGAGACCGCGGCCTTGGTAGACCGTCACGCCACCTGCCAAAAAGCCTTTGTCGAGGCCTTTTTTGCGGAGGATAAACAGGCGCTTTGCAAGGCTTTCTGCAGCGACCCGGCCGTGCAGCGCATCGGTGAAGAACGGGGAACAGAGCTGTTCGAGGAAATGATTTATCAGAATCAGGCAGTACTGACAGAACCATGGCTGGTGCTTGGCTAATATCGTGTGGTATCACTCATCGAAACTCTAGGAAGCGCACCACATGCCACAGCTGTGCAAGATAATCCGCACGGGCGTTTTTATACTTGAGGTAATAGGCATGCTCCCACACGTCAAACAGCAGCAGGGGAACGGCATTTTGTGCGAGCGTAGTCTCCTGATTGGCGAGGTTGACGATTTTCAGCTGTTGCTGCGCCGTCATGGCAAGGCAGGTCCAGCCGGAGCCGAATACCTCCATAGCTTGGTCTGTGAAGAGCTTTTGAAAATTCTGATAGGAAGAAAAGGTTTTGTTAATCAGTTCCGCAAGCCTGCCCTGCGGCTCGTGCCTCCCCTCTGCAGCCGGGCTAAGCCCCTCAAAGAACAGCATGTGGTTATAAACGCCCCCTGCGTTTTGTAATATTTTCGTGCGTGCCTCAGCGGGCAGCAGGTTGCCGCGCCGCAGAATCTGCTCCAGTTGCAACCGCTGCAGCACAGGGTACGGCTTGAGCGCCGCGTTTAGGTTGTCAACGTACGTTTGAAAATGCCGGTCATGGTGGTAATGCATCGTTTCCGTGTCTATGTAGGGCATCAGCGCGTTATAGGGATAGGGCAGTGCGGGCAACTCGTACGGGTAACGGTTATATGACATCGCAATTCATCTCCTTTCCAACCATTTTATTTGTTCGGGTCACAAAATGTGACTGTGACAAAAAAATTGGTAGAGCATAGGATATATGGAAAGGATGATGTAAGATGCCAAGTGTTTTTTTAAGCCCCTCCACGCAGGAATATAACCCATACATAACCGGCGGCAACGAAGAGCTGTATATGAACCAGATTGCGGACGCCATGCAACCGCTGCTTGATTTGATTGGCATCCGTTATGGCCGCAACAATCCGGGGCAGGACGCGGCGGCAGCTGTGGAGCAGTCTAATGCCGGAAATTACGATTTGCACTTTGCCATTCACTCCAACGCCGCGCCCCCGCAATTTTCCGGAAAGTTTCAAGGCCCCATCGTGTTTTATTACCCCGGCAGTGAAAACGGCAGGCGGGCGGCTGAAATTACCAAGGAGCATCTGCGGGAGATATATCCCAACCCATCTTTGCCCAAAACCGTAGCTTCGGCGGATTTGCTGGAGTTGCGCAAAACCACGGCTCCCGCGGCCTACGTGGAGATTGCTTACCATGATAATCCGCAGGATGCCGCCTGGATTCAAAACAATATTCCCGCAATTGCGGATGCGCTTGTGGCATCCATTGCGGAATATTTTGGTGTGCCCTATGCCGCAGAAGATGGGGAGACACAGGGTGTTGTCATGCTGCAGAGCGGAACATTGAATCTGCGCGAGGCACCGCATACCAAGGCAAAGATAATCGGAAAGCTGTATAACGGCGATGTCGTTCAGGTTTTACGGCGTTATCCGGGCTGGTATTTTGTGGATTATAACGGTCAACCGGGCTATGTCAGCGCCCAATATGTCTATTTAGTGTAAGTTGTTTCATTTTCTGCTTGATTTTACCAGCCGGATGCCTTATAATTTATAAAAGTAAAGCAGAAAATGGAGGAAAAGGATCATGAAAAAACTTAGCATACTTCTCGCGGCGATTCTTGCGTTTTCCATGTTGTTCGTTTTGGCAGGTTGCGACAGCTTCGCCCCGAAGGAAGAGAAGAAAGACCCCGCAGGTACTGTCAAGCTGGCAAAAGACCAAGTGAAGATCGGTGTTTTGTACACAGGCTCCATTGAAGACAGCTCCGGCTACACCTATGCGCACCACGAGGGCATTAAGCAAATGATGGATAATCTGGGGCTAAACCAGGATAGCCAGCTTATTGTCAAGGATGGCCTTCCGGAAACGGAAACAGCCAAGGTTAAAGAGCAGCTTGAAGAGCTCATCAGTGGCGGCTGTAACATTATTTTTGCGAGCAACACCGGTTATATGGATATTATGAAGGAATATGCAGATAAAGAAGAAAATAAGAACATTATTTTCTCCAACTGCGGCGCAGACAAGAACAATGACGTCAACTTGACCAACTATTTTGGTCGCATGTATGAGGCGCGTTTCCTCTCCGGCCTTGCGGCGGGGTTAAAGGCAAAGCAGTTGAATGAAAAGAAAATCGGCTTTGTTGCCTCCCTGGGCAAGGATAGTTCTGAGGTTACGGGCGGCATCAATGCGTTTGCCCTGGGTTGCCAAACGGCTTTGGCGGATGCTGAGGTTATCGTTAAGGTGACCGGTGCCGCTGCCGATACAAATGCAGAGACTGCGGCCGCGAAAGATTTGATTGCGTCCGGCTGCAAGGTCATTGCGCAGAATTGCAACACCTCCGGCCCGCAGGCCGCCGCGCAGGAGCTTAAGGTATTTGGTTGCGGCGACAGCTCTGATATGGCAGTCGTCGCGCCTGACGCACAAATTTGTGCAGCCGTGTGGAATTGGGGCGTGTATTATGAAAAGGTAGTTTCCGAGGCAATGTCTGCAAAGTGGAAGCCGGTTAACTACTATGAGGGCATGAACGTCGGGCTCGTTGGCCTCTCCCAGTTGAACGAGAAGGCTGCGGCTCCCGGCACACAGCAGCTGGTGGATGAATACACGGCGAAAATCCAAAACGGAGAGTTCTTCGTGTTCACCGGTCCTCTGACAGATAATGCAGGCAACCAAGTGCTTGCGGCAGGTGAAAAACTGACGAACGAACAGATTATCAGCGGCATGAACTACTATTTGAAGGGCATTACATCTTGATGTAATACCTCCAAAAGTTACAAGCGGCACATTCCTTGCGAATGTGCCGCTTTCTGTGTTCTGTGGGTTTTTGTCATCCGGCAAAGGCCGATTTGTTGTTCATCCTAAAGTCTACAGGCTTCTTTTCTTGGTTAAAGCGGTTCACACTCAACACCAGGCCGATGCCGATGAATACGCAAAGGTTAGAGGAGCCGCCCGCGCTGAAAAACGGGAGCGTGATGCCGATACAGGGCAACATTTTCATGCACATACCAATGTTGATGATGGTTTGTATGCCAATCATAATCGCAATACCGTAACAGAGCAGATTGCCCGTTCGGTCACGGGATTTTCTTGCGACGAGAAGAATCAAAACGATGATCACGGCAATCAAGAGTAGCGCCGCAATTGCCCCTAAAAACCCCAGCTCTTCCCCAATGACGGAAAAAATCATATCGCTCTCGCTCACCGGCACCTTTCCGCTTTGGGTATATTCCCCGTGGAACAGCCCCTGCCCACGCAGCTGCCCGGAACCGATGGCGTTCACGCCTTGCTGCTGCTGGTAAATTACGGTATTATACTCCGATTGTGCCATGCCGGAGGGGTAATACACCGCGAGAAAGCGATTCTTTTGGTAAGAGGAAAAAAACTTTATCCAGAGCACGGGGGAGACGGCGGTAGCCAAAGCGGCGGCGGCGGCAAAATAACGGTAATACAGGCCGCTGACATACAGAAGGCCGACAAAAATAAACATAAATACCAGCGCCGAACCGAGGTCTCCTGTCTGAATCACAAGGGCAATGGGGAGTAGACCGTGCAGGCCAAGCAGTGCAACATTTTTTATTTTATTAATTTCTGAGCCTACAGCGTTTAAGTGCAGAGAGAAGGTCATAACAAAGCCGATTTTCACCAGTTCCGAGGGCTGAAAGTTAACTCCACCGATAGAAATCCAGCTGATGGCGTCCTTACGTGCCTCTGACCCGTAGTTTCCGATGAAAAACAGAGAAACCATTAGCCCTACGCATACCAAGGCAACAATTGGCCAAAGCCGCAGCACCAATTCATAATCAATAAAGGAAATAATCAAACAAATGATAAAGCCAAGGCCGATAGCGATTAGCATGATAAACGACTCGCGCGATAAAAAACTTCCATCCGTCAGCTTATGCAGTGTTGCGCTGTGAACCATCAAAACGCCGAAGGCTGAGGTGATAACACAGAGCAAAACCAACAGCGGGTTCGTATCCCATATCATTTGCTTAAGCCGTTTCATAATTGCCGACCAATCCTAACCTGTTTGATACCTCTAGTATACGTTGCCGATGACATAATTTCAAGTAAAAACACTTTATTTGTGATTTTACTTGTGCTATACTGTTTCTATTAAAATGTCAATGGGAAAGGGGCGTACGCGGCGGATGATGGAGCTTCTGTCCCGTAATGCCAGGCAAACGCAGGAAATTGCCGCCGCAGTCGCGGCGCGGCTGAAGCCCGGAGATGTTGTGGCGCTTTTCGGTGGCTTGGGCGCGGGGAAAACCGCTTTCGTCAGCGGCCTTGCGCAAGGGTTGGGTATTCACTGTGCGGTGAGCAGCCCAACTTTTGCGCTGGTGAATCACTATCCGGGGGAAATTCCGCTGTATCATTTTGACATGTACCGTATCAAGTCCTGGGAGGATTTATACTCCATTGGCTTTTTTGACTATCTGGATATGTCCGCAATTTTAGCCATTGAATGGAGTGAAAATATTGAAAATGCCCTGCCGCAGGGGCATTACCGTGTAGAAATCACAACAGAGCAAGATGCGGAAACACGAAAAATTCGAATTTTTGGAGTGGATGCCCTTGATATCCCTGGCGCTTGACAGCTCCGCAAAAACAGCCAGCACGGCTCTGCTCTGCGATGGCAGGCTGCTGTGCGAGCAATATACAAACAACGGATTGACGCACAGCGAAACCTTGGTGCCCATGGTACAAAATACATTGCAGGCGGCGCGCCTTACGATGCGGCAGGTGGACTTGCTTGTTGTAACCAACGGACCGGGTTCCTTCACCGGAGTACGCATTGGGATAGCCGCCGCCAAGGGTTTGGCAATGCCGCATGGCACCCCCTGCGTTGGCGTTTCCACGTTGGAGGCAATGGCGTATAATTTGTTGGGACAAGAAGGTATTGCCTGCTGTATGATGGATGCACGCTGCGGGCAAGTTTATTGTGCATTGTTTCGCTGCGAACGAGGCGCTATTACGCGCCTGACGGCAGACAAGGCACTCCCCGCGCAAGAACTGTCGGAACAATTACAGCCTTATGAGGGGGAGCGAATTTGTTTGTTGGGGGACGGCGCGGCGTTATATTATGATCGATTTGCGGCGCATTACAAAGGCTGTGCTCTCGCACCGGAGCATCTGCTTTATCAGCGCGCGTGTGGCGCGGCGTTTGCTCAACATGCAACCGGTACGATGGGCGGGAGCGCGGAGCAGTTACAGCCCGCTTACCTGCGCCTGCCGCAGGCGGAACGGGAATTGCGTAGAAAGGAAGAGGATATTAAATGAAAATAGCCATTGCATGTGACCATGGCGGCTACCGCTTAAAACAGGCTATCATAGAGCACTTTGCGGAAACCGGAGTTACTTACCGAGATTTTGGTTGTGACAGTTCAGATTCGGTTGACTATGTGCCTTTTGCAAAACAAGTTTCACAGGCAGTTGCAAACGGGAGCTATGCCTTGGGTATCCTCTGCTGCGGTACCGGCATTGGTATGTCGATTGCGGCAAATAAGGTGAAGGGCATACGTGCGGCTGTGGCGAGTGACAGTTTTTCTGTCCGTATGACGCGGGAACATAACAACGCAAATATTCTGTGTTTGGGTGGCCGTGTTGTCGGCGATGGTCTGGCACTGGATTTGGTGGATTTATTCCTCAGCACCCCGTTCTGCGGGGAGGAGCGGCATGTGCGCCGCGTGCAGCAGATAGAAGAGCAATAACTTCATTTTGTTGAGGGGGATGGTTTCATGCGGGCTTGCAAGAAACGTGTTATCACAACAGTTGCGCTGATTTTCACCATTCTGACATTACTTTGTAGCTGCGGCAGTTATGGTCAAACAAACAACAGCACAACAGTTTCATCATCCACTATGATGAAAACTACTGAAACCACCAATGAAACGGCTACCGATTATTGGGAAGGCAAAGAAATACCAAAATATGCCGGAACATATCAAGTAGAGGAAAGAGCCGGGGGAACGATAAACGCGACTGAAATCAAGAAAACAGCGCTTGGGAAGATATACGAAGTAGAGCTTGATTTAAAGACGAGTTCGTTGGAAAGTATAGAAAAAAGCCGGCTCGCGCTAGGGTACTTTTATGTTCAAGGCGAAAAAATACTAAGATGCGATAAAAGCGATTCGGCTGACGTCTTCGTACAAAAAGGTGAGTTCCCCCCAAATGCTACTGTTATTTTTCAAGATACAGAAAAACCTGATTCGCTCCAAGCGGATGCAAAAGGTTTCCACGAGTTCATTACCGTGCAAGGGAATACGGTTGTTTATCACTCATATTCCAACTTGGTTGAAACAGGCTTTTACGAAGATTTTTTCTGGGAAAAAGGGGTTGGCTTAATAGCGTATCGCAGTGGTTTTGGAGCCCAAAGAGATGAATTATATGTTCATTTCACGCAAGAAACGGTTTCGTCCCAAACAGGAATACAGCCAATTATTCCTCTGGCAAAGCCAAATTCAACGAGACGATGGCCTACATTAACGGAACATATATCCATAGAATGAAATTTAGCGGACAGGAGAGCGTATTGGAATGTATGCCGAGAACGGCCGTTTAGAAAGAGATATGCTGATACAACGAGACCGGGCTTTGCAATTAATCGAATATTGTTATGCGGCGACAGGGGATTATCACTATGTTTTCAAAGGGAAATGAAACCCGCCGTGTAGCTGGCGTTACAAATACAGTTATACCTTGTAATAAATAGGGAGGTCTATTTTATGGGAAAAGTAGAAATCACGAATCATCCGCTGATTCAACACAAAATTACGCTCCTGCGTGACAAAAACACAGGCAGCAAGGATTTCCGCCAATTGGTTGGGGAAATCGCGATGCTGATGTGTTTTGAGGCTACGCGTGATTTGCCGCTGGATGAGGTTGAAATTGAAACCCCGGTCAGCATGGCGAGAACAAAGGTGATAGCGGGCAAAAAGCTGGCCTTTGTTCCGATTTTGCGCGCAGGGCTTGGCATGGTGGATGGCGTGCTGAACATGATGCCCTTCGCCCGCGTGGGGCATATCGGTATATACCGTGACCCGCAAACTCTGCAGCCTGTAGAATACTACTGCAAGCTGCCGGAGGATATCGGAGAGCGTGAGGTAATTGTGCTGGATCCCATGCTTGCAACCGGCGGTTCCGCAATAGATGCAATCCGCGTGCTGAAGGGGCAGGGTGTGAAAAACATCAAATTTATGTGCATTATCGCTGCTCCGGAAGGCTTACATGCGTTGACACAAGCGCATTCGGATGTGGATATTTTTTGTGCCGCATTGGACGAAAAGTTGAATGAGCATGGCTATATCGTCCCCGGCCTGGGCGATGCAGGTGACCGGATTTTTGGAACCAGATAAATTTAATATGATTCTGCTAAAAAACCTTTTGACAAACAGTACCTGCTGCTGTTATAGTATCTCTGGGAGCGCTACATCTGCGTGTTGCAAAGCGCCCTAAGCGGGTTGGGACAAGCAATATCACAATTGATATGGAGGGCATCACCATGGCATTATTATCACAGTTGGCAGCGTTTATGCTGTCTATCCTACTCACATTTCTACCGCAAATGCCGTTTTTGGACGTTGTGACCGAAAGATTGCAGGACTTCAGCCTCTCGCAGCAGGCGAAAGAAGCAATCACTGATACACAGCGCGCGCATGTTGCAAAAGTTATGGAACAGACAAACGCAGCTTACGGGAATCTCACTGTGGAGGAGCTTGCGCAGCAACTGGAAGAAAAGGATGTTTTGGGCTTTGCCCCGGTTACCTGGATTCCGCAGGATTATCGGGCGCTGGCGGTGTCTTATGTATTTGCAGGTTTTTTCAGCATTAATGATGGATTAAACCCCGTAGATGTGTTCCAGATGCAGGTCAATCTTGCCGTGGAAGCGCAGATAGTGGCCAGAACGGCTTTTACCTTGATTGAGGATAATTACCTTAAGTGTGACGCTTGCGCTCATTTTAGATGGGCAAACAATACCACACGTCTTTTTGGATTTGAAGCCTCCCGTGTGCATTTAATCAATTATGAATTGGCGGTTCTGGTTGTGCAGCCGGTGATTCGTTATATGCAGGATCGTTTTAACGCCTTTTTGCAAGAGGGGAAAAACGAAGCGCAGGCTCGGAGCTTGGCTATGGTTGAAAGCGGCGCTTATGCCTTGAATTACCGTGAGCTTCTGCTGCAAGGCGCTGAGGATTTTGACGGTTGGAACGAAACCTTCGGTAACGCGGAAGTGATGGATCTTTGGAACAATAACCAGGGACGGTTGGCGGCGGTGAATGCCAGTTTACCGGGCGGCTCCTACCAGCAGTTTCTTGCGCATTGGGACAATGGCAGCTTGATTGTGAGTGAAACAGATGCTGACGCAACGATGGAAAAGCGGCAGTTTATCTTTGAAAACAAGAGCTTGTGGCATCCCTTGGTGAAGCCATAAAGCGATACCTGTACTGCGCAGGTAATTCTTGCTGCTTTCTTGACTTTTTGTGGTAGGTACTCTATACTATATTTAGCTCATTCTGTACAATAATACAGAATCATTTAAATATAGGGAGAACATACCCATGAAACGATTCTTCAGCATCATATTACTTTTTGCTGTTTTACTGCCGTTCTGCGCCGGCTTTGCCGAGGCTGCAACGGTTACTCCGGCCATTACAGCCGGCAGCGTCAGCGCGTACACCGGCAGCACGGTTGATGTCCCGATCACCTTGAGTGGGAACCCGGGCATTACTGTGGCTGTTATCAAGGTGGAATATGACAGAACAAGGCTGAAGCTTGTCGGCGTAACAAACACCGGCTTGTTAAACGCACATATGACGGATACCTCGAATGTATCGGGGTATCCGTTTTATCTTTCTTGGCAGGATGGTCTTGCAAAAACCAATAACACCAAAAACGGCGTGATTGCAAAGCTGCGCTTCCAAGTACTCTCCACGGCGAAAACCGGTTCTGCGGCAATCACATTGAAGCCCGGTTCTGGTTCTCACAGCTTTCTTAACACCGGCTTAAGCGCAAAAACGTTTCAGTATACGGCGGGGAAGGTAAGCGTTCAATGTAAGCACGATGCCGGAAAATGGGTTACAGTAAAAGCGGCAACTACTACGGTAGAGGGAAAAAAGGAGCTGCGCTGCACAAAATGCCAAACTGTGCTAAAAACGGCCGTCATTGCAAAGCTGCCGTATCTGACTCTGAGCGCAGCTGCCGTAACACTTGCGGCAGGCAGCAGCTATACACCAACGGTTAAAATGTCCCCATCTTCAACCGTGAAATGGACTTCCTCCAACACAGCCGTGGCGACTGTCGGTTCCACAGGGAAAATTACAGCAAAAAAAGCCGGCACCACAACCATCACAGCGGTGGCCTCCGCCAGCGGAAAAAAAGCGAGTATAGCCGTTACAGTGAAGGCGGCGCCTACTGCCATTACATTGAATCGCAGCAGTTTAACACTAAACGCGGGTTACAGCGCAACCCTTTCCGCAACGATAAAGCCTTCCGGCGCGCTGAGTACAAAAACATGGAAATCCAGCAACCCCGCAGTTGCAACAATAAGCAGCGCAGGCAAGGTGATTGGCGTCAAGGCGGGAACGGCAACGATAACCGTAACAACGAAAAACGGCAGAACAGCCAGCTGCAAGGTCACGGTGAAGCCGCTGCCAACCACCATATCGCTCAACCAGACGAGCATTCGGCTTGGCGTGGGTGAAGCATACACCTTAAAAGCAACTATTAGCCCCGCCAGCGCGGCGCAGACAAAGATATGGACATCCGCCAACACAAGCTGCGCTACAGTTTCCGGTGGTGTTGTAACCGGAAGAAAAGTGGGCTTTACTTCGGTCAACGTGCAGTCAATCAACGGAAAGTCAGAACAATGTAATGTGCTGGTTATGCCTGCGCCTACGGAGGTTCGTATCAGTCGGTCAACCGCAACGGTAACGGCGGGCGGAACCGTTCAGCTCTCCGCTTCCTATTCGCCAGTTGGCGCAAGCTCCGTGAAAAAATGGTCTTCCAGCAACAATGCGGTTGCTACTGTCAACGCCAACGGCCTTGTGAAGGGGCTGAAGGCGGGTACCGCCACGATCACGGTAAGAACCTATAATGGAAAATTGGCAAGCTGCAAGTTCACCGTCAAATCCGCAACGAAGACCACGCAAGGCACAATAGACCCAATGCATAGCAGTGCAAATGTTGTTGCGTTAAAAACTGTTTCGACACAAGCGGAAACGGTGTATCAAGTAATTGAAACGGTGCTGCTCAACCGCCAGGCAAGCGTGGATGTCTCCGCTTACAATGTGAAAACTGCTGATTTTAACAAGCTGTACAGCGATGTGGTAACCGGGAATCCATATTTGTTCTATGTTTCACGGAAGTATCATTACACATATTATACAAACAGTGATATTGTAAAAACCATTACCCCGAGCTATTTGGAATCAAAAGAAGTCAGCCAAGCGAAAAAAGAAAAGTTGGATACCGCTATTGCTGAAGCACTGAAGGCAATTCCCTCCGGGTTATCCCCTGTGGAGAAAGTGCTGGCGCTGAATGAATATTTGGTGCTCAACACAGTTTATACGAAGAATGCTGATAAATATACAACCTACCATGTGTTGGTTGATAAAACAGCTCTTTGCCAGGGTTATAGTTATGCGTTTCAATACTTGATTGAGCAGTTGGGGCTGGAATGTCAGATTGTCACGAGCGATGCAATGAATCATATGTGGAACATGGTTAAAATTGATGGATTTTGGTATCATGTGGATGTGACTTGGAATGATTTGACCCCGGATTATTTGGGGCATGTTTCGCACAACTACCTGTTATTGAGCGATTATAAAATAAAAGATAGCTCACATGACCATTACGGCTGGAATGCGGATGCGCCTTCAGCGAGCAGCCGAAAGTATGATAATTATTTCTGGACACGGGTGGAGGGCAGCGCCATAGTATATCAGAACGGTGCCTGGTGCTACTTCCAATCCGCCACGCCGAACAAACAAAACCTGTTCGCCTACACCTTTTCGAGCGGTGCGACCTCCCTGCTAGGCAGTGTAAATGCTGGCTGGAACGCCGGAACAGGTATTTATTATGATATTATTCCTTGTCTTTCTCAATATAACAACATGCTTTATTACAACACGAAAGATGCAATCTATCGAATTAATAAAGACGGAAGCTCCACACAGATTGTCAAAGTAAGCGTTAGCGATACCGCTGGAATTTACGAGATGCATATTTCAGGCACAAATCTGCTATACCGTGTGCGCTCCAGTTTGGTGGCTACAAGCTACACAGGTTACAGCAAAAGCCTGCTGCCGAGCTATCAAAGGGGCGATGTAAATAAGGACGGCAAAATCACCGTTTTAGATGCTGTTTTGTTGCAGCGCAAAACCAGCGGTTGGAGCGGCGTCACCATTGATACTGCGCTGGCCGATGTCAATAAGGATGGCTTTGTAAATTCCGCTGACGCCTTGTTGCTGCGCAAATATACCTCCGGTTGGAATGTAAAGATAGCTTAGCTACAAATAAGTAACTCCCGCACAATCATCAAGTGTGCGGGAGTTATTTTTTTAATGTAATTATTAGAGTGATGCGGCAATTCGCTGTGTGATAGCGTTCATTTCGTCCATTTTTTCTTCCATGTCCTTCACTAAAGCGAACTGCGTTCTGCAGCGTACCAAGTTGTGGTCATCATAGGCGATGCGGAAGTAGGTATCTCCGTTTAGATAATCTGTTAAGAAGCGCATGCCGCATTCCAGTGTCATCAGCTTGCCGGAAAAAGCGAGTTGGCGTATTTCTTCCTCCTTCAAGCTTTTCCCAGCTTCGCTCAAATAACCCGCACAGTAGGCCTCATATAATTCCAGGCTTAGGCTAACCTTAGAGAGGTCACGCTCGTCCTCAGCGGCAGTATTTGCACCAAAGCGGATGCTGTCGCCGAAATCATACAGTGAAAGCCCGGGCATTACGGTATCCAGGTCAACAACACAGATGCCCGTGCCGCTGGCTTTATCAAAGAGAACGTTATTGAGCTTTGTGTCGTTGTGCGTTACCCGCAGGGGCAGCCTGCCCGCTTCCACCAAATTCAACAAAATGCCGGTATCGTTCCTGCGTGCGAAAGCAAACTCAATTTCGTCCCGAACATTTGCTGCGCGCCCTGCTAAATCCTGCTTAACAGCCGTTTCCAACGCCTGAAACCGGGAAACGGTGTTGTGGAAGTTGGGTATGGTCTCATATAAGGTGTGACTTGGGTAATCCGCCAGCAGGCATTGGAAACGGCCAAACGCCTGCGCCGCATTATAAAAAGTTTTCGGCTCATCAATAGCTTGGCAGGAATAGCTGTCTTCGATATAATTATAGCAACGCCAGCAACGGTCGTTGTCATCCACATAATGGGTTTTACCATCCTTTGTGTGGAACACCGTCATGGTCTCCCGTTCCGGGTCTCCGCCGGTTTTTAGAATCAATTCGCGCAGATACTGCGTTACGCCAACGATGTTGTGCATGAGCTGATCCGGATTGCGAAACACATGGGTGTTGATGAGCTGCAAAATGTAACGTTGCATGTTGCCTTTTTCCTGCCGGAATTCTAAGATATAGGTGTGATTGATATGGCCATCCGTGTTTTGATAGGCGCGGACAAATTCGCCCGGCAGGGTGAAATTTTCCTGAATGCTGTGAATATCATACAATTCTTCTGCCAAAACAGATTACATCTCCTCTTCTTTCAATCTGATTACACCAAAACGTGCCGGATTGTGGAAACCGCGTTCAGCAGAATCAACCGGAAAATAAGCGCCGTAATGCGGGTGAGCACTTTCGTCTGCACACTTATAAAAGTTGCCGCGCAAGGAACCGGGAGAAATCGCGAACGGTTGCCCGTAAACTTCGGCGATAAGATCCTGCGGAATCAACAAACAAACGCCCCATGCCGTTTCACCGTTTTCTGTAACGGAAAAAGGCTGAATTTCCGGTTCCAGCGCAGTCATATCCCGCAGGAACACCCGTTTTTCACGCGCCTCACCGAACTGCGAAAGGTAATATCCCTTGGGGTTGATTTCAAAATTTAAATAGGCGGGATGAGAAGCGAGGGGCTGGAAAAAGAATTCCAGGCAACTATCGCACCAAATCCTTCCGTCTCGCTTTGTTTCCTTGCAGCAAACCGGCGATTCAAAGGACCATAAACGCAGGGCAAACCCACTGCCTGCCAGCGCACAGAGCTGCGCATAGCTCTTTGGGCGATACGGTGCACCTGTTTCCCAGTGAAAGGAGGCGATTTCCGCGGTGGGGACTTCATCCCAGCGTATCTGCTCCCGGAACACGATGCTGCTATATTCCTGTGCCATTATAGTGCCTCAACAATTGATTTTGTGTCGCGTGCAATAACCAGCTCTTCGTTTGTGGGTATTACAAACACACGCAGCTTGGAATTCTTTGTGGAAAGCTCGCCCTCCTTGCCGCGGATTAAAGAGGGATTCAGCACCTCATCTATTTCAAGACCCAGAAAACTTAAGTTTTTGCAGATATCCGCACGCAAATCATGGGTGTTTTCACCGATGCCGCCGGTGAATACAATTGCGTCCGCACCGTCCATTGCGGCAAGGTAGCTGCCGATGAATTTGCGGATTTGATAGCGCTGCATGCTTCTGGCGAGCGCGGCGCGTTCATTGCCCTCGTTTTCTGCCGCTTTTACATCGCGGTCATCCGAAGAAATGCCGGAAATGCCCAGTACGCCTGACTTCTTATTTAGAATATCGGAGGTCTCCTGCGGTGTCCAGCCCTCTTTTTCCTGCAGGAAGGTGACGACGGATGGGTCGATACCGCCGCTGCGGGAGCCCATAACAAAGCCGTCCAACGGGGTTAAGCCCATGCTTGTATCCACAACCTTGCCATATTTCACAGCCGCGATGGAGGAACCGTTGCCCAGGTGGCAGGTTATGATTTTTACATCCTTGCTGTCTCTGCCCATCAGCTCCGCGCAGCGTGCGCTGACAAAGCGGTGAGAGGTGCCGTGAAAGCCGTAACGGCGAATCTGATACTTTTCATAATATTCATACGGGATGCCAAACATGTATGCCTCAGGCGGCATGGTGGAGTGAAATGCGTTGTCAAACACAACAACCTCCGGAACGTCCTCACCAAAAGCCTCACGGCAGGCGAGAATGCCCTGGATGTGTGCCGGATTGTGCAGGGGAGCCAGGTCACAAAGGCTGTCAATGCCATGAATGACTTCATCTGTCACAAGCACACTTTCTTTAAACAATGCACCGCCCTGAACAACGCGGTGGCCTACTGCGGTGATTTCAGAAAGATCGTTCAGCACCTTTGTTTCACCCTGGGTTAACGCCTTCTGCACCTCTAAGAATGCCTTGGTATGGTTCGGCATTTCCACCTCGCAGCTGCTCTTGCGCCCGTCCGCAGTTGCGCAGTTAATCACGCCGCCCGGAATCCCAATCCTCTCACAGACACCCTTTGATATGGTGTGCTCGTTGCTCATATCAATCAGCTGAAATTTCAGCGAAGAGCTACCGGCGTTAATAACAAGAACTTTCAATCACATTTCCTCCAATATTTTTACACTAAATTTACACTCCTGTATTGCCAGAAGACAATATCTGGTATATTATATACGCAGTACCTGTATTTTTCAAGTGATTCCGCTAAAGAAAAGCGGAATCTGACAAAATGATTTTGAGAGGCTGTTTGCGTTGACGACAGCGGGCATCATTTCGGAATACAATCCCTTTCACAAAGGGCACGCCTATCAGGTTGAGCAAACCAGGACCGAGGGCTTCAGCCATATCATTGCCGTGATGAGCGGTAACTATGTGCAGCGCGGGGAAGCCGCCCTTGCACACAAGCATATCCGCGCACGCGCCGCGTTGTTATCCGGCGTCGATTTGGTTTTGGAGTTGCCGCTGGTTTGGGCCATGCAGCCCGCGCAGCGTTTTGCGCAGGGCGGCGTTATGCTGCTGGAGGCGCTCTCCTGCACGGATGCCATCAGCTTTGGCAGTGAAAGCGGCGATTTGCAGCTTTTGCAGCGTTGTGCCGCGTTGCTGCGCAGTCCGGAGTTTTCACAAGCCCTGCCGCAGTTTTTACAACAGGGGCTCACGTTTGCCGCGGCCAGAGAGCGGGCGCTCCGGCAGTTGGACGCTTCGGTTTTACCCTGTGTGCAACACCCAAATGATACCCTGGCACTGGAATATCTGCAGGCTATTCACCACAGCGGCTCATCGATGGATGCCTTGGCCATCCGCAGAATCGGTGCCGCGCATGACAGCAGCGGCACACAAGATGGTTTTTGCAGTGCCTCTGAGTTGCGCAATGTAATTAAAAACGGGAAAATTCCAGTGGAACATATGCCCGCTCCGGTTGCACAGTTATACTGGGGGGAACAACAAGCGGGACGGCTTTTCACAGAGGATAAGCGAACGGAATTGGCGCTCTTAAGCCGCCTGCGCAGCCTTGCGCCGGAGGATTTCGCCCGGTTGCCTGACTGTTCGGAAGGGATTGAACGGCGCATTTACCGAGCGGTGCAGCAAGGCTGCACTTTGGAAGAATTATATCAGATTGCAAAAACTAAGCGTTACACCCATGCGCGTATCCGCCGCATTGTCTGGAACGCGGCTCTGGGTGTGCGGGAGCAGGATTACCGCCCGTCACCGCCGTATCTGCGCGTTTTGGGTATGAATCCGCGTGGGCAGGAGCTATTGCGGCAACTGCGCAAGACTGCCGCTCTCCCAATTGTGATGCGCGCCTCGCATATCAAGCGGCTGGACACTTATGCACAGCGGATTTTTGAACTGGAAAGCCGGGCAACGGATTTTTTTAATCTGCTGTTGCCCTGCCCACTACCCTGCGGGTTGGAATATACAGAAAATGTACAGAGAGTTGAGTTGGTAAATTCTTGAATATTACGCTACACAGTAATGGGAAATGTCAAGTACTGCAAGCGGCTCCTGGCAGCAACCTGTTGGAGTTGCTGCGGGAGAACGGGCAGCTGTTATCCGCGGTTTGCGGAGGAAACCGCAGCTGCGGAAAGTGTAAGATACGTGTTCTGTCGCCGGATATCCCCCCAAGTGAGAGCGACCGCAGGCTGCTGCGGGAGGAAGATTTGCGCGCCGGTATCCGGCTTTCCTGCACCGTTACGGTAGAACAGGATATGGAACTTGAGCTACTCTCTGATATGATTCAAACGCAGCAGTATGGCACAGGGGAGCTACAGCAAAACGCCGTCACCCATGCTGTTGTGGATATCGGAACCACCACCATAGCCGCGGTTTTAACCGACGAGAGCGGCAACATTCTGCGCTACGAAAGCCGCCACAACGCGCAGGCGGTTTATGCGGCGGATGTAATCGGCAGAATACGCGAGGCCAATGCAGGAAAGCGCGAGAAGTTGACGCAAGCGCTTCGGCAGCAGCTTGCACAGATGCTGGAAAATCTGCTGCAAGGCACAGTACCGCAGGATATTACGGTTTGCGGCAATACGGTGATGCTGCATCTATTTTTCGGTGCGGAATGCACAACGCTCGGCTCTCATCCCTATACGCCTGTTTTTTTAGGGGAACAGGCCGTTTCAGCGCAAGACATTGGCATTGAGTTGCCGGTACAAGTACAATCTCTGCCCTGTATTTCTGTATTCACAGGCGCGGACATCACCGCCGGCATCCTCGCCGAATATGGAAAAGCAGAGGGTTACACGCTATTGCTGGATTTGGGAACCAACGCAGAGTTGGCATTGTTTGATCAAAATAGTTTTGTTACAAGCTCCGCCGCCGCAGGCCCTGTGTTTGAGGGCGGAAATATTCAGCAGGGTATGGCGGCAACCGGCGGTGCAATCACCCGTTTTTGGATTGAAAAAGGCGAAAACAATTTTGAAACCTTTGGGGGTGTACCTGCATGCGGTATCTGTGGCTCCGGGCTGATTGATATCATATCTCAACTGTTGGAGCATGAATTGGCAGATGCTTCCGGTAGACTTTTAACCGGCGAATCCTATATAATAACAGATGGAATTGCCATAACGGCTGAGGATATCCGTGCTGTTCAGCTGGCAAAGGCGGCGATTGCGGCGGCGGCAGAGTTGCTGCTGCGCAGCGCAAATATCAGTTATGCAGATGTCGGCCGCGTGGCCATCAGCGGCGGCCTGGGTAGCGCAATCAATCCGCAAAGCGCCGCGGCGATTGGGTTGATACCCAAAGAACTGCTGGGCAAAACTGTTGCAGCGGGGAATTCTAGCCTATCAGGCGGGATTTTATACGCTTGCTCGCAGCAAGCAAGGGAGCTGGCAAAACGTATTGCGAGCGAGGCCCCGTACTTGGACTTATCCAAGCATCCCGATTTTATGGATCTGTATATTGATCACATGTATTTTTGATTGTTTCACTTGAAAGGAATTTACAAGATGAAAAAACAGAAGACCAGAAGGCTCCTTTCTATTGCGTTGGTAACCCTACTGCTTGTTGCGCAATTGTTTTCGATAAATGCGTTTGGGGCTGGTGCTGTCAAGCTCAGCTTGAGCCCCAATTACACCCTTGCGCGTGCGGGTGATACAGTCACGGTTTATGTAAAAATCAGCGGCGTTGCGGCGGCGGGCAACATCCTCGCGGCAGGGCCGATAACGGTAAAATATGACACTAGCCAATTTCAGTTTGTCAGCGCGAAACGCGGTTCCTTGATGACAGACGCAGATTTCATGTACCATGCGTCGGGAGCCTATGTGCTTCTGGATTATAACGATGTTACAGCAGGGTCAAAGCCCATAAAAACAGATGGCAGCTTATTTATTCTGCAGCTTAAGGTGAAAACGGGAGTGAGTTCCGGCAGCTCCGCGCTGAGCGTTTCCGCTGCACCGGGCGGTATTGCCAATGCCAAACTCCAGGTTGTCAGCGTGTCATGCGTCGGCAGCACCATCCGCTTTGCCTCCTCGATTTCTCCGAGCGCAATTAAGATGACGGTTTCCTCCTCGACCATTGGGGTGGGGGAAACGCGCCAGCTCGGCGTGAGCTATACCCCCGGAAACACCTCCGTGAAAACCGTGAGTTGGAAGTCCAGTAATACCTCTGTTGCATCGGTGAGCAGCACGGGCCTTATCAAGGGGCTCAAAGTCGGAACCGCAACAATCAGCTGTACGGCCAAAAACGGCGTCAGCACAAAGGCGACCATAACGGTGAAAGCCGCACCGAAAAGCATTGCATTGAACCGCGCAACACTTACGGTGGGCAAAGGGGAGAGCTATGCGTTTACTTCCAGTGTAAACAGCGGAACGGCGAGTTACAAGCGCATATTTTCCAGCAGCAATACAAAGGTTGCCACAGTGGACAGCGCCGGTAAAATCAAAGCCGTAGGTACTGGCACGGCGAAAATAACCGTTAAAACATATAATAGCAAAGCAGGCAGCTGCACTGTTACGGTAAAGAACGCCCCGGCGGGTATTACCGTCAGTAAAACAAGTGCAACACTTAAGCTCGGAAAAACACTTACCCTCAGTTCCGCAGTCACGGGCTCCAATCCGGCAAGCTACCTGCGCAGCTGGTCCAGCTCCAATACAGCGGTTGCCACAGTGAGCGCAGGTGGTGTAATAAGCGCCAAGAAAATAGGGACAGCCACAATTACCGTAAAAACTTTTAACGGCAGGAGCGCAAGCTGCAAAATCACGGTTATCAAGTAGCGGAACACAAAATATGGCAGTCCTTTCACGACTTTGCACAAAATGCTGACAAAAACGGTCAGCATTTTCTCTTGTTCCCAGATTTTTTTGCATTGTAACAGGATAACGCAAATGTTATAATACCAATATCCAAATTCTAATGGAGATTGGTATAAATTTAATTCATGAAATTAGGGGGTGCATACCATGGAGCAAATCATTGTCGTCTGCGGCCATTACGGCACGGGGAAAACAAATTTTGCTTTGAACCTCGCCAGGCAAAAAACGGCGCAGGGCAAGCAGGTGACATTAGTGGATTTGGATGTGGTGAACCCCTACTTTTGCACCAATGCTTATACGCAGCAAATGCAGCGCGAGGGAATCGCGGTGATACAAAGCGCAATGGCAGGCTCCACCTTGGATGTGCCAGCACTGAACGCTGGGATTGCAAGGGTTTTTGACGAAACGGATGGCGTGGCTATTCTGGATGTCGGCGGGGACGATGTCGGCGCAAAGGTGCTGGGGCGCTTGCGTGAACAGCTTACGCGCCACGGCTATGAGATGCTCTATGTCATCAATGCGTTTCGTAGCCAGATTGCTGCGCCGCAGGATGCTAACGCCTTGCTGCGCGAAATTGAGCAGACCGCAAGGCTGAAGGCCACCGGAATTGTCAACAACTCGCATCTCTCAGCTGAGACAACGGCACAGGATATCCGTCAGGGGGAGCAGTATGCAAAGGAGGTTGCAGCCTGTATCGGCCTGCCGCTCGTTTGCACCACAGTTCATAAGACTTTGTTACCGGAACTGAAGGGGGAAGTTGCAAGTATATTTCCCGTTGATGTGATTGTAACATTACCTTGGAATTAATGTTGGAACAGGAAAGGAACGTATAGGAATGGCAAAAGCAACAATTAACGAAAATGCCTGCAAGGGCTGCGGCCTTTGCGTGGAGGCCTGTCCGAAAAAGATTATTGCGCTTTCCCCGGATAAGCTCAATCTGAAGGGACATCACCCCGCACAGCTCACGCAGGAAGATAAGTGCATTGGCTGCGCGTTCTGCGCAATCATGTGCCCGGACTGTGCCATTACGGTGGAGAAATAAGGAAAGGACAGGAGATAAGGCAATGAGTGAAAAGGTATTAATGAAAGGGAACGAAGCAGTTGCGGAAGCTGCGATTCGCTGCGGCTGCCGCCACTTTTTCGGTTATCCCATAACGCCGCAGACAGAGGTTGCGGCCTACATGTCCAAGCGTATGCCGAAAATCGGCGGCACATTTTTACAGGCGGAGAGTGAAATTGCGGCCATCAACATGGTGCTCGGCGCTTCTGCGGCGGGCAAACGCGTGATGACCTCCTCCTCCTCCCCGGGGATCAGCTTAAAAACCGAGGCGATTTCTTATATGGCGGGCTCGGATTTGCCGGCCGTAATCGTCAACATCCAGCGCGGCGGCCCCGGCTTGGGCGGTATTCAGCCCTCCCAGGCGGATTATTGGCAGGCCACAAAAGCTCCCGGTCACGGGGATTTGCGCATCCTCGCCTTTGCGCCGAATTCTGTGCAGGAAATGGTGGATTTGGTTGCAAAAGCCTATGAGCTTGCCGACCGTTATCGTATGCCGGCGTTGATTCTGGGCGACGGAACCATCGGCCAGATGATGGAGCCCGTAACTCTGCCGGAGGATACTACAAACAGCCAGCCGGAACGCCCCTGGGCGGCCAACGGTCATAAAAATAGCCGTGAGAACAACATCATCAACTCCCTGTACTTAAAGCCGGAGGAACTCGAAAGACTGGTTCAGGCGCGCTTTGCGCGTTATGCGCAGATTGAGGCGACGGAAGCCCTGCATGAGTCTTTTTGCATGGAGGGTGCCAAATATGTGCTGGTAGCCTATGGCTCCACCGCCAGAATCGTCAAGGCGGCCGTTCTGCAGGCGCGGGAGGAAGGCATTCCTGTGGGCTTGATTCGTCCCATCACCGTTTGGCCCTTCCCCAAAAAGGCGCTGTTGGACGCCGCTGCTTCAGCCGAGCATTTTCTGTGCGTAGAAATGTGCATGGGTCAGATGATAGACGATGTCCGCCTTGCAATCGAGTGCAAAAGGCCCGTCAGCTTTTTTGGACACACGGGCGGCATTGTGCCAACGCCGGATGAAATCGTTGCACAAATTAAAACAATGACAGGAGGTTCAAACTAATGGCTATCGTATTTGAGCGTCCGCATGCGTTAAAGGATGTTTCCACCTCCTATTGCCCCGGCTGCCTGCACGGCATTGTGCACCGCCTGGTTGCAGAGTGCATTGGCGACATGGGGATTGAGGGGAACACGGTCGGCGTAGCCCCAGTGGGCTGTGCCGTTATGGCGTATCAGTTCTTTAACTGTGATATGATTCAAGCACCGCATGGCCGCGCGCCGGCCGTTGCAACGGGCAACAAGCGCGCCTGCCCGGAAAACCTGGTGTTCACCTATCAAGGTGACGGAGACCTTGCCGCTATCGGTACTGCCGAAATGGTGCACGCCGCTGCCCGCGGCGAAAATATAACCGTTATTTTCATCAACAACGCCATTTACGGCATGACCGGCGGCCAGATGGCACCGACCTCCCTGCCCAAACAAATTACACAGACCTCGCCCTATGGGCGCGATGTTGCAACGCAAGGGTATCCCATCCGCGTCTGCGAGCTGCTGCGTGAGTTGGACGGCAC
>JAVBPP010000077.1:0-12992 GCA_031549535.1 Oscillospiraceae bacterium
ATGCAATAGTTAGTTAAGTACTCTTCTGCTCCTGCCGTTAGCCAAAAAACAGGCAAGATCACCCTGCCGGCTCACAGATTAAGTCGGGCAGCACAAAGATGTGCGCATACGGGAGCACGATCAAACCCCGTAAATATTTTAAATAGAGGGAGAAGATCCATGAGAAGTTTCACCACATTAGATTTACAGTATGCCCACAGATTCTATGGATTCAAAGGCGAAGCTCAGTATTTGCACGGACATACGGGAATCCTGACGCTGGAAGTCGAGGATACCGTCAACATGGGCGTCAATATGGTGTTCCCCTGCAACGAGATCAAGAAGACCGCATGGGACGTTTTACAAAACTTTGACCACGCGCTGATTTTAAGGGAGGACGACCCGTTGCTCCCCGCCATACTTGGCGTATATGAAGAACAGGGCATCAAAAACGGTGCACCTACCAATAAGCAAAAGGGTCCTGCCTTTCAAACAGAACTTGCAACCGCGTATCCGGACTGCCGCCTGGTTGTGACCAAAGAAACCATGACCGTTGAAGGTATGATTAAAATTGTTTACGACTTACTAAAGGATACGCTCAATATTGTTAAAATCACGTTTACAAGCGGTGTAAACGGCGCCACAGAAGAGTATGCGCCGCAAGAAGGAACAGACCGCTGCCCGTTATGCGGCATTGCGTTAAACGAAAATGGCATCTGCCCCAAATGCGGATACAAGAAATAACGTAATTGGTGTTTCGCACATGTATGCACATGTTGCAACTGCCAAATTTTTATTGCAATAACCCTCGGGAGTATGTTATACTAATTTCAAACAAAAACCTCTATATTATTTTCATCGTAAAACCACATTCAGAAAAGCTTTTACGATGAAAATAAAGAGGTTTATAGTTGGAATTAGTATTATACTAATTCCAAACGATTCAGAAAGTGAGGTGGACGAAATGTTGTATTGTATCCTGATAGAATCAAATCGCATTTTGTCCGCTTTTTGAACTTGGTTTCATAAGTGAGTGTTGCGCCTTTGATTGTATCAGAGGCGCTTCATTTATTTATACCATCATTGGTATTATGAAAGGAAATTTGAAATGAAAAAGTATCATGTTACAATACGTCAATTTATAACGCCGGAAACACTGGAAGAAATTGCATTACGACAAGGGAATGCAAAAAACAAAGAGCGTTCCTTCCATGGGCTAACAAATGTCATCAGCAGAGCAAAATGGCAATCGGATTATTTTTGTGTCATCGCAAAAAGTAAAAGCGGCAGAATCGTTGGTTCGGCAGGCTTTATACAAAGTGAAACCGACCAACGCAAATGGATTTACACGGACCTTTGGGTGGATGCAAAACACCGGCGGAAAGGCATTGCGACACATATCGTTCAAGTCGGCTTGGAGCATCTTTCGGACATAAACGCAAAAACACTGTATTGCACGGTTGACCCTGATAACCAGGCTTCCCTGTCCTTGCAAAAGTCGATTGGATTTTCCCGTATCCCCACCGAACCGTTTAATGAACTATGCGTGGATGATTTGCTTATGTTTCAAATAAAAGTGCCGCATAATCTCAACAGCATACCGCTTGAACCCAATCAAAATCATGTTGCCTTTATCTGTGAGTTGTTGACAAGCAAACAAAACGCAGCAGCCTTGCACACAAAAAAAGTCGCCCCGAATGAGCGCAATGCATTTTTCCATGAGATGAAGGCCGCATTGCAGTGTATCGACCCGGACGAGGCTCATTTTATTATCCGCAAGGGCATTGTCCCCGTTGCATGGCTCAAGCTCAACGGCTTGCAGGGTAACGGGACGGCTTGGATTTCCATGCTGGTGGTGCATGAAACCTTTCAGCAGCAAGGCATCGGCAGCTATGCCGTGCGCTTTGCGGAGGATTTCATTCGTTCCAAGGGCTTTCATGCTGTGGGCATTCATACCAATGTTGATAATATTGCCGCGCAAAACCTTTATAAAAAACTGGGCTATACGATTACCGAACAAAACGAATGCACGAACGGCGACGGTGAAAAAAGGCAGGGGCTGACTTTCTACCGGGATCATTTGGATGCGGAAGAGCTGTGTGTGGAATACCGATTTTAACGTTGGGTGATATAACGCCAGACGCGCTCACAGCTTTCAATCGTTACCAAGTTATTGCAAAAAGCTGGCGAAATAAAAATGGCGTGTGGGCGCTTATTGACAATTATCATGTTGCAAATTGGGATGAAGCGAAAAAAAGAAAGGTAGCAACAGAAGATTTTACCCAAATCATACAATCCGGTGGGGCTCTATGCTGCGCTTTTGATGGGGGAAAATTAATTGGATTTTGCGGCTTTGATGGTAACCTTTTGGGCAGCGGCAAACAATACTTGTGGCTCGTTTATTTACATGTCTCTTATGAGTTATTATGTTCATATGGAGTATGTTCTATAATTAAATTTTACCCTCATTCAAGTTTAGTATGACATTTCCCCCGTTCTTTGGGTAAAATAATTTCAATAAAAAGAAGGGGGAACTTCTAATGGAATCACTTTGGAGGCAATGCCGGGACTATCAGCAGCGGGAGGCACGGCCTGCTCTGCGGGGGGATATCACAACGGACGTTCTGGTCATCGGCGGCGGTATGGCCGGGGTATTGACGGCGTTTCGTCTGCAGCAGGCCAGTGTTCCCTGCGTGTTGGTTGAGGGGCAGACGATTGGCTCCGGGACAACACAAAATACCACAGCGAAAATCACGGCGCAGCACGGCCTGATTTATGCGGATATCGAAAAGCGCAGGGGGCTGGGGTACGCAACGCAATATCTGGCCGCAAACATGGCGGCAGTTCAGGAGTTTCGCTTGCTGGCTACGCAATACCCCTGCGATTTGGAAGAAAAAACCGCCTATGTCTTTTCCACAGACCGGCGGGATAAACTGGAACGGGAGGCGGCGGTTTATGCAAAGCTGGGCTTGGCCGCTGATTTGCGGGACAGTGCCGCTATCCCCTTTTCAAATGTGGGGGCGTTGGCGATGGCGGGGCAGGCGCAGTTTCACCCGCTGAAGCTCCTTAGCGCTCTGGCCGGAACCCTAAACCTGTATGAAAACACCTTTGTTCGGGAGCTGGCGGGCGGCGTTGCCCTAACGCAGGGCGGAACGATACGCGCAAAGCACATTGTGTTGGCCACGCACTTTCCGCTGGTAAATATCTCGGGGCTATATTTTATCAAGCTCTATCAGCACCGCAGCTATGTGCTTGCGCTGCAGGGTGCGCCGTTGCCCGAAGGCATGTTTCTGGACGAAAAAGAGAACGGCATCTCCCTGCGCGGCCAGGGGGACTATCTGCTCATTGGCGGGGGCGACCACAAAACGGGAAAACCGGGCGGCGGCCTAATGCAGCTGCGCACGGCGGCGAAACTGGCCTATCCGCAGGGGAAGGAACGCTTTCACTGGGCGGCGCAGGACTGCATGACGCTGGACGCTGTCCCCTACATCGGCCGGCACGGCGTAGCGGGGCACCACCGCGCAGGCGAGGGGCAGCTCTATGTTGCAACAGGCTTCCAAAAATGGGGCATGACCGGCTCAATGGTGGCATCCCGCCTGCTGTGCGATTTGATTGTGCA
This sequence comes from Oscillospiraceae bacterium, assembly GCA_031549535.1. Lineage (GTDB taxonomy): Bacteria > Bacillota > Clostridia > Oscillospirales > Acutalibacteraceae > JAVBPP01. The sequence continues at coordinate 3,599 of JAVBPP010000077.1, forward strand.
TGGGAAAAGCGAGCTGGAGTCGCTGTATGCTCCGCAGCGGTCCATGTTTACAGCGCAGCTTGCGGTCAACGCAGCCTCTGCTGCCACAGGGCTTCTCAGCATCGGTAGCCCCCGTTGCACACATATGGGCTGCAAACTGCACAAAAACCAGGAGGAGGGCACATGGGACTGCCCCTGCCACGGTTCACGCTTCACGCAGCAGGGGCAGGTGCTGGAAAACCCGGCAAAGCGGGGATTACACGAATCAAAATGCCATCCGTCAAAACAGTGAAAACCACCTGCGCAGCGGAATGTCATGTGAAAAACCGTTTCTGAGTAAGACCAGTATGGACAGAACCGTGCGGCCGGCAAAGCTGATGAACGCACCTAAAATAAAAAACTTAATAAACCCTTCGGCACGCTTGGGATATCTGCCGCGCATGAGCAAATACAAACCAATGCCCGCTAGTAAAAAGAGGCCGGATAGACTGGAGTTGAAAGACAGGCGCACGGAAACGGTGAAAAAAAGTACGCGCAAGCCATAGTAGAACAAGGGAGCCAATCCCAACAAAAAGCCCAAGGCGTTCCACTTGCTGTCCGGCGCGTCCTCGGGCGAAACCTCCTGTTTCTTTTTTTGCCTGTTGGCAAGCGGTGAAACCGGCTGCTGAACAGGCGTCGGTGAAACCGGCTGCGCTTGCGGCTGCGGCGCTTGCGTCATTGGCATGCCGCAGGATGGGCAGAATTCGCTTTGCGTGGCAGGTTCATAGCCACAGTTGCTGCAGTACATGGTAAAACCTCCTACCATTTATCAGTATCCGCTCAAATGCTCTTTTTGCATTGCGCCCAAAATTTTATGGCGCACTTTTCCATATTTCTTTTCCAGCTGGCTGAGCAGCAGCTTAACCTCTTGCCGCTCTGTTACGCCGTCCGCCGGGCAGGCGCTTTTCACCACGGGCAGCGCCAGTTGCCGCACGACCCGTGCGCAGTCACTTTCCCGCGCAAACAGCAGCGGCCGGATTACCGTAATATCCTTGCGGGAAAGATAGGTCACAGGGGAAAAGCAGCCCAAAGTGCCGCCGTTGAGCAGGTTCATTAAAAAAGTCTCCGCCGCGTCATCCAGATGATGCCCCAGGGCAAGCTTGTTGCAGCCCGCCTCCTTCGCCGTGTCGTGCAAAATCCCGCGCCGCATTTTTGCGCAAAGGGAGCAGGGGTTCGGCTCCTTACGGGTTTGAAAAATAACCTCCCACAGCTGTGTGCGGCGGATGATATAGGGCACATCCAGCTCCTTCGTGAGGAGCTCTAAGGCGCTGTAATCCGTTTGCTTACCGTCAAAGCAGGGGTCCAGGCTGATTGCCGTGAGCCGGAAGGGCACAGGGTAAAAGCCGCGCAGCCGCGCCAGCACCGCCAACAGCGCAAGGGAATCCTTGCCGCCCGAAAGGCCTACGGCAATATGATCCCCCGGGGACACCATATCATAATGCTCCATTGCGGAGCGGGTATAGCTCAAAAGCTTTTGCATTCTTCCCGTCAGTCCTTCGGCTTTGTGCGCGTTAGCTTGTGTTTGCTACCGTCCTGCTCCACGATATAGGTGTTATCCAGCTGCATTGTTAAGCTGCGGCGGTAAGAGGCGATATATTCCTCCCGCAGGGTTTGGCGCTCTGCCAACTCCTCCTGCGTGAGTTCCCGCTCTTTTGCAAGCTTGGCCAGGGCGTTGATTCTGTCAATTTTTTTCTGTTCCATTTACTGCTCCAAATGCTTTTCGATAAAGGTCTTGATGGTTCCGAAATACAGCTCCGGATCCTTGCCGGCGGCCTCGGCATGTGCCGCGCCGGGAATAATCAGCTTTTCTTTTTCACACTGGGCGTTTTCATATAAGATATCCAGCATCCAAAACGGCACGAAGTCGTCCTTATCCCCGTGAATAAACAGGGTTGGGGTGTTGGATTTTTTCACCTGCTCCAGGCTGGAGGCCTCTTTCAAGGCAAAGCCGGACTTCAAGCGGTTCACCGTATCCGCCGCGTGCAAAAGCGGGAAGGGGCTGCGGTCAAACATTTCGCGGCACTGCACGGAGAATTCGTCCCACACCGAGGTGTAGCCGCAGTCCTCAATCGCGCATTTCACGTTACCCGGCAGGGTTTCGCCCGTCACCATCATCACAGTCGCCCCGCCCATGGAAATGCCGTGCAGAATAATTTGCGGGTTGTGGTATTTTCGGTTGAGGTAATCAATCCACGCCAAAACGTCGATACGATCCAGCCAGCCCATGCTGACATATTCATTCTCGCTCTCGCCATGGCCGCATAAATGCGGGCAGAGCACATTGTAGCCCCACTGGGTAAAGACACGCACAATGCAGCCGTCAATCTCCGGCGAGCAGGCATAGCCGTGCAGACTGATGATGAACACATCACTCTCGGGATTTTGCAGCAAATCCGCATGCAGGCGCTCGCCGCGCTGGGAGATTGCCGTCACTTTTTTAATCGGCTGCTCGCGGTACCATTCCACGCCCTCCTTGCGCAGCATGAAATAGGGGTCGTCGCGCACCAAATCCTCCAGGCGCTTTGTTTCCAGCTGTTTATCCGGGTTCCAGCTTTGCTCCGCCGCCGCGCTGCGGTGCAGAATTCGTTTGACCATGGTGTTGCCGATTGCAAGGTACACCGCACCCGCCGCAGTTGCCGCCCCGGCTACACCGAGCAGCGCTTTCAGCCCTTTGTTCTTTTTAGCCATTGCAATAGCCTCCCTATTCCCAATTCTCACACTGCAGCCGTTTTTGCAGCGCAAGCAGTTTTGCCGCCGCCACGGGGTATTCCGGAACCGCTTCTTTGACCAGGTTCCAAAACTGCAGTTGGTGGTTCATTTCTTTTTTATGGCATAATTCATGGATTACCACATAGTCCACCGCGTCCTCCGGCGCCATCATCAGGCGAAACGTAAAATTGACTGCACTGCCGGAGCAGCTGCCCCAGCGCCCCTTTGCGCTTGTGATGCGCAAGGCCGGCACCGCTACGCCGACCAAGGGCGCAAAACGCGTGAGTTTTTCCGCAAGAATTACACGCGCCTGCTCTTTATAAAACCGAATCAGCCCCTGCCGAATGCCCTCACTGTCCAAGCCCTCCGGCAAGGCGATTTCTCCGCCGCGCAGCTGTGTGTGCGGCACCGCCGCCGGAATCAGGCGTTTTTCTTCCCCCAGGAACAGTACGCTGCTGCCGTAGTGCAAGGCAAAACGATTCCGCAGGGCCAGCTCTGCTCGCTGCCGCATGAGGTTCCTTGCGATCCAATCCGCACGTTTTTGCACTATGGCATCAATTGCCGCCTGCGAGGAACGCAGCGGCGCGTGCACCACCACGGTGCCCTCGCGGACGCTGATACTGACCGTGCGCCGTTTTGTGCGCACAAGATAATATTCCATGGCACTATACTTCCCTGACGGAAACGCCCTTATCCTTGAGAAATTGCTTTAGAGCGCCGATTTCCACCTCGCGGAAGTGGAACAGGGAGGCCGCGAGCGCCGCGTCCGCCTTGCCCACAGTCAACGCCTCATAAAAATGTTCCATGCTGCCCGCTCCGCCGGAGGCGACAACCGGAATGCCCACCGCGTCTGAAACCGCGGCGGTCAATTCCAGGTCATAGCCTGTTTTTCTGCCGTCAAAATCCATGCTGGTGAGCAGAATTTCCCCCGCGCCGCGCTCGTAGGCCTCTTTCGCCCAGGCGACCGCATCCTTGCCCGCCGGAATTCTGCCGCCGTTGCGGTAAACCTCCCAGCCCGTTTCGCTCTTTTTGGCGTCAATGGCGCACACCACACACTGGCTGCCGAATTTCGTTGCGGCATCCGTCAAAAGCTGGGGGTTGCGCAGAGCCGCCGAGTTGACGGAAACCTTGTCCGCACCCGCACGCAAAATCTCTGTAAAATCCTCCACGCTGCCAATACCGCCGCCGACCGTGAACGGGATGAACACACTCTGCGCCACGGCTTTTACAACGTCCAGCATCGTTGCCCGCCCCTCGTGAGTGGCCGTGATATCCAAAAGCACGAGCTCGTCCGCGCCCATTTTGTTGTAATAGCTTGCGCATTCCACAGGGTCGCCTGCATCCCGCAGGCTTACAAAGCTTGTGCCCTTCACCACCCTGCCATCCTTTAAATCCAGGCAGGGTATAATCCGTTTTGCGTGCATGGCCACATCCGTCCTTCTTATCTCAAATTAATAAAGTTTTGCAGCATCAAAAGCCCCAAATCGCCACTTTTTTCAGGGTGGAACTGGCAGGCTGTCAGGTTCCCCCTGGCAATTGCCGCGTCAATCGTTACGCCGTAGCAGCTTTGCGCGGCAACAAATGACCGGTCGAGCGCATGTAAGTAAAAGGAATGGACAAAATAGCAGTAGCTTTCCTTCGCGATGCCCGCGAACATGCCGCCCCGCTGCGAAAGGGTGAGGGAATTCCAACCAATGTGCGGCACCTTCAGCCCGTTTGCCGGGAGCCGTTCGATTGCTCCCTCCAGCAGCGCAAGGCCGGGGACTCCGGGGCTCTCCTGCGAGGCCGGGAACAGTAGTTGCATCCCCAGGCAAATCCCCAAAAAAGGCTTGCCGCCTGCCATCGCGTCTTGGGCGGCCTCTCTCACCGCGCCGCATAAGCCACGCTGTTCCATGGAGCGCATGGCGTCGCCAAACGCGCCCACTCCGGGCAAAATCACTGCGTCCGCGCGCAAAATTTCCGCCGCGTCCGCGCAAATTTGCGCCTTGGCTCCCAAAAAATCCAGCGCATGCTTAACACTCTGCAAGTTTCCCGCTCCATAGTCCACAATCGCAATCATCTGCTCAAAACTCCTTTGCAACAGTATAGCATAAGTTTTGCCGCACTGCATCAGAAAAGCGTGAAAAAAAACGCTTTGCCACATTTTTGTTGACTTTCCCCAAAAACATGCTATAATTTTTATCAAGGTGCATAAAAAACGCGCTTGCGTTTTGGGTGCACATTCAAAGGGGAGTAGCTTGGCCGGTCGGATTTCGATCGGTTTCCGCTTGTCAACAACCTGTCGGTTACGGTGCGTTTGCCCGAGGACCTTCTGGCAGCGGACCTTTCAGCGTGGGAGCAAGACCTTTGGCAGAGTGTTGCTCTGCCAAAGGTCTTTTATTTTTTATTGAGAAGGGTTGGATACCGGGAAATGAAGTATTACCTCGAACAAATCCCCGCCGTATTTCAAGACGTGAACAGCTCCGAGCTTGGCTTAACAAGCGCGGAGGCTGAAAAGCGCTTGGCGGCAAACGGCAAAAACAAGCTTGCGGAGGCAAAAAAGGATTCTCTGCTCAAGCGTTTTGTGCAGCAGATGCTCGACCCCATGATTTTGATTCTGCTCGCGGCGGCGGCGATTTCCGCCGTGCTTTCCGTTGCGGAAAAGCACTTTCCGACGGATGTTATCATCATCCTCTCCGTCGTCATCATCAACGCCATTCTCGGCGTTTATCAAGAGAGTAAGGCGGAAAAGGCCATTGAAGCCCTGCAAGAAATGTCCGCCGCAACCTCCAAGGCTCTGCGTGATGGCAATATCGTCAGCGTGCGCAGCGAGGATTTGGTTGTGGGCGATGTTATTTTGCTGGAAGCGGGCGACGCCGTCCCTGCAGACTGCCGTATTTTTGAATGCGCCAGCATGACCATTGAGGAGGCCGCACTCACGGGCGAATCCGTTCCGGTGAGCAAGCGCATTGACAAGCTTTTGGGCAACGACAAGGGCGAGGTGCCCTTGGGCGACCGTAAAAATATGCTCTACATGGGCAGCACTGTAGCCTACGGCCGCGGCAAGGCTGTGGTGGTTGACACCGGCATGAAAACCGAGATGGGCAAAATCGCGGACGCCATCGCAAATGCCGAAGAGGGGCAAACCCCGCTGCAGATTAAGCTCACGCAGCTTAGTAAATATCTGACCTATATCGTGCTGGGCATTTCCATATTCATTTTCGGCTTTCGTATTATTATGGAGTACAGCGCCGGGCGCACACCGGACTTTAATTTTGTGCTGGAATGCTTTATGATTGCGGTTTCCCTGGCTGTTGCGGCCATTCCGGAGGGTTTGGCGGCCGTGGTGACTGTAGTGCTCTCCATGGGCGTTACCAACATGGCGAAGAAAAACGCCATTATCCGCAAGCTTACCGCAGTGGAAACCCTGGGCTGTGCCCAGATTATCTGCTCGGATAAAACAGGCACCCTGACACAGAATAAAATGACCGTGACGGAGCACTATGGCAAGGACGAGGCCAAGCTTGCCACGGCTATGGCGCTTTGCTCCGATGCGGAGGTGGACGAAGCAGGCAGTGTAATCGGCGAGCCGACAGAGGTTGCGCTGGTGAGCTACGCCCTCAGCCAAAAGTTGAACAAGAACGAGCTGAAAGAAAAAATGCCCCGCGTGGCGGAGGCTCCCTTTGACTCCGGCAGAAAGATGATGTCCACCGTGCATCAGCTGGAAAACAGTGTCATGCAATTCACCAAAGGCGCCCCGGACGAGGTGCTCAAGCGCTGTAACCAGGCAGAGATTGACGGCCAGGTTGTAGCGTTGACGGATGCGCTGCGCGCGGAAATCCTTGCGGATAACAAGCGCATGGCCGATAAAGCGCTGCGTGTGCTCGCCGCCGCCTACAGAACCTACCCCACCGTGCCCGCTTCCTCTCAGCCCGCGGATTTGGAGCAGGATTTGATTTTCATTGGCCTAACGGGTATGATTGACCCGGTTCGCCCCGAGGTTAAGCTTGCCATTGAGGAATGCCGCCAGGCCGGCATTACCCCGATTATGATTACCGGCGACCACCGCGACACGGCCATTGCCATCGCCAAGGAGCTGGGCATTCTGGAGGACGCCTCCCGCGCCATTACAGGCGCGCAGCTGGACGAAATTACAGATGAGGATTTCTTTGAGCATGTGACGCAGTATTCCGTTTACGCCCGTGTGCAGCCGGAGCATAAGGTGCGCATTGTCAACGCCTGGCGCAGCCGCTCCATGGTAACGGCCATGACGGGTGACGGCGTAAACGACGCCCCTTCCATTAAAAATGCGGATATCGGCGTAGGTATGGGCATCACGGGCACGGACGTGACGAAAAATGTTGCGGACATGGTGCTCGCGGACGATAACTTTGCAACCATCGTTTCCGCCGTTGCCGAGGGCCGCCGCATCTATGACAACATTCGTAAGGCCATCCAATTCCTGCTCGGCTCCAACTTGAGCGAGGTGCTCTCCATCTTCTTTGCAACGATGCTGGACTTTATCATCCTAAAGCCCGTGCACCTGCTATGGATTAACCTGGTGACCGACTGTTTCCCGGCGCTTGCGCTCGGCTCCGAGAAGGCGGAACGCGACATCATGCTCCGCCGCCCGCGCAGCCCAAAATCTGGTGTTTTTTCGGACGGCTTGGGCATTGACGCGCTGTATCAAGGTGCCATTGTTACAGTACTGACCATGATTTCGTACTATATTGGCGAGTTCCTGCACAGCGGCAAATTAATTTTCATGCATATTACGGAAGAAAATGGCGCAGAAGGGATGACCATGGCGTTCTTGACGATGTCCATGTGTGAAATCTTCCACTCCATCAATATGCGCTCTCAGCGTGGTTCCGTTTTCAGCATGATGATAAAGGGCAGCCACAATAAGTTCCTTTACATCGCAACCACAGCCTCCCTCGCGTTGACGACTTTGGTTGTAACAGTCCCCGCCGTTGCAGGCCTGTTCGGCTTTGACCCGATAAGCCCCAAAGAATATGCCGTTGCGCTGGCTCTGGCGTTTGTGATTATTCCGCTGGTGGAATTCATTAAATTTGTGCAGCGGAAAGCAGCGAAGAAATAGGCTAACTGATGTAGCTAATTCAACGAAAAACCCTGGGGCGCAGCTGTTTGCTGCGCCCCAGGGTTTTATGGCTGTTTTCTATGGCGCAATTCAAACGGCTGTAAACCAGGATGCGCCGCAAGCGCAGCCGTTTACACGGAACGGGAGCGGCTTATACGACCGCCCGCGAAGCGACCGAGGCGTGACACCGGAAAAAGGCGCTGACCCCTGCGCCACGCCGAACCTCGATGAGAGCGTCATACAGCAGGCGTTCATCGACAACGCAGGCGGCATATTCAATCAAAAGGAAACCCTCATCCATGCGATGGAGTGCGTTGTGGCGTCAATCATGGAGACCGACGAAATCAACGATCTCATCACACGACTGCAAGCCGAAAACGATGAGCGCGAAGCAGAACTCCGAATCCTCGTGCGGCAGCGAACCTCGGAGGAGATTGTGCCGGAGGAGAACCTCAGACGGTACGAGGAGCTGTGCGGCCCCTTCGAGGAAACTCGCAAACGCATCAAGAAGCTCAGGAATGATCGCGTCCACGGCACGTCGCGCAAAGAGCAGATCAATCAGTTTATATCCTCGCTCCGAGAGCATGACAAGCCGCTGGCGGCCTTTGACGCCGACCTGTGGAACGCCATCGTCGACCACGGCACGGTGCATCCGAACAGAATCGTATTCACGCTTAAGGACGGCACGGAAGCTGAGTGTGAGATTTAAATAGAGCGAGAGCCGCGTCCTAAGTTAATCGGGACGCGGCTCTCTGCTGTAGAAAATATGGTGCTTATCGCAATAAGCACATATACATTAGGGACAACTCGGTTTTACGCCGGAAAGGTAGCGAGTGCTTATTCGGTTCAGTCTGCTTAGTTTAACTTATAATCTTTTCGCCATGTGTATGTCCGGTTTTCCTGTCCCGTATGCATCGGGTACAACGCCTGTCACGGTATATCCACGCTTTAGATAAAACGCTGTTTGGTGTGCACCTGGGGTAAAATTGGCTAACTTTTGATATAAGTTCTCGTATAAATCTATATTTGCAAAAGAGGTTTCGCCGCCATCATTTTCGTCACTTGCACCTAAAATGAGTACTGTGCCACCTTTTTCTTTCGCGGTTTTTTCTATCAATTCTAACAACTTTGAGCCAATACCTTTTCCTTGCATATCACCCCTCACAACAAGAGGATGCAACTCAAAAACTTTACCATACTGCGGTTCTAATCCTACCCAGCCAACAACTTCGTCGTCTTGCACTGCGGCAAATAAGATGTGTTCAGGGTTTTCTTCACATTCTTCAATTTCTTTTTCGGCATCAAAAAGTGTTGCCCACCCTTCGGGAATTTCGTCTGTCAGCATTTGTGCAGCTTGTCTTCGTTGAAAATTGTTTAGTGTATCAAATCTTACGATTTTCATATAAGCCTCACCTAATATAAACTCGCGACATCAAATGAACAAAACTCACAAGACACCGCTAATAATTCTAAACTGATACTATTATAACATACCAAAACCCAAAAATCCACAGTCCGATGAAAATCGGGCTATTTTTATAGAGGAGGCTTTCCCATGTCATCGCTAAGAGAAAACAGGAGCTGTAC
>JAVBPP010000024.1:0-76457 GCA_031549535.1 Oscillospiraceae bacterium
ACCGGAATCGTTCTCCGTGAGGCGATTCCGGTGAGGTTTTTTTATTTCTTTTTCCGCTTCTCCCGCTTCTCCCGTTTCCATTCCGGAGGCGGCCATTCACCTTCATGCTCGGCGGGGGAGCTGTTGCGGTTTTCCAGCGGCAGGGATTCCGGCGGAATCACGCTGGTATAAGGACGCGGCCTGTCAGGGAAGGTCTCCTGTTTTACCTGCGCAAGCCTGTCAGGTGCATACAAAGGCTTTTCCGGGCTGTTTTGCTCCGCCTGCTTCAGAACAAGCGGCAGGCGGATAATTGCCGTAAACATATCACTATCCACATGAACCAGCAGCTCGCCGCCCTGCAGCTCGCACAGGCCTTTTGCAATGGAAAGCCCCAAGCCGCTCCCCTCGCCGCCGCGGGAGGAATCCGCGCGCACAAAGCGCTGCGTCAGCTCCTCCGCCGGGACGTCAATGGGGTAGCAAGAAACATTTTTCAGGGAAAGAACGCCGTAATTTCCGTCCGTAAACACCCGCAGGAACACACGCGTTCCGGGCAGCGCATACTTCCGCGCATTCTGCAACAGGTTTTCCACAATGCGCCAGGTTTTCTGATTATCCGCCAGCACGGTCACCGGCGAATCCGCCTCCTGAAAGCGCAGCTCCAACTGTTGCTCCGCGAGAACATCGTTGTATTCCCCCGCCGCCTGCAGGGCTAGCTCGTTTAGGCTCAAGTGCATCAGCTGCAACTCTACCGCGCCGCTGGTGGCCTTGGAGACCTCCACCAAATCCTCCACCAGGGTTTTCATGCGTGCGGATTTTTCATCCAGCACCTGCAGATAGCCCTGCGCGCTTTCGTCCGGAATATCGCAGCGCTTGAGCAAATCCACATAGTTGATAATAGAGGTCAGTGGCGTTTTTAAATCGTGGGAAACATTGGTAATCAATTCCGTTTTCATGCGCTGGTCACGCAGGGCCGTGTTCACGGCGCTGCGCATGCCCTCCTGCAGGCTCATCAAATCCCGCGCCATCCGCCGCAACGGGACAGCAATGCCACTCCTTGGCAAACGGACAGCCAAATCTCCCTCACGCATCTTTGACGCAGCCCTCATGATGCTGCGCAGAGAAATCACACAGCGCAGCGCATACAGCAAAACAGCTGTCGCAAAAACGAAGGCAAAGAAAACAACAAAGCCGTCCATTCCATAGCTCATTTCGGTGAAAAGCAGGCCAAGAACAAAAAAAGTAAGCGCAAAGGCGGCGATAAAGAGAAAAATGACAGTGCTGGCTGCCGCATAGCGCATGCCGTTGGCAAAGGGCTTTTTCATCTGGCGCAATAACCACCTCGCCGCCCTGCCGAGCATCAGATAATGCAACAGCGTTTTATTGCGGATATGCCCCACCACGCTGCAGGTAAATTGCAGCAGAAGCGCATACATCGCCGCACATAACAAGCTGATGGGCAAAAAGGTCATTCGGCTAAACTGCGCAGAAGAAAGCGTCCAGTCCTCCGCCAGCAGCACAATGCCTGTGATACCGAGCAAAATGGCTCCCGCCAGAATGGGCGCATGGAGTTCCAGATAAATTCGGTTCAGCCAGCTGCGTTTTCCATCCGTTGTCTTTCGTTTTCCCGCCACCGCCAATAGGAACAGGGTGAGGAACAGGGTGAGCGCCGCAAAGAGAACCGCCAATGTCAGCTGCACGGGCACGTTTATTGCATGCTCCAAATAAGCGGGGTAAAGGCTGTCAAACGGCTCGGCGCTCTCACCGCGGGGGTCCCCGCTCCCGGAGGGCTTTTGGTAACCTAAATATAAGTCATAGCCTGGTTTTGTGAGGTTCCGCGCTATGACATTGCGATACAGGGCGCTGGGGTCGGCCTGAGGCCCAAGCTCCTCCCAAGGGATATTGTCATAGCTCCACATAGGAACTCGAAACCAATCATGATACTGCACCGGATAGTTTCTGCTATGCTTGGCGATGCCCCGGTTCGGCTCAATAACATACCAGGGCAGCTCCCGAACCGCCCGCTCCAGGGCTTTCGCATCCGGCTTTTCCGCGTCTGCCTCCCGCATATTGCTATAAATCCGGCCGTCTGCGTTATTCACCAGCGCATATTGCAGGCCGGTGACGCTTTGCAGATACAGCTTGGTTTTTTCATATTCCGTGTAAAAAACCGGTTGCTGATCCTGCACATACGCTTTGATATCAGCAATTGCGGCCTCCCGGTTGCTGCTAAACCACAAATCACCGCCATTTGTTTCAATAATCGCCTTAATATCCGTTTGCTGTCTTATCGCAACACAGTAAAACGCGTCGGAACCATCGCCATACACGCCTTCCTCAACAATCTCCAGGTTTTCTATCATTTCGTTTGTCAAACGCTCCTGATACGCCGCAAAGGCCTCGCCGTTTTTCATTTTTTCTTCACTGATAAAAAACTGATCCATCAACTTTAACTGGTAAAACAGTTTTTGCAGCTGAGCAGAAAACAAGCGGCTATCCTCAAATGTAACCGGCTGCACAAATTTTTCCGGCTGTATCGTTCCGCCGGAAAAAGAAACAAAGCCGTAATAGCTGGAGGTGAACAGCAGAGCCATGCAGTTATACGCGCAGCCGAACACACACGCGCACAGCAAGAGCGCCGCCGTAACCTTAAGCCAGCCGGAATAACTATAATTTTTCAATTTTGTAACCAATTCCCCACACCACCTTTAGATATTTGGGTTCCTTTGGGTTGATTTCAATTTTTTCACGAATACGGCGGATATGCACCGTCACCGTTTTTTCCGCACTCACGGCGGGTTCGTTCCAAACGCTCTCATATATCTGCGTGGTGGAGAGCACACGGCCAAGATTTTCCATAAACAGCTTCACAATGCCGTATTCCGTCGCCGTTACGCGCACAGGCTCTCCGTCTAAGGTCAGCTCATGGGCGTGCAAATCCAGTGAAAGGCCGCCCGTGGTAATGGTGCCCTCCGTCTTTTGCAGGCTGCCCAACGTAGTATAGCGGCGTATCTGGGACTTTACCCGTGCCATTAGCTCCAGCGGGTTGAAGGGCTTTGTCACATAATCGTCTGCGCCAAAGCTCAAGCCCGTGATTTTGTCCGTGTCCTCGGACTTGGCGGAGAGCAGGATGATAGGAATATTGTGTTTCTCCCGCAGGCGCAGTGTCGCTGTCAGGCCGTCCACGCCAGGCATCATAATGTCCAGGATAATGCAGTGCACCTCATACTCCTGAACCGCCGCAATCGCCTCCCGGCCGTTTACCGCGCGCAGCACCTGATAGTGCTCCAATTTTAAATAAATTTCCAACGAGTCCAAAATTGCCAAATCATCATCACAAACAACTACCGTATACATAACGCCGCCCCTTAACTAAATATAACCCCAATAGAATTGCCGCCGCTTGCAGCTTTCATTCTATCAGGGGATTCTTACATCGCAAATCACAAAGTATTACAAGATTGCAACAAAATTAATGAAAATATTAAAGAAAAGAAAGGATTTGCTCTGGCGTTTCCGCCAAGAAGTCCGCTCCGGCCTCGCGCAGTTCCCGCTCATCGCCATAGCCGAACAGCACCCCCGCGCTCGCAGCTCCAACTTCCTTCGCCCCGGCAATGTCAAAATGGCGGTCGCCCACCATGAGCACACGGGAGACATCCGTTTCCCCCAGCGCCGCAATCGCGCGCGTAATAATGGCAGCCTTGCTCTCCATGGCATCGTCAGAAACCGAGCCGCAATAAACGGAAAACAAATGCTCCAGATTACAGATTTGAATCACTCGGTCAATAAACAACTGTGGTTTTGAGCTGGCAACAGCTGCTTGAACGCCGTCCGCCCGCAAGCGCTCCAACAGCTCCCGCATGCCGGGATACACATCCAGCTCGGCAATCCCCCGCTCAGCGTAATATTCCCGATATAAGCCAACCGCTTTTTCGCGCAAATCCCCGGTCAGCCCATAAAACTCAGAAAAACTCTGGTGTATCGGCGGGCCGATAAAGCGCCGCAGCTGGCTGTCATCCGCAGGGGGAAGAGAAAGCGCCGCAATCGCATAACGCAGCCCCGCAAAAATCCCCCGCCCCGTATCGGCCACCGTGCCGTCAAAATCAAAAATCACACAAGAAAATCTGCTGTGCATCCCAAGCTCCGTTCCGTTTCATTGATGGTGTATGTATCATAGCACGCAAAAAAAGAAAAAACAATCCGCCATAGCTAAAAAGCACTTGATTTCACAGAACAGTTATGACATAATAAACGAGCGTCTTATGAACACGGAGAGTTGTCCGAGCGGTCGAAGGTGCGGCACTCGAAATTTTTGAACAGTTTGTTAGTTTTGTCCCCTTAAAAACCGTATAGAATAGGGCTTTTTCGGCGCTTCAAAATCCGAAATTTTGCGACTTCTTGCCTAAATTTCTTGCCAATTCGTTGGCGAATTAAAAAATTCGCTTGTGAATATGAAAAATTTAATACCAACCTGGAGAAGTGCTCAAGTGGTTCAAGAGGATGCACTCGAAATTCTCCGGAGTGACGGGACAATGTAGGGCTGGAAAGCCTTGCGGTTAGCGGGTTTTCCGTGTTACATTGATTTGAAATGCAAGCCATTTCTAATGGGGATTCTAATGACGGCGAGAAATACTAAAAATTGAATAGATTTTTCAGTGCCGATGTGGCATGAAAATATAGACTATGGAGAGTTGTCCGAGTGGTCGAAGGTGCAGCACTCGAAATGCTGTGTTCGCAAGAACCCAGGGTTCGAATCCCTGACTCTCCGCCAAAAAACGCCAAAACAGGCAGGCTAATAAAGCCTGCCTGTTTTGCATTTGTGTATGGAGGAGTAATGAAAAAACATAAAAAATGGATTGGGTATTGGAATGCTTTTGAAATTATATGGCTCATTCTTTTTTGTGCGGTAGCGATAACTATTACAATTGCTACAAAGGATAACCCATTTGGATTCACTGTGTTTTTAAGCGGCGTGCTTTGCGTTGTATTAGTTGCCAAAGGCAATATCATGAATTATATTGTTGGGACTTATAATACAATTGGTTACGCGTGGCTGGCATGGGGAAACGGTTTATTCGGTGAAGTTGGACTCAATATTTTGTTTTACCTCCCGATGAATGTAATTGGCTTTTTCATGTGGCGTAAACATGTGGACAACGGAACTGTCACCATGCGTAAGCTTTCTGTAAAATGGGTTTGCTTTCTGTCTGCTGTTTCAGGGGTATGTATTGCAGGGCTTGGTTTTGCTCTTTCGCTGCTGACTACCCAAAACACGCCGTACATTGACGCAACCACTAATGTGCTGTCTGTGGTTGCCACTATCTTGATGGTACGCCGTTACCGGGAACAGTGGGTGGCTTATATCATTCTTAACGTATTTTCAGTCGTTATGTGGGCATTCAGGGCGCTCAGCGGCAGTCCGGAGGGACCGTTGATGATCGTAATGTGGAGTGCCTATTTGGTCAATGCGTTTTATGGATTTTACAACTGGAACAAAGGCGCTAAAAAAGCGGAGGCAGCGTTATGAATAAAATAGGATTGACTTTGGGAAAATACGCCCCTTTTCACAAAGGGCATCAATATGTGATTGATACCATGCTACAAGAAATGGATAAAGCAATTGTAGTTATTTACGATACTGATGTCACGCCAATTCCCTTGCCGGTTCGTGCGAACTGGATTCGCAAGATCTATCCGGATGTTACGGTGATAGAGGCATGGGACGGCCCGGTGGGCTATTCACATGAGCGTAAATATGAAATCCGTGAAGAAGAATATATCAAAAGTTTACTGCCCAACACAAAAATTTCAGCTTTTTATTCAAGTGAGTATTACGGTGAGCATATGTCAAAAGCACTCGGATGTACAGACCGCCGTGTGGACGAAGCCAGAAAAGCTGTTCCGGTTTCAGGAACCATGATACGTGAAAATTCATGTAAGTATCGGGAATTTATCAGCGATGTAGTCTACCGTGATTTGATTACCAAGATTGTATTCCTCGGTGCAATGTCTACCGGAAAATCAACGATTACCGAAGCACTGGCTAAGAAACACCACACGACTTTTGCCTGTGAATACGGGCGGGATTACTGGGAGGAACATCAAGTGGATCGCCGTATCGGGTTTGAAGATTTTAATAAGATTGCCCTCGGTCATATCGAGCGTGAGGAGCAAGCCTTTTTGCATGCAGATAAATATTGTTTTATTGATACCAATGCCATTACAACTTATATGTTTTCCTTGGATTATCACGGCAAAGCACCCGAGTTACTCACTCGTCTGGCGCTGGAAAACGCTTCACGCTACGACTTGTTTTTTCTGTGTGAAGATGATATTCCCTACGATGATACCTGGGATAGAAGCGGTGACCAGAAACGTCATATCTTTCACAAACAGATCATTGCCGACCTAAAGCAACGAAATATTCCTTATATTTCTTTAAGCGGCACCCTTGAAGAACGCATGGAAAAAGTGAATGCCACTCTGCAAAGCTTTCAACACTATAGCAACTTTTTTGCATCACTTTTATAAACAAAAATTGCTCCTGCACAGAAAATATAAACTGAGCAGGAGCAATATCAATTTTCTTCATCAACGGGCACCTCTAAAAACTCAACAACCATAGACAAGCAAAGGGAAATATGATATAGTTGAAGAAGTTGACATTCTATGCAAAAACTTATTAACTTTTTAAATGAACTCAAAAAGCTTAAAATAGCTTAAATCGTTGAGGATTGATTTAGGGTGATTTATTATGCGGTATGAATTATCTGGAACAAGTGAAAACGGCTACTGGATATTTATATCTACTGAGTCAGACAAATGGGATGACCCGGATGATTTTGTTGCTCTTGTTAAAAGCATTCATCAGGAACTGGGCGGTGAAATAATTAACGCATGTGATGATGACACAATTTACAAAATTTCAAATGATATATTTGATTTACGTTTTCAATGGGATACGTTATTTGGTACAGTGGTTATTTTGAAGAAAAAAAGAGATAAAGAGTCTGTTATAAAATTTTTGCAAAAGCATATTGATGAACTAAATTCATTGTCTGAATAAAGTGGCATTCCACTTCATATACTTCGCTCCTTTTCAGACCAAATTTCTAATGACTTTTCTAATGCAATTCTTGGAATTTCATTAGAATTCGGGGTGTTGTTCACAGTTTCGCAATTTTCTTGTTTCATGCGGTTTTTCAAAATTAAAACGCCAAATCTCTTGATAACCCGGGCTTCGGCGTGGTATCATAAAGTCAATTAATTTCTAATAAAATCCCATAACCTCTTATGTTTCCGGAGTTCTCGAAAAGCTGTGTTCGTGACGAACCCAGGGTTCGAATCGCTGACTCTCTGCCAGAAATTGAGCGAGAGCTCCTGAAACTATAATGGTTTGGGGCATTTTTTTGCTAAGTTGAAAGGTAGAAAAATATGCCGGATGTAATAAATAAAGATGGGACAGTACAATACGACTTTACGGCGACATTCCAGAAGCATAGCGAAGATGCTGATGACGGCTGGTGTTTTCTTTTCATGCCGAAAGATTTGGCAAAAGAGGTACGGGCAAATTTCAAATGGCGTGAAGAGGGCTGGGGGCGAATGAAGGTTGCGGTAAAAATCGGCGGGAGCGAGTGGAAAACCTCCATTTGGTTTGATACAAAGCATGATACTTATTTATTGCCGGTCAAGGCGGCTATCCGAAAAAAAGAAAAAATAGAGATGAAAATCGGAAACAAAGTTGAGACCATAATTTGGATTTAGGAAAGCTTGATTGTACCGCAATATATCGCCTTATACCAATCACCTTTTAGAATACTTGCAAAATTTGGTAACGAGCGTTTCCTGTATGCGCTCTTGCCGAATTTTGCAGGAAGTATTCTTAATGGTGGTATTACTTCGGGGAATCAACGTTGGCGAAGATTATCACCCACGAAAAAGCGAGCTGTTCTGGTAATGTAATCTTTTGGTCGGCAGCTGTGGTTACTTATTCGCGCAGTCGCTTGGCAAAGCTTGTGCAAAGCAAAGCTACTTATGATACGACTACCATCCGAAACGCCAATACCTCACTGAAGCTGGCAGAACTGGCAAAGGAAAAACCGGAGATGTTGAAATGAACATTTACGAATACCAAAAACCGCTCGGAAAAATAGACGATGCCCCCGAATTGCGTGACGAATTTATTGCCGTATATGACACCAAAGATAAAAAAGATATGGCGCGGTTTTGCCTGTTGTACGCACGCCATCTTTTAGAGATAACAGATTATGAGACTTATGATGAAGTAACAAGAGGTTTGCATGCCGTGGAGGAGTGGCTCGACGGCAAAGCACACTATCAAAAAGCGAGAAGTATTGGCGGAGAGCTTTATGATTTGGCTCGCGAGAAAAAAGATCCGGTCAAGGAACGGTTTTTTAGGACAATGGCACAAATCGTATGCGTCCCTCATGTGAAATATCACGCCTTATGGGCGACCGATTTCGCTGTAACGCTGATTAACAGAATGCTTCCCGGCGACCTTGATGCGGTTAGAAAAGAGCGGGAATTGCAAATTGAGCTTATAAAGGGCACCTTCGAAAACTCAATAACCATAAATAAGTAATGGTTTTTATCAAAACGGTAACAAGTGCTTATAATATACGTTTTGCTAACCATTTAGCTACCCCGTCATTATCGCAATCCAAACATATTTCGTTGGCAACCGCTTTAACGCTGCCAATGGCATTTTTCATTGCTACACCTATACCACATTTCTGTATCATTTCAGTATCGTTTGATGCATCTCCAAAAGCAACAGCATCTTCAAATGGGATGTGCCAAAAGTCAAGTATGGCAGATAAGGCATTAATTTTTGATGCTTCAAAATGTGTAATCAAAGCGTAATTATCCTCCGTAAAGTGCCCATATAATCCAGCAGGTATTAATTTTCTCACAAACTCAGCTTTATCCGGCGAATCAACAATAGCATAAAATTTTTCTGATTTTTCTTTTAATATATCGAAATTTGTTAGTATATACTTTCTGTTAGGAACATTGAAATTTGAATAGTGGACTCCATTAATTTCAACGGCAGTGTTTATACCTGCTGCACTTATTTTTTTGAGAACCGGAATATAAAGTTCTGGTTTCATCAACTTTTCATATACTGTGTGATTATCCGCAATAGCAGTAGCACCATTCATCAGAACAAACCCATCAAAAAGCTCAAATGGAACAAACTGTTTTGCGTTTGAGCTTCTTGCTGTAGCAACTATTGTTTTCACACCTTTTTTGCGGCATTGTTTCAATGCTTCTGTGGAAAAAGTTGAAACAGTTTTATCTCTTCTGAGCAGAGTATCGTCCAAATCAGTTATTATGGCTTTTATCATTGCGAACACCGCCTAATACTTCTAAACCGATACAATTATAGCACCTCAAAACCCAAAAATCCACAGTCAACGAAAAAATCGGGCTTTTGGGGTGATTGGTATTACGCCCATGCCGGGCGCACACCAAAAAACGGAACTCCTTGCGGAATTCCGTTCAATGGAAAAGAGAGGATATGTAAAATAGATGTGTGCTAATTAATGGGAGGAATGGTTGTGATATAGGTCACGCGCTCTGTGTCATCGTTAAAGTTCACGATTACGCGGAAGGTTTCCTCCGGGTAAAGCATCAGTTCAAAGTAGTAGTCGCTGCCGCGCTCCATGATGCGATGAGACGCAACTGTGGTGAGTCTGCGGTTATATAACTCCTCAAAAACAATGGATTCAATTTGAACGCCCTGCAGGCTTGCACGGTTGATATGAAACTCATAGTTTTCATAGTCGTTTTTATCTAAGGCCTGATAATATCGGTGGTCTTTTGCGGCCGCAGAGCTTTCATAGCCGGTGAGCATAGCGCGCTTGTTCCCCGCACCCTCTTTGTTTAAGCTGAAAACGGGGTTCCAGTCCTTGGACTTTGTGGTGGTGGGCGTTTGCGTTGTTGTCGGCGGCGCTGTAACAGGTGCCCGCGTGGGCGCAGCTGTGGGTTTGTTCGAAATAATGGGGCTGGTGCGGGTGTCCGGGCGGCGCTGTGTCTCCTGCTCTTCCTGCGTTGTGGTTTCTACAGCAGTTTCCTTTTTGGTTGTGGTTGCCTCCACCCATTTATCCGTTGTGGTGGTTTTTTTAACTGTGGTGGAAACATTGGCCTTTGATGTAGGTGCTTCCGGCTTTTTATTGCAGGCGGAAAAACATAGCACGGTTAACAACAGCGTAAGTGCCAATGCGAGATAACGTTTCGTCATAATAAGTCCCCTCAATCTGTCCGCAGGCTGCGGAACGCCTTTATTATTTCAAGATAGCCCCCAAAAGTCAAGGGAAGTTAGGGCTTTTTAACGAAAGGATAAGAGACTTGTTAGAAAAATTAAAAAAATCCTTGTAATCATTCGCCATTTCGGTATAATGGAATTTGGAATATACAGATTTCAAACAGCAGGAGGAAAATACAATGGAAAAAACATTAAACATCGGCATCATCGGCTGCGGCGGCATTGCCAACGGCAAGCACATGCCCGCGCTGAAAAAACTGGACGCGGTCAAGATGGTTGCGTTCTGCGACATTGAGATTGAAAAAGCAAACAAGGCGGCTCTAATTTACGGTACGCCGGACGCAAAGGTCTATACGGATTATAAGGAATTGCTGAAGGACGCGAGCATTGATGTCGTTCACGTGCTGACACCCAACCGTTCCCACAGCTTTATTACCATTGACGCGCTGGAAGCAGGCAAGCATGTTATGTGCGAAAAGCCCATGGCAAAAACCTATGCCGAAGCGAAGGCCATGTATGAGGCCGCCGAGCGCACCGGAAAAAAGCTGACCATTGGCTACCAATCCCGCTGGAGGGGCGATTCCTTATACCTAAAAGAAATGATTGAGAACGACGAGCTAGGCGAAATTTATTATGCCCGTGCCATTGCGCTGCGCCGCAGAGCGGTTCCCACCTGGGGCGTATTTCTCAACGAATATGAGCAGGGCGGCGGCCCGCTGATTGATATCGGCACCCACGCGCTGGACTTAACGCTTTGGCTGATGAACAACTACAAGCCGAAGATGGTGGTCGGCTCCGTCTACCGCAAGCTTGCCGACCAAAAGCGGGCGGCAAACGCTTGGGGCGATTGGGATCCCAACGAGTTTACAACAGAGGATTCCGCGTTTGGCTTTGTGATTATGGAAAACGGCGCAACCATCGCGCTGGAAAGCGCCTGGGCCATCAATATTTCCGACCCGCGCGAGGCAGTTTGCACCCTCTGCGGCACCAAGGCGGGTGCGGATATGTATGACGGCTTGAAGATTAACAACGTAAAGTATGGCCGCCAGAACATCGAGACACCGAGTTTCAAGGCCGGCGGCGTAGCGTTTTATGACGGGGACGCCTCCAAAATTGAGGACGTCGAAGCCTACGCCTGGATTGACGCCATTTTGAACGATAAGGACGTGCCCACCAAGGCCAGCCAGGCCATGGTTGTCACCCAGATTCTGGAAGGCATCTATGAATCCGCCAAAACGGGCGAGCCTTACTACTTCAATAAATAAAAACAACAAAGGGATGGGCGGGCATTTGCCCGCCTGTCTTATGATAGTAATATAAGGAGCGATACCATGCAATTAGGAATTATTAACGACGAACTGACGAAGGAAAGCTACGCGAAGGTAAAGGAATACGGCCTTTCCTTTGTGGAAACCTGCCAGAATATTGGCAAGGATTTACAGGCCTTTGCCGATAAGGTTCCGGCTCTTTTGGAATGGGAGAAGGAATTCGGTATCCCGGTGCGGTCCATCGGCAGATGGGGTTCCGATAAATTTGACGAGGACGGCAAGCTGATTCAAGAGGAGCTGGAAAACAACTACCTGCTCATCGACTGCGCCGCAAAGCTCGGCTGCCCCGTGTTTAACACCGGCGTAAACTATGTGGAGGGGATTTCTTACTACGACAACATCGGCATGGCCATCTCCTTCTTGGAAAAACTGCTTGCTTACGGCAAAGAGCACGGCGTAAAGATTGCAACCTATAACTGCCATTGGAATTCTTACATCACAGGCCCCAAGCAGTGGGAATTAATTCATGGGCATTTGGACGATTTGGGCATTAAATATGACCCCACACACTGCTTCAATGACGGAGACGGCAATTATCTGCAGGATGTTGCGGATTGGGGGCACCGCTTCTACCATGTGCACATCAAGGGTTCCCTAAACCTCGGCGGCAAGCATCTGGACGATCCGCCCGCAGGGCTCGACATGCTCAATTGGCCCGCGTTTATGGGTCTGCTCTATAAGCATAAGTATGACGGCACCCTGAGCCTGGAACCGCATTCCAACATTTGGAAGGGCGAGCTGGGCGAGTGGGGTGTGCGCTATACCACAGAATACATAAAAAAGATGATATTTTAACGAGAGGTTATGCAGATGAAGATTGCAGTACAGTTATATAGTATCCGCGACCGGATTCAAAGCGGCGAGGATATGCTGAATGTCTTAGGCAAGGTCAAGGCCTTGGGCTATGACGGCGTGGAATTTGCCGGCTATCAGGGCTTGGACGCCGCAACGCTAAAGGCAAAGCTGGATGAAGTGGGTCTGGTTGCCATCGGCACACACACGGGCATGGACGCCTTGAAAGCAGAAAACATTGAGGCAACGCTGGATTACCATGCAACCCTCGGCTGTCAGGATGTCGGCGTGGGCGGCGGCCCCCACGGCAGCCCGGAGGAGACGGCGAACAGCTGCGCCATTCTGCGCTATGCCAATGAGCAGGCACAAAAGCGCGGCATGCGCGTATATTATCACAACCACACGCGGGAGTTTGAGCCCTTTGCGGACGGTTCCCTTGCCATGGATTCTTTTTTGAACGCCGCCTTTGTGGAGATTGACACCTACTGGAGCTTTTGCGCGGGAGTGGAGAACTACGGCTATATCAAGGAGCATCAGGAGCGCATCATTCATCTGCACATCAAGGACGGCTCCGGCAAGGAGTCCCGCGTGCTCGGCCAAGGGGATTGCGATATCCCCAGTGTCGTGAAAGCGGCAAAGGAAATCGGCCTGGAATGGCTGATTGTGGAGAATGAGACGGACAGCGCAACCACGAGCAGCCTGGACGAAATCGGCAGCTGCCTTGCCTATTTGAAGTCCGTCATATAACGAAGGAGGAACAACGCGATGAAACTCGGTGTATTTACCTGCCTGTTGAGCAATCTGCCGCTGGAAGAAGCCCTCAAGTATTTTCAATCTCTCGGCATTGAAATGATTGAGCTGGGCGTCGGCGGCTACCCCGGCAATTCCCACGCCGACCCGGAAGTGCTGCTGCATGACGCAGAAAAGCTGGCGCAATTTAAGGCACTGATCGCGAACTATAACATGCAAATCAGCGCGCTGAGCTGCCACGCCAACCCCGTTCACCCGCAAAAGGAGGTTGCCGCGGAGTTTGATAAGGCCATCCGCAACGCTATTTTGCTTGCGGAACAGCTGGGTCTCTCTCAAATCAACACCTTTTCCGGCTGCCCGGGCGACAGCGAAAACGCCAAATACCCCAACTGGGTGACCTGCCCCTGGCCGAACGAGTTTTCCGAGCTGCTGGATTGGCAGTGGAACGCGGTGCTTATTCCGTATTGGAAAGATTTGGTGGCCTTTGCCAAGGCGCATGGGGTCAACAAAATTGCGCTGGAATTGCATCCGGGCTTTTGCGTATATAACACAGATTCTCTGCTGCGCCTGCGTGAGGCAGTCGGCCCTGAAATCGGCGCAAACTTTGACCCGAGCCACCTGATTTGGCAGGGCATGGATCCGGTCGCCTGCATCCGTAAAATGGGCGAGGCAATTTTCCACTTCCACGCGAAGGATACGAAAATTGACGCCATGAACACGGCTGTGACCGGTGTGCTGGACACCAAGCCTTACGGGGACGAAATCAACCGTGCCTGGGTGTTCCGTACGGTCGGCTATGGCAATGAGGCCGCCTATTGGAAGGACATTATCTCCAACCTGCGCATGGTGGGCTATGACTATGCCATCAGCATTGAGCATGAAGATTCCCTCATGAGCCAGAACGAAGGCCTGTCCAAGGCCGTGGCATTTTTAAAGAACGTGCTGATTACGCAGAAGCCCGCTGAAATGTGGTGGGTATGACCGCGCTGCAGCGGCCATCATTCTGAAAGGGAGTGAATTGCATGTCATTGTCGGCTATAATGCTCTTGCTGAAACGTATTTTTGCATCGCTGCTCGTTGCGCTGGAGGTTTTTATCGGCTGGGCGTTCGGCATTCCCGTGCATGCGCACGGCTCGGCGCTGGACCGCAGCAAGTTTACACAGGAGCCCGTCTGGGCGGATGAATTTGACGGCACTCAGCTGGACGCAAGCAAGTGGGGAGACCACCATAAATGGGGCGGGGAAACCACGGTACGCCGCGGCGGCTACTGGAACTTGGCTATGGCGGAGCTGAAGGACGGCTGCTTAAACATCCGGACAGAATATTTGGAACAGGGGCTTGACGGGGGCCCGGCGGGATATTATACTTGCGGTATTGACACAAACGGCCTGTTTGAACAGGCTTACGGCTTTTTCGAAGTGCGCTGCAAGCTCCCGGCGGGGGCTGGGCACTGGGCAGCGTTTTGGATGCTCAACAACGCCATGGGGAATGTGGACGGCAGCGGCCGTGACGGCGCAGAAATTGATATTTTTGAAGCGCCCTATTACTTTAAAGGCGGCAGCTACCGCAATGCCGTTACCTCCAACATTCACATTGATGGCTACGACGAGGGGCACAAGTCCGACAGCCTCGGCCGCTGCCTCGTTGCAGGTGACCCGTATAACGAGTTCCACACCTACGGCTTGGAATGGAGCGAGAAGGAATACATCATTTACGTGGACGGTATTCAGTTTGCAAAAAGCAGCTTCGGCGGCCCCAGCCGCGCTCCGGAGTACCTGATTCTTTCCGTGGAAGTGGGCGGCGAAAACGGAACGCCGGGGGATTCCTGGGCGGGCGATATCCGCAACAACAGCTTTTTGCCCACGTCATTCTTGATTGATTATGTACGCGTATACCAATATAAATAAAGCAAACAGAAAGAGGAAACGGGTAAATGGATAAGAAGAACGAAATCGGCTGCGCGATTATCGGCTACGGCGGAATGGGCAGTTGGCACGCGCGAAAGATTAAGGGGCTGAACGGCGGACGGGTCGTGGGTATCTATGATATCGATCCCAATCGCTGCAAGGCGGCGGAAAAAGACGGCTTTCACGCCTATTCCTCCCGCGAAGAATTGCTGGCAGACCCGGCAATTGACCTGGTGACCATTGCAACGCCCAACGATGTCCACAAGGAAATCGCGGTTGCCGCCATGGCGGCGGGGAAAAACGTGATTTCAGAAAAGCCGGTCGCCATGAACTCCGGCGAGCTGGAGGAAATGATTGCGGCTTCCAAACAATACAACAAAATGTTTACCGTCCACCAAAACCGTCGCTGGGATGAGGATTATCTCACCGCAAAATACATGCTGGACGAAAACACCCTGGGTCCCGTTCACCGTGTGGAGTCCCGCGTGCAGGGTTCCCGCGGAATTCCGGGGGATTGGCGCAATCAAAAGGCGCACGGCGGCGGCATGCTGCTGGACTGGGGCATTCATTTGCTCGACCAGGCGCTGATGATGACCCTGCCGCGCAAACTGGTTTCCGTGTATGCCAACCTCACCAGCGTCACCAATGAGGAATGTGACGACGGCTTTTATTGCACCATGAAGTTTGACGACGGCATGACCTTCTATATTGAGGTCACCACAAGCAACTTTATTGAGCTGCCTCGTTGGTATGTTTTGGGTCAAAACGGTTCCGCCGTTGTGGAAAACTGGAGCCTGAAGGGGAAAATCATCAAGGTCTCCGACTGGGAAAACCGCGACGCAGTTCCGGTGCAGGCAGGCGCAGGCCTAACAAAAACAATGGCGCCGCGCACAGACGACACCATCAAAAAATTTAAGCTTCACAAAGTCCACGCGGACTGGGGCGCCTATTACCAAAATATTTTTGCCACACTGCGCGGCGAAGAAACCCAGCTCATCACCCACGACCAGCAGCGCAGGCTCATTAAACTGATTGAAGGTATTTTTGAATCCCATGAGCAGAATAAGGTTGTTTATTTTAACGAATAATTTCTACAAGGCAACGAAGGGCGCCCGCAGTGTGTGGGCGCCCTACTTCATACTAATCCGCATAAGTAAATTAATTTATTTTATTTAATAGTTATTATATTGTTTTTATTGAATTAAACAGGTAAACAGTAACGGCCATATATGAAATCAGAATATTGACAAAAATAAATAGCTTTGCTACAATAAAGTACACGTTGTATTTTTACCTTAAAGGAGGAACTTTTGATTGCCAAACAAAGTAAAGCTGAATGAAATCGTCATTGATAAAAACCGAATTTTTTACGATTGCACGATTACCGGAGAATGGCAGCGCATTTTTCACATGGATCGCGATTTTTTTGTCGAATATAGTGAAGATATGACGCAATGTCCACCGAGTATTGCGGTGTTACCTTTTATGGGAACCATGCTGGTTCTCTCATGGCTGTTTGATGCGGAGATTATTTTGAATCAGCTTGATTGTGACTTTTACGATGCAATCGAGGATATGAAGCGAGAGTACGTGGAAATGTACCCCAAGTTTACCTTCTTGGGCGAGTTGACGGTTGCGCAAATTGTAAAGACAAATAAACCAAAACAGCAGCACGGTAACACGGTGTTGTTATATTCAGGAGGCGTTGATGCCAATTACTCGTTGTATACAAATATGGAGGATAAGCCCGCATTGCTTTCCGTTTGGGGCGCTGATGTAAAATTTGAGGATGAAGCCGGTTGGAATCTGGTTGCCGCACATACGCGCCAGGTTGCTAAGCAACATGATTTACCCTGCTGCCTGGTCAAGTCCTCATTTCGACGTTTTGTTAACTATGGTGTTGTGAGCAAATTGCTCAAACGTCCAAGCTTTTTAAACTATTGGTATACATTTCATCATGGCATGGGCTTGGTTTCGCACGCAGCACCTTACGCCTTTTTACACGGTATTCGCTATGTGATGATTTCTGCTTCCTATTGTTTTAAAGAGTTGCACCGTTCTTTTTGTGCCTCTGACCCTGCGCTGGATTGCGCCATTCGTTTTTGCGGATGCAAAGTGATTCACGAAGGATATGAAGTTGCAAGAATTACAAAGATAAGGCGATTGTGTACCTATTCAAAACGGATGGAAACGCCGATGAATTTCCGGGTCTGTTGGGTCACGGGAACCGGCAAAAACTGTTGCATCTGCATGAAATGTTCCCGAACATGGCTAAATATTTTGACGGAGGGTTTTGATCCGGAGGACTTCGGATTTTCTGTTACATCGGAAACAGTAATGCAGGTAATCGGAACCATAACCAACGAAGAGAACTATTCGAAAATTGCAAAAAATGATTTCTGGAAAGATTGTTATTTGCGCTTAAAGGAGTATTTAGAATCCGAACAACAGCATGCGTGGAAGCCAGATTATTATGAGTTGCTGCACGACCTAATGAAAGAACTGCCATTTGCGAAAAGTCCTGCTGTAGCAGCAAAAAAGGAGACAACGAACCAAGCAAAGCCCATTCCCTTAAGTAATCCGCCCGTAAAGGTGCTGACAGCGCAAGATGGCGATACCGTCCCTAATTCGGAAAAGAGCCGAAACTTCGCAGCTCGTGCAAAAAAATTTCTTCGCGGTGGCTCAACCAACTCGCCACAGAATAAAGATTGACCAAACACGGATTTTCTAATGAAAAAGCTTCAAAATCCTTAGAATATAGCTATCTCTATATTCTAAGGATTTTGAAGCATGTTTTTATATTAAAATAAAACGTCAAATATCCCAACTCTAAGTTGAGCTGCAACATATTTTTGCAACAATTTGTTTGTGGTGTTACCGGCAAAAACAGGCTACAATAAATTGCGGGAGGGAATTATGTTATGGACATGAAACAAATTGGCAAAAATATTGCAGGTCTACGAAAAGAAAAGGGGTACACGCAGGAAGCTCTTGCAGAAAAACTTGGAATTTCTCCGCAGGCTGTCAGCAAGTGGGAAACGGGAATTGGTTTACCCGAGGCGGCGCTGTTGCTCGCGTTATCGGAGCTACTCCATGTGACGATTGATGAAATCTTGCAGCCGGAGAACCGGCAAAACCGTATGGCAGATTTTTTTAACCGAAATATGCCTGCCCCCGCAGGGAAAATACTGCAACACCTTCCAAAAATTGACCGCTGGAATCCGCCGCCCGGTTGTGACATGTATTATTCCATGCCGGCGATGGTTGCCGAGGCATTGTGTTGCATTGAGGCGCGGGAGGGGGGAAGACCAGAAAGCGTTACTCTGGAACAAATCAACGATAGATTCCGTGACCTGATGCATATTATGGGGGTCGGCTATGGGTTTTTATGGTTTGAAAAGCGGCATCTGATTGAGGAACTTTGGCGCATTAATGAACCCGAAGATATGATGAACCGCGCCATGCGTTACTATGGGCGGGATTATCTTTGGCTTACGCCGCAAAATGCCTCCGGGGAGGAAATGCAGCGTGCTGTGCTGTGGTCCATTGATAGAGGACATCCGGTTGTAATGGAATGGGCGGGTGGAATCCCGGAGTACAGTATTGTCGCCGGCTATGAGGAGCGGGGCAAGTGCCTGATTGGGTGGACTTACTGCAGCGAATGCGCTGCCAAAACCAATGAGCAGGGCATGTTTGTGAATCCGGCTCGCTGGGAGGAGGCGCTGCCCTTCCGCGTTCTGATTATCGGTGATGCAATTCCGCCATCCTACTCTGACCGGGACTCCATGCACTACGCGCTGGAAACACTGAACCGCAACCAGCCGGGCGGATGGAGCAAGGCAGCGCATGAAGCCCTAACCGGTGACCGTTGGGCGGTGGCAGGGGAGGATGCCCTGCAAAAATGGCTGGAGGCCTGTGATACGGAGCAGCACACCATTCAACTCTTGACGGTTGCGGATATCTTTACGCACGCCTTATACCAAAATACCATGTATACGCAAAAATGTCTGTTGTCTTATTACAAAAAGCTGGGCGCGCGCAGCCCCACGCGGGTCAATGATGTGGTAAACCAAATTTCTATTGCAGTCATACAACTTGAAAACAGTTGGAACGGGATAGGCAAACAGAAAAAAAAGCCCACGGAACAAGCCAAAGCCTGCCGCAGGCATATAGAAACCATACTGCAACACCGCCAATCTATGCGCGGGTGGGTAACGGACTTGGCGGAACGGCTATAAAACGCATCGGTATTATTCCGCCCCATACCGTAAAATCGGTTTGCGCACGGCCGCTGTTTCATCCGGCCTGCCGACAGGGGTTGTCACCGGGGCTTGGTGCAGCTGCTCCGGCTGTGTTTTGGCAAGTTCCGCGAGCTCACAGAGGGTTTGCGCTGCCTGATCCAGTGTTTCGCGGCTTTCGGTTTCTGTTGGCTCAAACATCAGCGCCTCGTGCACAATCAGCGGGAAATACATCGTGGGCGGGTGAATGCCTCGGTCAATCAAGCTCTTGGCGATATCCGCCGCGCTGACGCCGTGCTGCTTTTTCATCTCCTCCAATGTAAGCACAAATTCATGCATACAGGGGGCGGAATAGGGCAAATCGTATGTGCCGCACAGGCGTTCCATAAGGTAGTTCGCGTTTAAAACCGCATTCTCCGCCGTTTCGCGAATCCCATCGGAGCCGAGCGTCAGAATATAGCTCAAGGCCTTTAGGCATACCAAAAAGTTTCCGTAAAAGGCGCGAACACGCCCGATGGTATGCTCCGGCTCAATGAAACGGTAAGTGCCGCCCTCCCGCGCGACCACGGGGGAGGGGAGAAAGGGGGCGAGATGCTCCTTACAACCAACGGGGCCGCTGCCGGGGCCGCCGCCGCCGTGCGGGGTGGAAAAGGTTTTGTGCAGGTTGAGGTGCACCACATCAAAGCCCATGTCACCGGGACGCGTTATGCCCATCACGGCGTTTAAGTTTGCACCGTCGTAATACACCAGCCCGCCTGCATCGTGAATTATCTGCGTAATTTGTGTAACGTTTTGTTCGAACAGCCCCACCGTATTCGGGTTCGTGAGCATGAGCGCCGCCGTATCCGGCCCAACTTGGGCGCGCAGGGCGTCTAAATCCACCATGCCCTGGGAGGTGGAGGGAATGTTTACTGTGGTAAAACCGTTCATCGCCGCGCTGGCGGGGTTGGTGCCGTGGGCCGAATCCGGAACCAAAATTTTTGTGCGCCTTGTTTCACCCTTGGCTGCCAGATAGGCCTTGACCATGGCGAGCGCGGTAAATTCCCCGTGTGCGCCCGCAGCGGGCTGCAGGGTGAAGGCGTCCATACCCGTGATTTCACAAAGGGAGGCACCCAGTGTATCCATGGCTTCCAGCGCACCCTGCACACTTTCCTGCGGCTGCAGAGGGTGGATATCTGTAAAGCCCCGCATGGCGGCTACTGCCTCGTTGCGCTTGGGGTTGTATTTCATCGTGCAGGAGCCAAGAGGGTAAAAGCCGTTATCCACGCCGAAGGCGCTGCGGCTCAGCTCCGTGTAATGGCGCACTAAATCCACCTCGGCCAGCTCCGGCAGGGGGAGCACCGCACCGCGGCTATGGGCGCAGGGCAGTTCATAGGCCGGGACATCGCAGGCAGGCAGGCTGACGCAGCGCCTGCCCGGGCGGCTTTTTTCAAAACTCAGTTTCATCCGCACACCTCCTGTAACAGCGTAATCAGGCGGTCCAGCTCCTGCTTACTGACGGTCTCTGTGACACACCACAAGATGCAGTCCCTGCCGTGATAGAGAAGGGGCAATCCGCAGAGGATGCCTTGTTCGGCAAGCTTTTGTTCCAGCTGCTCCGGCGGAACCGGGCAGGCTGTGACAAATTCGTGAAAGAATTCGCCTGTGCATTGCAGTTCAAAGCCGGGAACGGCGGCAATCGCCTTTGCCGCATAGTGCGCCTTGGCAAGGCATTGCTGCGCAACCTCGCGCAGGCCCTCCTTACCCATTGCGGCGCAGTAGATGGTTGCGGTCAGGGCGCAGAGCGCCTCATTGGAGCAAATGCTGGAGGAGGCCTTCTCCCGCCGGATCTGCTGCTCGCGCGCCTGCAACGTCAGCACATAGGCTGTTCGGCCGTCTTTATCGCTGGTTTGCCCAACAATGCGGCCGGGCAAACGCCTCATATCCGCGTTCATCACCGCCATATAGCCCAGATACGGGCCTCCGAAGGAGAGCGGCATGCCCAGGGGCTGCATTTCGCCCACGGCCGCGTCCGCTGCGCATTCGCGCGGCGTTTGAATCGTGGCCAGCGCGGTTGGATAACAGCCGAGAATCAGCTTTGCCCCCGCCGCGTGAATCAACTGCGCGGCTGCGGAACAGTCCTCCAGCTGGCCGAAATAGTTCGGGTTTTCAAGGTAAACGCCGGCGCTTTGCTCGTCCAGCATATCGCGCAGGGCAGCCAAATCCGTTGTGCCGTCCTTCTCCGGAATCAGCAGCAGCTCGCTGCCCGCCGCCGCGCAGTAAGTGCGCAGCACGGCAAGGGTCATGGGCTTAACGGCGGCGGAAACCAGGGTCTTGCCGCGCTTTTTATCGCGATACATCGCGGCGGCCTCTGCGGCGGCATGCGCTCCGTCATAGACACCCGCGTTGGAAACATCCATGCCCGTTAAAGCGCAGACTGTGGTTTGATATTCAAAAATCGCCTGCAAAACGCCCTGAGAAAGCTCCGCTTGATAGGGGGTGTAGGCAGTGACAAATTCCTCCCGGGCGCTTAAACTGCGCACCACGCTCGGGATAAAGTGCCGATAGGCTCCCGCACCGCGCAGGCAGGTTTTGTAAACGGTGTTTTTCGCCGCCAGGGCTTCAAACCCGGCGAGCAGCTCCATTTCGCTTTGCGCCTGCGGCAGCTTCAGCGCATTGCGCAGGCGCAGTTCCTGCGGAATGCCGGAAAACAGCTCGTCAACGCACCGCCTGCCAATGGCGGCAAGCATCTCCTCGCGCTCGGCGGGGGTGTTCGGGATATAATTCATACAAAGCCTCGCTTTTTATAAGTCTTCGGCCAACAGAGCGTCGTAGGCGGCGGCGTCCAGCAGCTCCGGATTGGCGGCCACGTCTTCCAGCTCAATCAGCCACGCGCCATACGGGTCGGCATTGATGGATTCCGGCGCATTGAGCAGGGCATCGTTCACACGGGTGACTGTGCCGGAAACCGGGCAGTATAAGTCAGAAACCGCCTTAATGGACTCCACATCGCCGAACACATCGCCGGCCTCCAGCTGCTCCCCCTCGTCGCAGAGATTGACAAACACCACGTCGCCCATTTCCTCCTGCGCGTGGTCAGAGACGCCAACCCGCGCCTTGCCTTCTTCCAGATACCGTACCCATTCGTGGCTCTTTGCAAAAAACAGTTTGTTTGCTGTGCTCATCGTATTAATCGCTCCTTATCGTGATCTTTTATAAAACGGCAGGGAAACAACCTTTGCCTCCAGCAGCCTGCCGCGGACAGAAAGCTGCAGCATGTCGCCCGGCTGTACACTGCCCGCCTTGACTAAGGCCATGGCTACCGCTTGGTTAACGAAGGGGCACATCGTGCCGGAGCTAACTGTGCCGATTTCCGCGCCGCCGCTGATTACAGCGTCCCCCTCCCGCGCAATTCCGCGTTGCTGCAGCGCAAGGCCAATGCGCATGCGCTGCGGCTCGCCCGCCGCCAGAAGAGCCTGTTTGCCGATAAAGTCCTCCTTCTGCAGCTTCACAGCCCAGCCCAAGCCGGTTTCAAAGGGCGTGACCGTTTCGTCCATCTCATGGCCGTAAAGCGGCATGGCCGCCTCCAACCGCAGGGTGTCGCGCGCGCCCAGGCCGCAGGGGATAAGCCCCTCCGGCTCACCCGCCTCCAGCAGGGCGTCCCAGAGCGCGGTAACCTGGGCTTTGGGCGGGTAAATTTCAAAGCCGTCCTCCCCCGTGTAGCCTGTGCGGGAGAGCAGGCAGGGGATGCCCGCGAGTTCAACATTCTCAACAAAGCTATAATTTTTCTGCGGAAACAGGCTGGCATCGCCCAGCTTGGAAAGGATTTCCTGCGCCTTCGGCCCCTGCAAGGCCAGCTGCGCCCATTCGTCCGAAACATCGGCGTAATGCAGTTCGCCCTCCAGATGCGCGGCAATCCACTGCGCGTCCTTTTCCCGGTTTGAGGCGTTTACCACCAGCAAATAGGCGTTTTCGCCCCGGCGATAAACCAGCAAATCGTCCAGCATGCCGCCCGCCTCATTGCACAGGGGAGAGTAGCGCACCTGGCCGACAGCCATGGTGGAAAAATCATTGGTGAGCAGCTTCTGCAGATTCCGCAGCGCGTCCTTGCCCTCCAGCAGCAGTTCCCCCATGTGCGAAACATCAAACAGTCCACAGGCATTGCGCACAGCCATGTGTTCCGCCGTAATGCCGGAAAACTGCACAGGCAGCCAATAGCCCGCAAAGGAGACAATTTTTCCGCCGTATTTCACATGAGACCAATATAGGGGCGTTTGTTTTTCCATATAACAGCTTCCTTTTCTATGTACTCCTGCATGTAATGGTCGCAGGTTTTGCGGGATGAAATGCTTTGCTGTCTGGGATTTTATCCCGCAAAACCCGTGCTACCATTTGATGCAGGAGTAATATCTATCGTATCTCTTCGGTTCCTATAATCCAATCCACCATATCCGCGGCGGATTGCGCGGCGCTCATGGGGGTGTAGCCCAGCTCAGCCTTGGCTTTGGCGCAGTCAAAATTGCTGTTTGCCCGCAGCTTGCGGATGGCGTAGCGTGTAAACAGCGGGGTGGTTTGCGTGATGCGGTAGTAGCGCTCCATAGGCGGCGCTACGGCCTTGGCAAGGGCGAGGGGCAGCTTCAGCTTCGGCGCTTTACATTTCTCATACCCCGGCAAAGTGGCGCAGTGCGCGGCGAGCGCCTGCATCAACCCGTCCACTGTCATGGGCTCGCCCGTAAGCAAATAGCCCTCCCCAGCTCTGCCCTGCTCCGCCGCGGCAAGCATGCCGCGCGCCACATCGCGCACATCCACAAAGTTATAACCGCCAAACGCAAGAGATACCGGAAATTTGCGCTTTAAAAACATGCGCACCATTTCCCCAACATTGGAAATACGAAAATCGTAAGGCCCAATGCACGCGCTGGGATAAACGGCAATCGTCTGCAGTTGAGGGCTGTTTGCTTCAAACACATAGCGCGTGGCCTCCGCCTTGGTTTTGGCGTAGACGCCCTCCAGAGCCTCCGGGTCAAATGTTGTGATTTCCGCCATGGCGGCATCGCCCGCCAGCGGCGGAAACGCGTCCACGGAGGATGCATAAATTAATTTTTTTACGCCGCAGTTCAAGCAGGCTCTCACCACGTTTTTGGTGCCCTCCAGGTTCACCTGCCGCAGCTGCTCGGCGTTTCCGCTGTTCACCTCAATCATGCCCGCAAGGTGGTAAACCACATCCGCGCCCGCAAAGGCCAGCTCCAGCTGCTGTAAATCCGTAATATCGCCATACGCAATGTTGCAGGGAATGCCGTCAAAAATCGGACTTTGCCTGCGAATCAGGATGCGCGGCACAATGCCCCGCTCCTGCATTTCCTTCAATAACGCGTAGCCGATATGGCCGCTCGCACCTGTGATAACCGCAAGTTGCATCCTATTACTCTCCGTTTCTATTACTCCTGCATGTAATGGTCGCAGGTTTTGCAGGATGAAATGCTTTGCTGTATGGGATTTTATCCCGCAAAACCCGTACTACCATTTGATGCAGAAGGAATATCCATCTGATTCAGCTGTGCGGCAATTTTTTTCTGCAGCATCTTCCGCTCGGAATCCGGAATGTTCATCGTCAGCCGATACGCTGCAATCGGCACAATCCAGCGTTCAATCTCCTCCCGCGCGGCACCGGAGGCGCGGCAGTATTCCCGCACATAAATCCGGCGCACAAGCCCCCGAAAAAGCCGAATCACCATGCGCCGGGCAGCGGAACTGCCCAGCATTTTGCCGCACTGCAAAATGAGGCTGGTTCGTGCGGCGTCCGCCGCGGGCACGGCAATGCAGGCGTTTGGCCAATCCACGGCAATCAAACCGTTTGGCGCACAAATAATGTTGTTTAAATGAAAGTCAAAATGGCATAATATGTCGCCGTCCGGCAGGGCCTCTATTTGCCGGAGCAGCTCCTGTTTCTGCCGCGGCGTAAACAGGGTTGCCCGCTCCATGGCGTGCGCCAAGCGTGTTTTTAAAACAGGCAACCGCGCCTTCGTGGGGCACTGCAGCTGCAGCTGCAGGCGCGCAAACTGTTTGGCTCTGCGCGGAATACTCCAGGGGGCATACAGCATGCTGCGCAGCAGGGTTTGCCCCTCAATGCGCTCGTAAACAATGCCGTTTCGCCCCTCGTATTCAATCAGCTCATACACCTGCGGCGCGCGCAGACCCAGGCGGTTCATCTCCTGCATTACACGAAACTCATGCCGGCAAAAGGCGAGAGAAATGTGGGGATAGAACAGCTTGATTACACGACCCTGCGGCCATTCGTAAATCTCAGCCGTCGTGCCCCAGCCAATCAGCTTACCCTGCATGCGCTATCTCGCTTTCTGAAAAAATAACCTTAACATTTTAACACAAACCGCCTTGCAATTTATTCTTTAGAGGAAAAAACCCACAGCACGTTCCGGTACTGCGGACTTTTTTCGCTTTAAAAATCAACTGCCCGTTGTCCCGTTCCCACGGGGTGGAATGGTGATATTGATTCCGGTTGAACCGGCGGTTGTGCTGCTTGGCGCCTGGGTTGGCGCGCTGCTTTGTGTCTGCTGCTCTTTGGAACTGCTCTCCTGCGGGGACTCGGTTGGCGCCTGCGTGGGAGCGGCCGTTTTTTTGACTGTAATCGCCTCCGGCGCGTCTGTGGCTTGGATGGCGCTGATGATATAGCCCTCCTCATGCTCGCGCAGAGTGATTTTCATAAACTTATCCGGTTCCGGCTCCACAATTTTCCCCGTTTTATCCTGCGCCAACTCCTCGGCGGGGACGTAACCGACCACAAGCACAATCAGCTTATCGCTCCGCTTGGCCTCATATACCTTGGGGATATAGGTGGGCGTAACACCTGTTAGGGGGATGAGGTAGCCCTTGCGCGCAGCCTCATAGGTAAAGTCGTAGCTGCTGCCGCTGACGGTGTTATGTATGGGCTTGATGTCCGTGCCGAAAATCTTGGCAAACTGCGCGTCCACCTTTTCCGCCGGAATAATCAGACCCACACGGTCGCCGTCCTCATAGTCCTCATACTCACTGGTGGAGGGATTGCTGTGCAGCATGGACCAAATGGTGATGTCGATGAGCTGCTGCATGCTCGCCTTGGTGACATCGTCAAAGGATTCCGGGTCGTTCATCACAACCGGAACCAGGAAGTTTTCATATTCGGCCAGCTTGGAGCCGTCGTCCGTCCATTGGCGGATATTTTGCGCCGCCATGCGCACCAGAAAACCGGCACCCACCACCGCGAGTGCAATAATCAACAGCCCCAGCGCAAAGGCCCAGGGCTTTTTGATGCCCTCGCCTTTCTTCTTTTTTCTTCTCTTTGCCATAGTGATCCCCTTTTATTCCCGAATTTGGCCGTTGCCGTAAATCACAAACTTTTCGCTTACAAGCTTGGATAGCCCCAAGGGGCCGCGCGCATGGAGCTTTTGGGTGGAGATGCCGATTTCCGCGCCATAGCCAAACTCGCCGCCGTCCGTAAAGCGCGTGGAGGCGTTGACATAAACCGCCGCCGAATCCACTTCGTCTAAAAAGCGCTGCGCGCTGCTATAATCCTCTGTAACGATGCATTCGCTGTGGTGGGTGGAATAGCGGTCAATCCAGGCAATTGCCTCGTCGATATTCTCCACAACCTTGACACTGAGGATATAGTCGCCGTATTCCGTTTCCCAATCCTCCGGGGTAGCCGCCACGGCACCGGGCAAAATGGCGCAGACCACTTCATCCCCGCGAATTTCCACAGTTTTTTCACACAGACGCCCTTGCATCGTCAACAGGGCAAGCTCCGCTATATCTTTATGAAGCAACACGCTCTCGCATGCATTGCATACGGAGGGGCGGCTGGTTTTTGCGTTGTAAATAATCTGCGCAGCCATTTCAATGTCCGCGTCGCGGTCCACATAGATATGGCAGTTACCCGCACCGGTTTCAATGACGGGAACGCTTGCGTGTTCCACCACGGAGCGAATCAGCCCCGCCCCGCCCCGCGGAATCAAAACGTCCACATAACCGTTTAGGCGCATGAGTGCGGTTGCGCTCTCGCGGGAGGTGTCCTCCACCAGCTGAATACAATCCGCAGGGAGCCCTGCCTGCTCCAGCGCCGTGCGCAAAACGCTCACAATTGCGGTGTTGGAGAAAATCGCTTCCTTCCCCCCGCGCAGAATGACGGCGTTCCCCGCCTTTAAACACAGGGCGGCCGCGTCTGAGGTTACATTCGGCCTTGCCTCAAAAATAATGCCGATTACGCCCAGCGGCACACTCACGCAATAAACCCTCATGCCGTTGGGGCGCACATCACCCGAACGCATTTTGCCGATGGGGTCCGCCTCGCTGTTCACCGCGCGCAGCCCCTGTGCCATGCCCGCAATGCGCTCATCGGTCAGCGTCAAGCGGTCGAGCAAGGCCGTGCTCATCCCCGCCTGCGCCGCGTTTTCCACATCCCGCGCATTGGCGGCACATATCTGCTCGCTGTTTGCAAGCAGAGCCTGTTCCATGGCAGCGAGTGCGGCTGTGCGCACGGCTCCGCCTGCCTTTGCCAAAAGACGCTGTGCCTGTTTGGCGCGTATGCCCAATTCTTCCATTGTTGTCATATGCTCATGCCTTTGCCTTTCTGCCGACAAAATGGGTGCCGATTTGTCGGCCCTCAAACAGTTTGTATAAATCCTCCGGGTCCGCGCCGTTCATCACAATCACATCAATGCCCGCTTCGGTTGCGATTTTTGCGGCCTGTAGCTTGGTTGCCGTGCCACCTGTGCCCCGTTTGGAGCCCGGTGCGCCGCCCATGGCCATGATTTCGTCCGTAAGCTCCCGAACCAGGGGGATATGGTACGCGTCCGGGTTCTCACGCGGATCCGCGCTGAACAGGCCGTCCGTATCCGTTAAAATCACCAGTGCGTCCGCCTCCACAAG
Organism: Oscillospiraceae bacterium; assembly: GCA_031549535.1. GTDB lineage: Bacteria > Bacillota > Clostridia > Oscillospirales > Acutalibacteraceae > JAVBPP01. The sequence goes on from JAVBPP010000024.1 coordinate 28,181, forward strand.
CTTTGCCACAATGGCGCTCAAGCGGTCATTATCCCCGAACACATTCTCGATTTCATCCACCGCAACGCTGTCGTTCTCATTGATAATCGGCAAAACCTGGTACTCCAGCATTTTGCCCAGCGTGTTAATTAAATTCCCGCGCCGACCCGGCTCCTCTGTGTCAAACTTGGTGATGAGCAGTTGACCGACCGTTTGGCCAAATTCGCCAAACAGCTTGTCATACATAAACATCAGCTCGCACTGCCCAACAGTCGCGACAGCCTGGCGGCTGGGCGTATCCTTTGGGCGCTCCGGCAAATTGAGCTTGCCCACGCCGATGCCCAGCGCGGCGGAGGTGACCAAAATCACTTCTTTGCCGGAGTTGCTCAAGTCAGATAATACTTGCGCCAGCTTGGAAATTCGGCGGATATTCGCCTTGCCGCTTTCATAAGTCAAGGAGGAGGTACCAACCTTGACGACGATGCGTTTGGCCTGTTTGATGGTTTCCATGCGATTATTCCTATCTATTGTAATATTTCTTGATACACGTTTTCCGCTTTCAATTCCCCGACCACGCAGAGCGAGGCCTTGCTTAACTCCGTCACCGTCTGCGCCGCCTGCAGAACCTCCGGCAGCGTCACTGCGCGAATTTTTTGAATGATTGCATCCTCAGAGAGCACGCTACCGTAAAGCAACTCACTGCGCCCTGTGTGCGAAACCCGCGTTGCCGTGGATTCAAAGCCCATAATCATGCTGGCAATTGCCTGTTCTTTCACACGGGCAAGCTCCTCCTCCTGCAAAGAGGCGGCAAAGCCGCGCAGGATGGAAACGGTTTCCGTCAGTGCCTGCACCTCGGCCTCCGGCGAGACGCCCATGGCTATGCCAAACAGCCCCGCCGTCAAATGCGGCACGTGAAAGGATTCCACGGAATACACAAGACCCAGGTCCTCGCGAATCCGGCGAAACAGCCGGGAAGAGGAGGAGGCGCCGAGCAGGGAGGAATACAGCTGAATGGCATATTTCCGCTCATCCCCCGCCGCCACGCCGGGGAAGCCCAAAACAAGCTGGTTCTGCTCCACATCTTTTTCATGCAACAACATGGTAGGCTGGTAGCGCACCGCGCCGAGCATGCCCGCGTCGCCGCCGTCTTGAATTGTGCCGAAAAATTCCTCGCACAATTCTTCCACGCGTCCCAGGTCAAAATTCCCGCAGAAGGAAACAACCATGCGCGAGGGGCGGTAATAGCGCTGCAGGTGGGTGCAAAGGGAATCAATCTTCGTTGCGGAGACGGTTTCCCGCGTGCCGAGGATATTGCGCCCGAAGGCGTTTTCCGGCCAAACGGATTCATAGAATAAATCCATGCACAAATCCTCCGGAGAATCCTCATACATGGCAATTTCTTCCGTAATAATGCCTTTTTCGGTTTGGATATCCTGCTCATCCAGGCGCGGGTTGGTCACCATGTCGGCAATCACCGAAAAGGCCTGCTCCACATGGTCGGTCAGTGCGCGGGCATAAATGCAGGTGTATTCTTTGGCCGTATAGGCGTTTAACACGCCGCCAATCGCGTCCATTTGTTGCGCGATATCCTGCGCGCTGCGCGTGGGTGTGCCTTTGAACAGCATGTGCTCCATAAAGTGGGAAAGCCCGGCCTGCTCCGCGCTTTCGTAGCCGGAGCCGCTCGCAATCCACACCCCCATGGAACAGCTGCGCATGCGCTCGTCCTGCTCCAGCAGAATCCGCAGCCCGTTGGGGAAAACCAAGCGTTTGATGTCGCGTTCCAAATAGTCAACCGCCTTTTTAAAATTTAAGTGAAATAATCATAGTATTTGCGGCGTTAAAAGTCAATATCGCGGGCTCAGCTGCCGCGCTACGCCCGCGCCACACCCGTCTCCCGCGCCGCGCGGGCTACAGCCTCGGCTACGGCTGGGCCTACGCGTGGGTCGAAGGCCTCCGGTAAAATCCGCTCGCAGCTTCTCTCGTCCGGGGCAATCAAATCCGCCAGTGCGTGGGCAGCCGCGAGTTTCATGGCCTCGTTGATGTCACGCGCACGCACATCCAAAGCACCGCGAAAAATGCCGGGGAAGGCCAAAACGTTGTTGATTTGGTTTGGAAAATCACTTCTGCCTGTGCCGACAACTGCGGCGCCCGCTTTTTTGGCCAAATCGGGCATAATTTCCGGAACAGGGTTTGCCATGGCGAGCACAACGGCATCCGCCGCCATGCCGCGCACCATATCCTGCGTCACAACGCCCGGCGCGGAGACACCGATAAAGACATCCGCCCCCTGCATGGCATCCGCGAGGGAGCCGCGCCTTTTCTGCTTGTTGGTAAAGGCCGCAAGCTCCGCCTTGGCGCTGCTTAACGCATCTCCTGCGCAGATAAGGCCGCTGCGGTCACACAGCAGCTGATCCTTCACACCCAGGGTAGCAAGCAGCCTGGCGATGGCAACCCCCGCCGCACCCGCTCCGCTGAACGCCACCGTACATTCTTCAATCCGCTTGCCCACCAGGCGCAGGGCATTGAGAAGCGCCGCCACGGTGACTACTGCGGTGCCGTGCTGGTCGTCATGAAAAATAGGGATATCACAGCGCTCCTTGAGCTTGCGCTCAATTTCAAAACAGCGCGGCGCGGAGATGTCCTCCAGGTTCACACCGCCGAAGCTGCCCGCAAGCAGGGCGACGGTGTTGACAATCTCATCCACATCCTTGGAGCGAATGCAGAGCGGAAGGGCATCCACCCCGCCGAATTCCTTAAACAAAACGCACTTGCCCTCCATCACAGGCATGCCCGCCTCAGGGCCGATATCGCCCAGCCCCAGCACAGCTGTTCCATCCGTCACAACGGCAACGGTGTTCCAGCGGCGGGTGAGCAAATAGCTCTGGTTGACGTCCTTTTGAATTTCCAAGCAGGGCTGTGCAACACCGGGCGTGTAGGCAAGCGACAGCTCTTGCCGATTGCTGACCGTTGCGCGGGCAACCATCTCCAGCTTGCCCTTCCACTCATAATGCAGCTTCAATGATTCTGATGCGTAATCCATATGAACTCTCCTTTACTCGTTTGCCCAGCTCAAGGAACGCTCCACCGCCTTCTTCCAGCCCGCATAGAGCGTATCCCGCTGTGCTTGCTCCATGTGCGGCGTGAAAACCCGCTGCGAGACGCGGTTTTGCAGCAGCTCCTCTTTGTTCTTCCAAAAACCAACAGCTAGCCCGGCGAGATAGGCCGCGCCAAGCGCCGTCGTCTCCACTGTTTCCGGCCTGTCAACCCGGCAGCGCACAAAATCCGCTTGAATCTGCAGCAAAATATCGCTCACGCTCGCGCCGCCGTCCGCGCGCAGCTGCGTAAAATCTATGCCGGAATCCGCGCGCATAGCCTCCAGAAGATCCGTAACCTGGAAGGCAATGGCCTCCAGCACACTGCGCGCAATGTGTGCGCGGCTCACCCCGCGCGTCAAGCCTACCAAAATCCCCCGCGCATACATATCCCAATACGGTGCGCCCAGGCCCGTGAACGCGGGGACGAAAAAGGCCCCGTTTGCGTCCGGCACACTCGCGGCAAGCTCATCGCAGCGGCTGGCCGTGTCAATCATATGCAACTCATCCCGCAGCCATTTGATGACGGAACCGGCATTGAAGGCCGAACCCTCAATGGCGTATTCCACCGAATCGCCAAGACCCCAGGCAACGCCCGTGAGCAGCTTGTTGTGGGATTGCACCCGTGTTTTCCCCGTGTTCATAAGTAAAAAACAGCCTGTTCCATAGGTGTTTTTTGCCTCCCCGGGGGAGAAGCAGCATTGCCCGAACAGGGCGGCGGGCTGGTCGCCCACAGCGCTGGCTATGGGAATGCCCGCAAGCGCCTCCAAACCCAGTATCCCCGGCGCAACCGCCCCGTATACCGCACCGGACGGCATGGGCGTGGGCAGCAATTCCATCGGCACGCGAAGCTTTTTGCAAAGTGTTTTGTCCCACTGCAGGGTATCCACATCAAACAGCATGGTGCGCGAGGCATTGGAATAATCCGTGATATGCACCTTGCCGCCTGTCAAATTCCAAATCAGCCAGCTGTCCACCGTGCCAAAACAAAGCTCCCCCGCCTGCGCTTTTTCCCGCGCACCGGGGACGTGATCTAAAATCCAGGCAATTTTTGTGCCGGAAAAATAAGCGTCAATCACAAGGCCGGTTTTCTGCGTGATATAGTCTGCCAAACCGGGCTCCTGTTTCAGCTGTTCGCACTGCTCCGCCGTGCGCCTGCATTGCCAGACAATGGCGTTGTAAATCGGTTTTCCGCTCGCTCTATCCCAGATAACCGTAGTTTCACGCTGATTGGTGATGCCGACCGCGGCAATCTCCGCCGCCTGCGCCACCCCCTTGCGCAGCAGGGAGGACACGGACTGAAACTGGCTGTAAAGGATTTCCATTGGGTCATGCTCCACCCAGCCCGCGCGGGGGTAAAGCTGCTGAAATTCGTTCTGAGAGCTCGCGGCGATGGTTCCCCTGCGGTCAAACAAAATCGCCCGGGAGCTGGTGGTTCCCTGGTCAAGCGCCAAAATATACTGCTTCATGGCCAAGCCCTCCCCCATATTCTTCTTAATTGTATTATCATAATCCGTTTGGGCTGCGATGTCAACTTTTGACAACAAGTTGCAGCGCTTCAAAAAACGACCTTCACTTGCTTTTTTTCGGCGGCTGCCTTATAGTAATACCAATCACCATTAAGAATACTTCCTGCAACATTCGGCAAGAGCGCATACACGAAACGCCCGTTACCGAATTTTGCAAGTATTCTAAAAGGTGATTGGTATAACAAACAGGGACAAGGGGGGATTTTCATGCGAAAATATCATATTGACAATCTGCGCTGGGCAGTGGTTTTATTTTTGTTTCCCTACCACACGTTTATGGTGTATAACCACTTTGGGGACGATTTTTATGTCAAGGGCGCGGCGCTTCCCTTTGCAGGGAACGTGATTATTGCCACCTGGCCCTTTCTTATGCCGCTGATGTTTCTGCTGGCGGGCGTCAGCTCCTATTATGCGCTGCAAAAGCGCAGCACGGGAGAATACTGCAAGGAACGCGTGAAAAGGCTGTTGATCCCCTTTCTGGCGGGGGTGCTGCTCCTGGTTCCGAGCCAAACCTATTTTGCGGAACGCTTTCACAACGGCTATACCGGCGGCTATGTTCGGCAGTATCTCCTCTTTTTCACAAAGCCTACCGATTTGAGCGGCAATACGGGCGGATTTACACCCGGACAGCTTTGGTTCATTCTGTTTCTGTTTGTGATTTCCCTTCTCACGCTACCGCTGTTACACTGGCGGAAACAGTCCGGCAAACAGTTTGCGGCGGAAAAAATTCCGCTGCCGCTGCTGCTCTTATTTTTCTTGATTCCCAGCGTAAGCCAGATTGTTCTGGATTTTGGCGGAAAAAGCCTGGGGGAGTATAGCGCCTTTTTTCTGTTGGGTTATTTTGTTGTCGCAAGAGAAGCGCTGCAGCAAAAGCTGGAAAAATACCGCTGGCTCCTGCTTGCGCTCGCTCTGTGCAGCATGATACCGTATACTTTTTTCGGCCGGGAGCTGGAGGCAAAAAGCACGCTCGCCTATGAGGCGCTGTACGGTTTTTACGCATGGGCGGCTGTGCTCGCCCTGCTCGGCCTTGGCAGGCGGTATTTTGCGCAGCATAACAAGCTGACAGCCTATTTATCCGGTGCATCCTTCGGCATTTATGAGTTTCACCAGCAGTGGCTCGTTATGGCCGCGTTTTTCGCCCTGCGCTGGACAGGCAGCGTACCGCTGCAGCTGGCCATGATACTCGCGTTCAGCGTTGGCGCAACCTTTTTGCAGTACGAGCTGTTTCGCCGCTGGTCGGTAACGCGGTTTTTGTTTGGACTAAAATGAGTCCTTTAGTTGTAATATTGTGCCTGCGCGTGCCATAGCTCGGCATACTTCCCCTGTGTGTCACACAGCAGCTGCTCGTGGGTGCCGGTTTGAACCATTTCTCCGCCGTGGAACACCGCAATCTTGTCGCTGAAGCGGCAGGAGGAAAGGCGGTGGGAAATATAGATGGCCGTTTTGGCGCTGATGATTTCGTTGATACGGGAATAAATGTCATATTCGGCAATTGGGTCAAGCGATGCGGTGGGTTCATCCAGAATCACAAAGGGCGCATCCTTGTAGAGGGCGCGGGCAATGGCAATTTTCTGTTCCTCTCCGCCGGAAACCTCAACCCCATCCTCTTCAAAGTGTTTATAGAGCGGATGCTCCAGACCGCGCGAAAATTCCGCTACCCGCTCCATGACACCTGCCATCCGGAGGCTTTGCTTGACCCTGTCGCTGTCATATTCCAGGTCGGAGGCCACCACTTGACCAAGCGGGAAGGCCAGCAAATGAAAATCCTGAAACACAACGGAGAAGAGCGCGAGGTATTCCTCATACTTATATTCCTTGATGTCAATGCCATCCAGCGTGATGCTGCCCTCGGTCGGGTCATACAGGCGGCAGAGCAGCTTAATCATGGTTGTTTTGCCGGAGCCGTTCATGCCTACCACCGCCAACCGCTCCCCGATGTTTAAGGTGAAGGAAACATTACGCAGCGCGTATTCCTCGCTGCCAGGGTAGCGAAAACTGACATCATGGAACGCAATGCGGTAGTCCGGCTTTTTGGGAACGAGTTTCGTTCCCATTTTCATTTCAGAGGGGATTTCCACATAATCAAAAAAGAACTGCAGCGCCTCGTTGTTGTTGCGCAGATCCGTGAAGGCGCTTACAATTTCATTGGCGGCGGAAACCAGGCGGTTGATGGAACCGAAGTAAAGCATAACACTGCCCAGGGAAAACGCCGTGGTTGCAATGGCCTTGAGCGCCACAAAAATATAGATAAACGCGCCCAGCAGGGTGACTGCAAACGTCTCGCGGCCTAAATATTTGATATCAATTTTCTCCCGAAATTTCTGAAAGTTGGTAATAATGGCGTTGCAGCTGCGGTCAATTTCATGCAAGACTAAGTTTTTTTGGTTAAATATTCGCACATCCTTGGCGGCCTTGTTATCATTCAAATATTCTTCTTTGTAAAATCGGTTGTAAAGCTCTGATTTTGCAATCAGAGAATGGTGCTGGATGCGCTCCTGAAATGCGCGGCGATTGATTACTACAGTGTAAACAATGCTGGCAATTACAAGCGCAAACAGAATGGCCGTCGGCCATATGGAGCTTAAAAATACATACAGGCTGCTGTCGTTCAACGGCTGGGTGCTTACAGAAAACATGGAGTAGGAAAGCACGACGGCAACCACGATGGACGCGACGGAGCTGACAATGTACGCCATCAAGGAGGGCAGCTTGCACACGCCGCCCCAGCTGACCCAGGAATTTTCAAAAACCTTTTCGCGCATGGCGTTAATTGCGGGATCCTCCAGCTTCGCATAATCCATTTGATAGCTAATGTGGTTGAGCTGAATCTCCTGAAAGCGCACCAGCGTGATGCTTTTGACCCGCGCTCTGCGCTCAAAAAAGGCCCCGACGGCCTCCAACACCAGGGTTACGCCGGTTGCGATTGCAACATAGAAAATCAGTGTGCGCAAATTGCGCGCCCCGGATAGCTCGTTGATAATTTTAGAGGACATATAGATGGGTACATAGGGGGTCAAAAAAGCGAGTAATTCACTGATGTGGATGAGCGGGAGGTCGCCCGGCGCGATTTCCCGCACAAAGCAAAGCCCCTTCCAGATTATCCGAAAATTTGCTTGTAAGCTGTTCGGCTTGTTGTCCCGTTTCAAGAGGTCGCCCCCTCTGCTTTATTTTTTTGATAATAGTGGCTTTGGATGCCGAACATTTCTGCATACTTTCCCTTCAGCGCCATCAGTTCTTCGTGCGTGCCGGTTTCGGCAATCGTTGCGCCGTCTAAAAAGATGATACGGTCACAAAACTTGGTAGACGATAGGCGGTGGGAGATATAAAGCGTGGTTTTATTTGCGGTCAGCTCGTTGTAGTTGAGATACAGCTGATTCTCCGCAATGGGGTCAAGCGAGGCGGTGGGTTCGTCCAGAATCATCATGGGTGCATCCTTGTAAATAGCTCGTGCCAAAATCAAGCGCTGCAGCTCTCCGCCGGAAAGCTCCACGCCGTCCTCCACCACATTTTTAACCAGCTCACTGTCCAGACCCTTGGGCAGTGAGCGAATTTTTTCCGTCAGACTGGCAAGGTCCAGGCATTTCAACACCTTCTCGGTGTTCATGTCCTCATCGCTTAGGGCAATGTTTTTCGCGATGCTCGCGGGCAGATAGCAGATATCCTGAAAAATCGCTGAAAATAGTGTGTAGTATGCGTCACGGTTAAAACACCTGATGTCCGTGCCGTTTAACAGAATTTCGCCCTCGCTTGGGGCAATCAACCCACAAATAAGTTTCACAAGCGTGGTTTTGCCCGCACCGTTTTCACCCACAACCGCGATTTTTTCGCCCGGTTGAATCTCCAGGGTAACACCGTGCAAAACCGCTTTTTCGCCGCCTTCATAGCTGTATCCAACGTTACGCAAAGAAAGCGCGGGGGGCGCAGCGCAATCCGGCAAGGGGAGACCTCCGCTGCGCAGCCGCTCGTCCGGGATATCCATAAAGGCGCGGTAATGGTTCATGCTGCGGTTGGAGTCCAAAAACATTTCCACGTAGTTTGCGAGCTTTTCGAGCCATTCGGCAAAGCCGGTAATGGCGGCAAAATAGGCGGTAAAAGCCGCAATGGATAAGGCGCTGCCCGGCCGGAGCATGAGGTAAATCAAGTAGCCGTAGGCAAAGCCGTTGCGCAGAAATACCAAGAAAAGTTCAATGCCGCTTTGCAGAGAACGGTCATTTGAGTTTTTGTTTTCAATGTGCATATAGTCCAGAACGCTTTTTTTCGAAAGCGCCCGCAGCCAGTCACTCATGCGATAGATTTTGATGTCCTTGGCAATGGAGAGGTCTCGTGTGCGAAAGGCAAGGTAGTCGATTTTCATGCGCAGCCTACCCCATTCGTCCCGCCGCCCATCAACCCGTTTATCAATCCAGATGCCCAGCGCGATATCTATAACGTAAGAAACCGCCAGAATCAGAATAATCCAGGGATTCAAGGCAATTAAAACGGCCAAAAACGCTGTAAAGCCAAATAAATTCTGCGCAAGACCGAACGCATTTTGCAAAAAAGAAAACACAGAGCGGTCATTCCAGAGAGAGCCGAACGCCTTTTGGTGTTTCACTCTGCCCTCCGGTGAGCAAAACAGCTCATAATCCATATCCATCACTTTTTCAAGCAAACTGCGCTCATAGTAGTTATGCAGCACCAAGTCGCGTTCTGTGTTGCTGCGAATGGAAAGGACAAGGCTGCAACATTTGACAACAGCCAGAAAAAGCCCGGCTGCCGCAACCGTTCCCATCAGCGGCAGCGGGGCAAATTTTTGCTCAATGGTGTAAATGACAATAGAAGGCAAAAAGGCCGCCAACGCCGCCACGGCAAGGTCGGACGGAATTTGCAAAGCAGGCAGCAGTATGCTGCTCCTGCTGGTCTGCCAGTTTACCCGGGCGGCAAAGCGCAGGTTATCCCAAATGCTGTGGGCTTTTGCGTCACCTTTTTTCAACGGAAATTTCCTCCTTTGCCGCGGAATCTTAGTGCGTCGTCTCTTCCTCGTTCTCGTTCTTTTGTTCCGGCTCCTCCTGCATGCGCTGCAAAACGGCGCGGCGCTCCGCGAGAGCCAGTTCCGTGCGTTCCCGATCCTCCGGTTTCCATTTCACAAAGCTGCGGCAAAAGATATAAATGAAATTATCCAGCACGGGAATCAGCGTATACATCGGCCAAATCCATTTCAGATAGCGTTCCGGCGGACGTGTGCCGTCGGCAGTGTAGCCGCCGCGGTAGCCGGTCCAGGATAAAAAGGCATTGCCGGTCACAAGGCCGATGTTGTTCCGGATGGTTTTTGCAAAAAGACCGTCCACTGCGGCGGTAATGCCCTCGCTGCGTTCGCCCGTCTGCAGCTCCACATAGTCATAAAACTCATAGTTCAGCATATCTTCCGCCACGCCGTCCCAGTTGGTGGAGGCGTTGATGGCGGTCTCGGCTAAAATCATCACCGCCAGCTTCGGCACACTGTTATATCCCACGAGGAATTGTAAAAATTTGCCGCCGGCGTCAATCAGGCTTTTGATTTGCTGCGCCCGCAGCGGGCCGCCCAGCTTGTTGATAATTTGCCGGTTAAAGGGCTGCATAATGGAGGAAGGGAAGCCGGATATCATCTGCTTAATCAGCAAAACACCCTCGCCGGACATTTGCTTGCCGAACACGTTGAGTTTGGGCACCAAATAACGATACACCAGCAGCTCGTCGCCCACATTCGGTGAAAACACCTCAATAAAGCGGGCAATGGAGTTGAAGATAAAATAGCGGTTATGCCGAATGATAGGAACCGTGTCTCGCAGGCGGCGTTTCACCTCCTCCGGATTCGGGCGGTCTTCGCCGTCCTGCACCGGGGCCGGAGCTGAATAGTCAACACGCTGTTTAACAAAGGTTGGCAAAACAGAAGAGGCAATGGCAAAGGGTAACAGCAACGACGCGCCCATGAAAATAATTTGATAATCCGTCAGGCCGAACACCTCGCGAAAGCCCATGAGCAGGGTTGGCAAATTAGCAATCGCCCAAACAAGCTGGCCGCCCATATTGCTCCATATCCGCACACGGCTGCGCTGCTGTGTCAGCGGGCTGATGCCCGAGCGGATTTTCTGCCCCGCAACGCCGTCCAGTGTGCCGATAATATCCTGGCTCATGTTACAGAACATGAGCAGCGCAACATGTCCCCAGGGGGAAAGGCCGCCGTCTACCATTTTTACGATGTTCAGGGTGTGGCCGGTGAAGGCGGAAATGCGCATAATGGTTTTTAGTGCATGAGCACCAAACCGTTTTTTATCCATCCACGCGCCGAGGATGGGGTCGTTTATCGCGTCCCAGAGGGAGGAAACCACACCTGCGACGGAGAGGTAGTTGGGCGGCACGCGGTACACTTCTTTATACAGAAAATCCCGTCTGTCCGTATAGCCGCGGGACATGCCGCCGAACGCCGACGAAACAGCGTGAAGCAGCAGCTCCCAAGGCGTGACATGCTCCGCGGGAATCCCGTCGCCTTTCAGCCATTTTACGGGATGCTGCAGCCCGGTGCGTGTATTGCTCAGAGTTTGCGCGGGAAGAAATCTGCCGAGAAAGCGGAATAACCAGTCCATAGCGTATGACTCCTTATGTTTTTTGTTATGTAATTGGTTTTAATTTGTAGAAAAGTTCCAAACATGACACACAGCTGTCATGTTTGATGTTTTATCGTTTTAGAAAACAAAAACAACATTTGGAGGGGTACCTAATGCGTAAAATATTATTAACATCCTCTGGGTTCGAGAACCAAAGAATTATGAACGTGTTTCATAGCCTGCTTGAAAAAAAACCTAACGAAGCGAAAGCCTTGTTTATTCCGACAGCCGCGATACATGCGGATGCGATAGCTGTGCTTCCAAAATGTATGAACGATTTACGCAGCGCCGGAATCCTGGCCGAAAACATCGTGGTTTTCGACTTGCATCGGCCTATGACATACGAAGAATTGTGTACGTATGATGTGGTTTATGTAACCGGGGGAGATTCCAGATATTTATTGAAACGGATCAACGACACCTTCTTCCATGAATCACTGACACAATTTGTCGAACAGCGAGGTGTTTATGTGGGAGTCAGTGCCGGAAGCTGTATTGCCGCACAAAATCTGCCGGAGGGGTTACAGTTTATCCATTGTACCTTGGATGTGCATATGCAAATTGGAACAAAAGGCGGTCTGATTGACACATCGAAATGTCCGCATATCAATTTAACGGGCAATAACGCAATTGTAATTCGCGGTGAGCGGTATGAGGTTGTAGAATAACACGTGTCATGTCTCCTGTGCCTCACTCACCACGCGCTGCGCCAACAGGCGCAATGCCTCCGGTGTCGAGAGCGCCCCGATTTCCTGCCTGTATTTCGCCGCGCCGCGCACTCCCTTGATGTACCAAGCCGCGTGTTTCCGCGCCTGCCGCATGCCAATTTTTTCGCCCTTATAGGCGCACAGTGTGCGAATATGCCGCAGCATGATTTCCATGCGCTCCTCGAGCGGCGGTTCGGGCAACAGGGTGCCGTCCTGTAAATAGGCATTGATCTGCGCGAAAACCCAGGGTCTGCCCAAGGCCCCTCTGCCCACCATAACCAGGTCGCAGCCGGTTTCTTCCAGCATCCTCTTCGCGCCGGGGCCGTCCGTAATATCGCCGTTGGCAATGACGGGAATGTGCAGCGCCTGCTTCACCAGGCGAATTTGCTCCGTGTCAACCGGCGGGGCATACATTTGCATGCGCGTTCTGCCGTGCACGGTGACGGCGGCAACGCCCGCGTCCTCACAGCGTTTGGCAAGCTCCACGGCGTTCCGGTTCTCCCCGTCCCAGCCGGTGCGCATTTTAACGGTCACAGGCAGGGGCACACTGTTTACACAGGCCTTTGCAATGGCGGCAGCGAGCTCCGGCCGCCTCATCAATGCGCTCCCCCCGCCGTTCCCGGCAATTTTCGGGGCAGGGCAGCCCATATTGATGTCGATGATATCCGGCTCATACGCCATGGCCTGCTTTGCGGCGGCGGCTAAGATGTCCGGGTCGTCCCCAAACAGCTGCACCGCCGCGGGGCGTTCCTCCGGCGTGAGGGTGAGCAGCTCCTTGGTTTTGCGGCTGTTTAGGCTGATACCCTTTGCGCTGGCCATTTCACCCACCACATAACCCGCGCCGAAGGAGCGGCAAAGCTCTCGAAACGCGCGGTCCGCAACGCCCGCCATCGGGGCAAGCGCAGCTGGGGCGCTAACTGTTACATTCCCAATTTGCAAATAAACGACCTCCAAACCCATATGGTAACCATTATAACGCATATTGCGGATTCGTCAATTGGATTCCTCCTCCAATTTGACTTTCGCCGCCCTGTGGAGTACAATATAAACTACCCGTCACAGGGTTTGGCGGGCAAACTGATGGAAAGCCAGGAACAACAATGGCCGAAATAAAATTAATGACAGGCGAACAAAATGATATGCGGCTGGCTGTGTTGATTGACGCAGACAATGTCTCCCACAAATATGTGCGTTTGATGATGGAGGAGGTCGCCCGCTATGGCAAGCCCACCATAAAGCGTATTTACGGGGACTGGACACGCCCGGAGGCAAACAGCTGGAAAAAAGGTCTTTTAGAAAACGCCATTATTCCGATTCAGCAATACAGCTACACCAGCGGCAAAAACGCAACGGACTCCGCCATGATAATTGATGCAATGGACGTGCTTTACTCGGACAAGGTGGATGGCTTTTGCATTGCGTCCAGCGACAGTGATTTCACCCGCCTTGCCACCCGCCTGCGCGAGGCGGGCATGGTGGTCATCGGCATTGGCGAAAAGAAAACGCCGGAGCCCTTTATCGTGGCCTGTGACCGCTTTATTTATCTGGAAATTCTGGGGCAGGCACAGGAGAGTGCACAGGAAAACAACAACAAGAAGAACGGTTCTGAAAAGCCGAAGCAGCATAATAAGATTCCGCCGCAGATACTTAAACTCATTGTTGATTCCGTGAACGACGTTGCGGATGATGACGGCTGGGCATTTTTGGGCGACGTGGGGAATATAATCCTGCGTAAGCAACCTTCCTTTGACTCCCGCAGCTACGGCTACCACAAGCTGACCGCTCTGATAACCACGCTGGAACGCTTTGAAATGCAGCAGCGCGATACGACGAGCCGCGGCGTAAAACATATTTATATTCGGGATAAGGAGGGCGACAATGGCAAGTAATACGACAAAAAAAGGGTTTTTGGAACGCATATACGGGATGCAGGAGCTGAACAAAGCCCTGTTGACTCTTGCGTTCAGCTTTGCCTTTTGCTTTATGTTTCTTTTGGATTATTCTGTGCCCGGCATGAGTATTTTCTACCGCTATTCCACCACCAGCATCATTGGCATGGAGCACCCATACCTGTTTATCATTTACATTGCGCTCATTGGCCTAAGCCTGTTTTTCAACCTGGGTTACGCCCGCAGGCGCTACCAGTGCACAAGCAAGCTTGTTACCGCGCTGCAATATATTGGCCTGGCGGGGATTATTTTGGTTGTGTTGGTTGAAACGGATTTGGATAGGGGTCCGCGTTTTTATATTCATTTAGCCGCGGCCATTGTCTATGCGGTGGGGAATGCCTTTAGCCTGATTCTTCTCATCGCCTTTTCTAAGCGCCGTTACCCGCGCATGAAGCCGGTTTTTATAGGCGGCGTTGTGTTTGCCCTTGCCGCCATTACGGGCTTTTTGATTCACCTGTGCGGCTTTATGGAAACCGCGCCCATGCTTATCGCCATGGCGGTTTTGTATCTGCTCAACTATACGGATGTGTTTCTCGCAAAACCACAGACGGAATCCATTGTGCACAGCGCAAACGCAAACGCAAGCGCAACCGAAAAAGAGAAGCTGCAAACAAAATGACGCTTGTTTGCCTATTATAATATTTTTTATCCTCATTGTTTGCCAAAACTTGGGGGAGAAAGAGGTTTGTTATGGCGGCGCTTCGCGAACTGTGGTTTCGCGCAATAGAATCTTACACCTTCCACATCAGTTTAGACACCATGGTAAAGTTGGGGATGGCGGCTATTTTGGGCGGCTTTATCGGCTTTGAGCGGGAACATTCTCACCGCCCGGCCGGCTTTCGCACACATATTTTGGTGGCGGTCGGCTCCGCGCTCGTGATGGCGATTTCGTATTATATTTACGACTCCTTTGATGGCTTGGGCAATTTTGACCCCACACGCCTGGGTGCGCAGGTCATCAGCGGCATTGGATTTTTGGGCGCGGGCACCATTTTGCGCGAAGGCTTTTCGGTGAAGGGCTTGACCACGGCGGCGAGCCTGTGGGCGGTTTCGTGCATCGGCCTGGCTGTTGGTGCGGGCTTTTACCCGGGCGCAGTCATCGGCACGCTGGTTATTTTTGTTACGCTGAACATGTTGAAGAAGGTGTTTATCCGGGGAAATGCGGGCAAAACGCTATATATTGAGGCCGCGGATATCGCCAAGGTCGCGCCGGAAATCGGCAGCATCATCAAACGCTTCGGTGCCAACCTGCACTCGCTGGAAATTATGTATGCAGACGATGATAACAGACGCAAAAAAGGCGATTCCGTTGTATTGAAGGCGCTGATTTATCTGAAAAAAGAAAATTCCCTGGAAATGATTCAAGAAAGCATTCGGGATTTGGACGGTATTTTAGACTTATATGTAGATTAAGGACGAAAACAATGAGCAACTTTTTTGCCATGATTTCCCGCATGAAGTGGATTACCCGTTGGTCGCTCATGCGTTCCTCCCAGCCGGAGAACCTCAGCGAGCACGCCATGGAGGTTTCCTGCATCGCGCATGCGTTGGCTGTGATTCACAACCGGCGTTTCGGCGGGCGGGCAAACGCGGAGCGCTGCGCGCTGCTGGGGCTATACCACGATGCACCCGAATGCCTGACAGGTGATTTGCCCACCCCTGTGAAGTATGCCAGCCCCGCGCTGCGCTGCGCTTATCAGACGGTGGAGGATAACGCCGTTGCACAGCTGCTCGCCATGCTGCCGGAGGATTTTCGTCCGGATTTTTCTCCCCTGCTGCAGCCAATCCAGGCGGACGAGCTGCTCTGGCGTTTTGTAAAGGCGGCAGATAAACTCTCTGCCCTGATTAAATGCATTTGTGAGCAGCAAAACGGCAACAAGGAGTTTTCCATCGCCGCGCAAAGCATTCGCGAGAGCATCACCGCCCTGCAGCTGCCCGAGGCAGAGCTATTTCTGGAGGATTTTCTGCCGGGCTACGCCCTGACCTTGGATGAGATGCGGGAAACGGGAGCGCATGGATTGACTTCTTCTCAAATTTGAAAAAGGCCTTGCCTTTATATTGAAAATATAGTATACTCTTTTTATCTTTCGGATGATTTATGTGGCGTGTGGGTCCTGTGCGACGGGGCGCTGTGAACCATGTCAGGCGGGGAACCGAGCAGCATTAAACAGTCAGCACTGTGCGCCACAGTCTGCCTGCACGTCACATAAATCACCCGAATTTTTTATTGGGGTAACAGTTTGAAAAACAATGTTTTCAAACTGAAGTTTTGTGTTTTTTTGTCAAAAGGCGGATAAAAAGCTTAAAACTTCTGCCGGCTTCTGAAAGGATAGTCATCACTATGTACCGCGTGCTTTACCGTAAATACCGGCCGCAGACCTTTCGCGATGTTGTCGGCCAAGCCCATGTCACCTCCACGCTGCAGCATGAGCTGGAGGCGGGCAGGCTTTCGCATGCCTATTTATTCACCGGCACACGCGGCACAGGCAAAACCACCTGCGCCAGGCTGCTTTCCCGCGCGGTAAACTGCCTCACCCCGGTGGAGGGCAACCCCTGCAATCACTGCGAAATCTGCACGGAACTGTTACAGGGCACGCTTTTGGATGTGATTGAAATTGACGCCGCCAGCAACAGCGGCGTGGATAATATCCGTGATTTATGTGAGGAAGCGAATTTTACGCCCGTACGCGCAAAATACCGTGTGTATATTATAGATGAGGTGCACATGCTCACCACGCAGGCTTTTAACGCCCTGCTCAAAATAATGGAGGAACCGCCCGGCCATGTGATTTTTATTTTGGCCACCACTGAGGTGCATAAAATTCCGGCGACCATCCTCTCGCGCTGTCAGCGCTTTGATTTTCATCGCCTGCCCGCCCAACGCATTGCCGAGCGCCTAACAGAGGTGGCGCAACGTGAGGGCTTTGTCTTGGAGCCTCAGGCCGCGCAGCTGATAGCCCGCATTTCGGACGGTGCGCTGCGCGACGCACTTTCTCTGTTAGACCGCTGCATCTCCCAGCATGAAACGGTTACGGCCGAAGTCGTTACCGCCTGCGCAGGGCTGACGGGGAAGGGGCATATTTTTTCACTGGCCGACAGCATTGCCGCCCGCCAAACGCAGGACGCCATCCGCAGGCTGCACAGTCTTTATGCGGACTCCTGCGACATGGAACAGCTCTGCGGTGAACTGCTTTCCCACATGCGCGATTTGATGATTATGAAAACCGTGGAACGCGCACAGGATATCTTGATTTGTACTGATACCGAATGGAAGCAGTTTCAGGAACAGGCCACGCGCTTTACCTTGGATCGTATCTTGCAATGCCTGCGTATTTTGGAAGAAACGTTGTTCTCAGTCAAGCGGGAGATGAATAAGCGTGTCCTGCTGGAGATGACACTCATCCGCCTTTGCACGCCGGAGCTGGATACGGATATCTCCGCATTAAGCGCCAGAATAAGCGCTTTAGAAGAAAAACTGCGGGACGGCATCCCCGTTACAGCGAGAATGGATTCGAAGCCTTCCGCCTCCCTTTCGGCGGAACTGCAGGAACAACCGAACAACACTCCCGAAGAAGAGGCAGAAGCCGACCCACAGGAAGAGGACGACACGCAAGAGGAAGAGGAGGAGGAAACCCCTCTCCCCGGCCAAATGGGTTTGTTTGCACAGGAGGAAACGGCTCCCGCCGGCGGAAATTTTAATTGGGAAGCGGTTTTATCCGCCCTCGCCGTTAAAAATCCTGCCCTTTACGGCCTCATTTGCGGCGTTACCGTAAGCCTGGAACAGGACGTTTGCATCATAGAAGGTTCAAATCCCAGCCTGGCGCAATTTTTAGAAATTGGCAGTAATGCACAAACGCTGCAGGACGCCATGCGTGAAAGCTGCGGCAGTGTTTACCCGGTGCAATTCCGTAACAGCCCCAAACAAGCCGCAAAAAGCAATGATCCGCTCGCGGGTTTTGCCGATAAAATTAATACATTATTCTGAAAGGACTTTAATAGGATATGAAAGCCAGAATACCGAATGGGGGCGGCAACAGCCGTCAGGACATGCTGAAAAACCTTCAAAAAATGCAGGAAGACATGGCACGCGTGCAAGAGGAAGTGGAAAACAGCGAGTTTTCCTCTTCTGCCGGCGGCGGCGCTGTGACCGTTACGGTCAACGGCAGGCATGAAATTCTTTCCGTTCAGCTGCAACCGGAAATTGTTGACCCGGAGGATATTGAGATGCTGCAGGATTTGCTGCTTGCCGCAGCAAATGAGAGCCTGCGCAAGGCGGGCGAAGCCATGGAAAAGGCCATGGAACCCATGCAGAACGCAATGAATATCCCGGGCATGCAGGGGCTGTTTTAATGGCGAACCCTGTTGCGCCGCTTGCGCGATTAATTGAACAATTCGAGCGCCTGCCCGGCATCGGCCACAAAAGCGCCCAGCGCTTAGCTTTATATTTATTAAACAGGCCTGCACAGGAACTGGAGGCCTTTGCCGAAACCCTGCTGCTTGCGCAGAAAAGCATTCGCCGCTGTACCCAGTGCTGCGATTTGACAGACAGCGAGCTGTGCCGTATTTGCGCCTCTCCCTCGCGCGACAAGAGCATGCTTTGTGTGGTGGAGGATTCACGCGATGTGATGGCGATAGAGCGCACCCAGGAATACGCGGGGCTGTATCATGTTCTGCATGGTGTTATTTCCCCCATCAACGGTGTTAATCCGGAGGATTTGACCATAAAAGAGTTGCTGCACCGCCTGCAGGATGAGGGCATTACTGAAATTATTATGGCCACAAACCCTACAGTGGAGGGGGAGGCCACCGCAATGTACCTTTCCCGTCTGATTAAGCCAATTGGGGTAAAAGTGACACGCCTCGCCTATGGCATCCCTGTGGGCGCCACGCTGGAATTTGCAGACGAAGTGACACTGCTGCGCGCTATTGAGGGCAGAAAAGAACTGTAGTTTAATTTTTAGGAAAAGTTTTCCATAAAGTTGTTCTTTTTCCACCTATGGTTTTCCACAGTTTCCTTTTTCACTATTTTTCCACCGGAAAAATTCCCCATTTTTTCCCCTGTCTCTAAACAGTTTCACGCTGCTTTTTTCCAATTATGACAAGCACTTGCAGTGTTTTCCACCGTTTCCACCGCCCCTACTACTACTACTAAATAAATCTAATACCCGCTATGCAATAAGAGCGCAAACATTGCAAGAATCAGTTTTCACCGGAAAGGATTTGACAAGATGAAAATCATTTGCGACACCCAGCTTCTGTCCGAAGCCTGCCAGAATGTACAGCGTGCCGTTACACAAAAAACCACGATTCCGGCGCTGGAATGTATTCTGTTACGCACGGGAGAAAATTCTGTTGCACTTACCGGCTATGATTTGGATGTCGGTATTCAAACCAGTATCGAAGCTAAAGTGGGGCAGGAGGGCGCGATTGCGCTGAATTCCCGCGTATTGTGCGACATTCTGCGCAAGCTGCCGGGCGATACTGTGGTAATTGAATCTGATTTTCGCTATCTTGCTAAAATACAGAGCGCTGAGGCAGAGTATTCCCTCATCGGCATTTCACCGGAGGAGTTTCCGGAGCTTCCCAGTGTGACAGGTGGCTATCCCATCGTGCTTGCACAGGGTATTGTAAAGGAAATGGTGCGGCAAACCATTTTTGCCGTCGCGGTGAAGGATAGTAAAATTATACATACCGGCATTAAATTTGAAATTCAGGACGGGGAAATTCGCCTGGTTGCCGTAGACGGTGTGCGCCTTGCCCTGCGTAAGGAAAAAATTGAGTACGATGGGGAGGAACTCTCCTTTGTTGTGCCGTCCAAAACGCTTTCTGAAGTGGTGAAACTCATGGATGATGATGATGCGTTTGTTTCCATGAGTGTGGGAAAAAGGCACATTGTGTTTGATATTTCCGGTTATAATGTAGTATCCCGCTTATTGGACGGAGAGTTTTTAAACTACCGCGCGAGCATTCCGCAGGTGCACGCAACAAGCGTGCAGGTGAATACTCGCCAGTTTATTGAGAGCATTGACCGCACCTCGCTGATTATCACAGATAAACTGAAGAGCCCCGTAAAATGTAATTTTTCACAGGATTCCATTTATATTTCATCCGTGACAGCCCTGGGTACCGCGAGCGATAAAATCGGCGCGCAAATCAAGGGAGACAGTGTGGAAATTGGTTTCAATAACAAGTATTTGGTGGAGGCGCTGCGTGTATGTGACTCTGACGAGGTGCGTTTGGAATTAAACGGCCCCGTTGCGCCGATACTCATTCTTCCCGTGGAGGGCGACGACTTTCTGTTTTTGGTATTACCTGTGCGATTGAAGGCTGATTAAGTTATGGATGAAAAGAAAAAAATTAAAGTCCGTGTTGTACCGAGGCAGGAAATTCCGATTTCGATTACTACTGATTTCATTCGCTTAGATGCCTTCCTCAAGCTTTGTAATGCCGTGGAAAGCGGAGGGCATGCAAAGGAGGTCATTCAAGCGGGAGAAGTTCTGGTCAACGGAGAAGTTTGCCTGCAACGGGGCAGAAAGCTGCGCGGGAATGACCGGGCACAATTTGGAAGAGATATTTTTGTGGTAGTATATGACAATATTGGAACATGAAATCAACCACTTTCGCAATATAACACACATCCGTTTTTGTCCGGAGAGCGGCATTAACATGCTCTACGGTAGCAACGGGCAGGGAAAAACAAATATATTGGAAAGCCTTTGGCTGTATACCGGCTGCCACAGTTTTCGCACAAAAAAAACTGCGGAGCTGATTCAGCAGGGCGCGCGTTTTGCCCAAACCTCGCTGCGTTTTTTCGCGGCGGAGCGGGAGCAGGACGCGCAAATGAAACTGCACCAAAAGCGTGAGGTGCTGCTTAACGGCGTTGCCAAGGCCAGCCCCCGGCAACTGCTTGGCGAGGTTCAGGCAGTTGTTTTTTCGCCGGAGGTGCTGAGTATTGTGAAAGAAGGTCCCGCGCAGCGCAGGCGCTTTTTGGATGTGGCAATCAGTGTTGTTCGGCCGCAATATGCCCATATTTTAGCAAAATACGGTAAGGCGTTGGATCAGCGTAATAACCTGCTGCGGCAGATTGCGCAGGGTAAAACGAAGGAAGAGTATCTGGAACCTTGGGATGAGGAGCTTTCGCTCCTTGGAGCGAGGATAATAGAATACCGTAGGAACTATATCACACCCCTTACTCTCGCCTGTGAAAGTGTCTATGCCAAAATAACGCAGGGGAAGGAAGCACTCTCTCTTTCTTATCTGTGCAGCGCTGCGCAGGAAGTAACGGACCGGGCGGAGCTGGCCGCCGTGCTGTTTGGCTTGATGTGGGAGAACAGAGCCTTGGATATCAGGCGGCTTTATACAACGGCAGGTATTCATAAAGAGGACTTAGAGCTGTTGATAGATGGGAGCCCCGCACGGGCTTTCGGATCCCAGGGGCAGCAGCGTTCCTGTGCGCTGGCGTTAAAAATTGCGGAGGCACAAATGCTTTTTGCCCTCTCCGGTGAAAAGCCTGTAGTTTTGTTGGACGATGTGATGAGTGAGCTGGATGAAAACCGCCAGCGGGATTTGCTGCTCTGCTTAGAGGATTGGCAGGTGTTTGTCACCTGCTGTGAACCGTCCCAGGTATTGCGGCAGAAAACCGCAAAGGCATTTGTGGTCAATCAAGGGAATTTGGTATAAGGATGGGGGAAGCGCATGTATCTGTATCTCGGGCAGGAAACCATTATTCCTCAGGAAGAAATCATAGGCGTATTTGACTTGGACACCACCACGGTCTCAAAAGTGAGCAGGGACTTTTTGCGTTTTGCCCAGCAGGCGGGGGAAGTCATCAACGTCAGTATGGAATTGCCGAAATCCTTTATTCTGCGCGGGGATAACAAAAAAAGGCAGGTGTATATTTCCCAGATATCCACCACAACGCTGCTGAAGCGCATGGATTACCTGTCCGGCCTGTAATGCCATGTATAAGCTATTTTGTCAAGGTACCGTTATCGCTCTGCAGCAACAGCAGAATGTCCGCCTGTTTGCCCGTTGTACAATCGATATAAAGCAAATACGTTTCCTGTTCTCTTGTGCACAAAAATTCGTAGCACAGGAGCTCTTTTTTATTTTTTGGGATAACAGCCATGCCCCTGTAAGTTACCGCCATGTCTTTTTGTAAGCCGTCCTGCGCTTGCTGCTGCGTTATCTGCACGGCAGGAAGTTCACGCGTATGGTGGTTCTGCAAATAGGCGCTGCTGTCCAAGCCTACAATGGTTCCGCCTGTTAGGGAAACACTGACTTTGATTTGATCTGCATAACAGCGCGCGTCATCCTGCCTGGAAAGAAATTGAATTACACAAACGCCGTCCGCAATGTGATAATATCCAGCCTCCATCTGTGAAAAACGCTGTTCCTCCAAGCATGTTTTTGCCTTTTCTATGGCGTCCTCCGGGGTGAACAGGCTTTCCCCCGCAAAGGCCGCGCTGAGCAGCGTGATGGGGTAACCGCCCTGTTTGCTAATGCTTACATATTGGTTTTGATAATAAAAACGAAAGCAGGGGATGGGCGCTTCGTCCTCGCCCTCATAGCGCAGGTATACCGGCTCAATGCCGAGCAGGGCCGCCGCGCGGTCGGCCGCTTCACTGCGCGGTAATTCTTCTTTCTGCGCAAGAAAGCGGTTTTCTTTCTCTGTCTGCTCCGTTGAGAACGGGCCGTCATAGACCAAAACGGGAAAATCTGTGAAGCGCTCCGGAACCGTTTGCAACTCTGCTGTCAGCAACGCCTCCCGCTGTATGTCATTCAGTTTTTCACCCGCCCGCTCCGGTGTAATCCGCTCGTTGAGCAAATCTCCCGTTAGGGTATCCAGCTGCTGTGAGAGGGTCTGTGCCCAAGTTGCGAGGGTCAGCAGGGTGCTTCGCTCTCCGGCGGTGATTTCCGCCCCGGAAGAGAGCTTTTTTTGCAGATATAAAACAAAGTCACCGGTCTGGCGGAAAAAACGGTAAATCGGCCGATAGCTTGCACCGTCTCCGGGCAGGGCGTCCAGGCTCTGCTGCGCGCAGGAGCTGTTTTCCAACGCGGCGGCCAGCTGCTCCGAAAACAGGGTGGGCTGGGTCACCGCCGCGGCCTTTTGTAACACAGGGAACAGGGCGGCTGTGTGCTCACCCAACTGCAGCATGGTTCGAAGGCGCCCGGCGGCATGGGCTTCCTGATAATAGGCGCGTGAATGCAGGGTGGTAAGCGTAACGATTCCTAATACGCTTAAGGCGGCTAAAAAAAAGGAAAGCAGGCGAATCAAAGGTCTGCGCCGCTGAAAAACAGGCATAAAAAGTCTCCTTTCTGTCGAAGCGTTGCAAAATTTAGTATCCTGCATAATGCCGCGGCTATTCTGCTTTTGCGCACGAAAAGAAATGGAAAAACCAAAGAAAAACCTTGTTTTAGAAGCAATTTTATGCTATAATCAATGGAATGGATTTTGACAGTGGAAAGGTTTGGAAAAAAACATGGCAGATAAAAACAGCTTATTGGCTGAGGTCTTGGTTGGCATGGTAGAAACCACGAAAAACTGCGGGTTTACAGTCTTGTTGCCACATGGCGTGAGCAAAACAGAATTGCCCCTGTTTGAGTTAAACGGGCGCAGTGTTTTGGAGTTCCGTGGGGAGAACAAGGCTCTGCGTGTGGAACAGTTCGACGATAAAATTTATCTTATGTGCGCCCGGCGCGAGGGCGGGCAGGAGGAAGAGCGGGAGTTCGCGGACGCGGATTTTTCCCAACTTTTAGTTTCCCTGTTTGACAGCGCTACGATGGAGAGCAAGGACGCGCGTTATATCGCCAACGAATTTTCGGAGGCGGTGGAGGACTACTTCGGCGCGAACGCAAAAAAGGAGAAAAAGCTGCCCCAAACCGTTTCCAAGGCGGCGGCCAAGAGCGGTGCGCTTTCTTACGACGCGAACACCCTGGCGAATCGCCTTTCGGTCATGTATCCGGAGCTGCGCGAGCCTTATAAGCAAAATGTGCAGCAATACGGCGATTTTCTGCCGGAGGAATTTTTTCAAAAATACGGCAACAAGCCCATCTTGGAAACCATACGCGGGAATGACGCGCAAAAAATGCGCAAGCTGTTCAACCTGCTGAATGAAATTTATGAGGACGGCACCAACGAAATTCAGAGCATCATTGCCGTAACCGTTTTGAGTGAATTGCAGAACGACCAGGAGCTGCTGGCCAACTGCGTGGACTATATGTGCGCGGATATGATTACACCCGTTGTGCAGGTGAATAAATATCTGCACAGCCCCTCCGGCAAGGGCGCACGCATGCGCATGGCGACTCCGCCAAAATATAAGCCGAAAAAAGAAAAGAAGAAGAGTGGTCTACTCTCCTCTCTGGGGCTGCAATAATACGATTTTGGAGGATCCGTTTTGGAACAGAACGAGGATTTACGTCAGGAAACTGAATTGATGGATACCGTTGTATCCGAAAGCTACGATGCCAGCCAGATTCAAGTACTTGAGGGGCTGGAAGCGGTGCGCAAGCGCCCGGGCATGTATATCGGCTCCACCGGCCCGCGCGGCCTGCACCATTTGGTATATGAAATTGTGGATAACTCCATTGACGAAGCGCTCGCTGGGGTATGCGACCGCATTGAGGTGGAGATTGAACCGGGCAACATTATCCGCGTGAAGGATAATGGGCGCGGCATCCCCGTTGGGCTCAACGAAAAGCTTGGCCTGCCCACGGTGACGGTGGTGCTCACCGTACTGCACGCAGGCGGCAAATTCGGCGGCAGCGGCTACAAGGTCTCCGGCGGCCTGCACGGCGTGGGCTCTTCCGTGGTCAATGCCCTGTCTGAATGGCTGGAGGTTGAGGTCTGTGTGGACGGCAAACGCTATTTTCAGCGTTTTTCCGGAGGCGGCCAGATAGAGACCGAGCTCTTGGAACAGGGGGAGACGAGCGAACACGGCACAACCGTGCGCTTTTTGCCCGACAGCTCCATTTTTACCGAAACCATTGATTTTGAGTTTGAAACGCTGGAGCGGCATCTGCGTGAATCCGCGTTTTTGAACGCGGGCTTGAGTATTGTGCTGAAGGACAGCCGCAACAGCGCAGAAGTTGTGGAAAAGGTGCACTGCTATGAGGGCGGCATCGCCTCTTTCGCGGAATATTTGAACACGAGCCGCGGTTTGACGCCGCTGCACGACGAGCCCATGTATTTTATCGGTGTAAACGGCGAGCGCAGCGCGGAAATCGCAATGCAGTATACCGATAGCTACAATGAATTGATTCTTTCCTTCGCCAATAACGTGCATACGGTGGATGGCGGCACGCATGAAACCGGCTTTAAGCTGGCGCTCACCCGTGTGTTTAACGATTACGGCCGCAAATACGGCATTCTAAAGGACGCGGATAAAAACCTCAGCGGCGATGACGTCCGGGAGGGCGTAACAGCCATCATCAGCGTGAAGCTCACGGAGGCGCAATTTGAGGGGCAGACCAAGGGCAAGCTGGGCAACACGGAAATTACCCAGCTGGTTTCCTCCACACTCTATGATAAAATGATGACCTATTTTGAGGAAAATCCATCCACGGCGCGCGCGATTTTCGGCAAGGCGCTGGACGCCTCCCGCGCAAGGGAGGCCGCGCGTAAGGCGCGTGACCTCGCGCGGCGTAAATCCGCGCTGGAGAGCAACGCCCTGCCCGGCAAACTCGCGGATTGCACCGAGCGCGACCCGGAAAAGACCGAGCTGTATATCGTGGAGGGGGACTCCGCAGGCGGCTCCGCAAAGGGCGGGAGGGATAGGCGCTACCAGGCCATTCTGCCGCTGTGGGGCAAGATGCTCAACGTGGAAAAGGCACGGCTGGATAAGGTCATTGGCAACGAAAAGCTGATGCCCGTCGTTACAGCGCTGGGCACAGGCATTGACGAGGATTTCGATTTGAACAAGCTGCGTTACCATAAAGTGGTCATCATGGCGGACGCGGACGTGGACGGCGCGCATATCCGCACGTTGCTGTTAACCTTTTTTTTCCGCTATATGCGCCCGCTGATTGAAAACGGCTATATCTATATTGCCCAGCCGCCGCTCTATAAGGTTTCCAAGGGGAAAAAGAGTTTTTACGCCTTTGATGAGGAAACACGCGATCAATATATCGGCGAGCTCGGCGGCTCCTGCGATGTGCAGCGCTACAAGGGTCTTGGTGAAATGGACGCGGAGCAGCTGTGGGAGACAACGATGGATCCGGAATTCCGCACCATGCTGCGCGTGACGCTGGAAGACGCCATGCAGGCGGATGAAACCTTTACCATCCTCATGGGCGACAAGGTGGAGCCAAGGCGCGAGTTTATTGAGAAGAACGCGCGCTATGTGCAGAATTTGGATATTTAGTGCGGAAAGGCAGGATATATTTTGGCTTTTAACGACGAAACGCTGGACATGCAAAAAATAATACCCGTGGATATCGACAAGGAGATGAAAAAATCCTTTTTGGATTATTCCATGTCGGTTATCATGGCGCGTGCGCTGCCCGATGTGCGGGACGGCTTAAAACCCGTTCACCGGCGTATTTTATACACCATGTATGAAAATAATTTGTATCCGGATAAGGCTTACCGCAAGTGCGCGGATACGGTGGGTTCGGTTTTGGGCCGCTACCACCCGCATGGCGACGCCTCTGTGTATGACGCCATGGTGCGCTTGGCGCAGGATTTTTCCATGCGCTATATGCTTGTGGACGGCCACGGCAACTTTGGCTCCGTAGACGGTGACCCGCCTGCGGCCTACCGTTACACCGAGTCCCGCATGAGCAAAATTTCGCTGGAGCTGCTGACGGATATCGACAAGGAGACCGTTGATTTCGCGCCGAACTACGATGACCGCCTGCAGGAGCCGACGGTGCTGCCCTCGCGTTACCCGAATCTGTTAGTGAACGGCTCCTCCGGCATCGCCGTGGGTATGGCGACCAATATTCCGCCGCACAACATGAACGAGGTTGTGAACGGCATGTCCTGCCTCATTGATAACCCGGAGGCCTCCTTAGAGGAGCTGATGGAGCATATCAAGGGGCCCGACTTTCCCACAGCCGGTATTATTATGGGCAAGGCGGGTATCCGCGCGGCCTATGGCACCGGGCGGGGGCGCATCACCCTACGCGCACGGGCAGAAATTGTGGAAGAAAAGGGCGACCGCTTTAAAATTATCGTCACGGAGCTGCCCTATCAGGTCAACAAGGCCAAGCTAATTGAATCGATTGCGGAACTGGTGAAGGAAAAGCGCATAGAGGGCATTGCCGACGTTAACGACTATTCCTCCCGCGAGGGGATGCAAATTGAGGTCAAGCTTAAGCGCGACGCAAACCCCCAGGTGGTATTAAACCAGCTCTATAGCTTTACCCAGTTGCAAACGACGTTCGGCGTTATCATGCTTGCCCTTGTGAATGGGGAGCCGAAAATCCTGACGCTTAAGGAGATGCTACAGCATTACATTCAATTCCAGTGCGAAATTGTAACCCGCCGCACGCAGCATGATTTGCGCAAGGCGAAGGAACGCGCCCATATTTTAGCGGGCTTGCTCATCGCGCTGGATTATATTGATGAAGTGATTGCGATTTTACGCGCGTCCAAATCCATTCCGGAGGGCAAGGAGGCGCTGATTACGCGCTTTGGCCTGGATGATGTGCAGGCGCAGGCCATTGTACAAATGCGCCTTGGTCAGCTCACGGGCATGGAACGCGAGAAGATAGAGGAAGAAATGCAGCGCCTGGAAACGCTGATTGCGGACTTGGAGGATATCCTGGGCGACAGCGCACGCGTGCTTGCCATCGTTAAGGAGGAGACCGCCGCCATCGGTAAAAAATACCACGATGAGCGCCGCACGGAAATTGTCAATATCACGGGCGAAATGGATATTGAGGATTTGATTCCCGAGGAAACCTGCGTCTTTACCCTGACAAACATGGGGTATATCAAACGCATGCCCATGGATACCTATCAGACGCAGCGGCGCGGCGGGCGCGGCATTATCGGCATGAGCCGCCGCGAAGAGGATGTTGCCCAAACGATGTTTTCCTGCTCCACGCATGAGTATGTGATGTTCTTCACCACGCGCGGCAGGGCGTACCGCCTGAAGGGCTACGAAATCCCCGAGGGCTCCCGCACAAGCAAGGGTATGAACATTGTGAATCTCCTGCCCATTGAGGCAGATGAAAAGGTCTCCGCGATGATTCGCGTGCCGGCCTATGAGGGCGGGCAATATCTGTGCATGGTTACGCGCAAGGGCATCATCAAGCGCACGGAGCTGGAACTGTATAAAAACGTCCGGAAAAACGGCGTAATTGCCATTAATCTGGACGATGACGACGAGCTGGCCTGGGTGCGCCTGACCAGCGGCGGGGATGAACTGATTGTTGCCACCCGGCGCGGTATGGCCATCCGCTTCGCGGAATCCGGCGCGCGCTGCGTGGGCAGAACCGCACGCGGTGTGAAGGCGCTGACACTGCGCCCCGGCGACGAGGTTGTGGGCATGGTGGTTGTGGATGAGGAAAAAAGCGTCCTCACTTTGAGCGAAACCGGCTACGGCAGGCGCAGCAAGCCCGGCGATTTCCGCTGCCAATCCCGCGGCGGCAAGGGGCTCATCAACTATAAGACCGCCCTGTACGGCGATGTGGCCGCGGTCTGCGTGGTAGATGAAACAGATGATTTGATTCTGATTTCCTCAGACGGCATTATCATCCGCATACCCGTGGAGCAAATCAGCACCTTCGCAAGGCCCTCCAAGGGTGTGCGCGTGATGCGCGTGACCCAGGGGGAGCGCCTGGTGACGGTGGTGGCCGCTGAGCATGACGAAGAGGCGGAGGAGACCGACGCCCTGCCCGAGCAAAGCCCCGAGGATGTGCAGGAGGCCGGAAAGGACGCGGGGGATATCGCGGAGGATGAAGCGGAGGAAACGGCGGAATCCGTAGAAGAATAGGGCAACAAAACGCACGCACAATTCACCTTGAAGAAAGTGAATTGTGCGTGATATTTTTTTCGGGACCGGTATTATGACGTGTGATCCGTCGCATTCCAGTTTATACCAATTACCTTTTAGAATACTTGCAAAATTCGGTAACGAGCGTTTCATGTATGCGCTCTTGCCGAATTTTGCAGGAAGTATTCTTAATGGTGATGGTATTAGCGCATAATCATAGCCGTTTTCCGGATGTAATACCAATATCCAAAGAAAGCGTAGATAAAAAATCCGCGCAAAAGCCATACAGCAAAGCTTTTCCTTGATTTTTTATAACGCTTTCTAATGGCGCTTGGTATAAACTCAAAGTTAAACACTCTTGGCTGTCTGTTCCGAAGGGGGATTTTCGATAGTCAAGCGTACCCCAAATTTGGATAATCTCTACTCGAGCAAACTCCCTAAATCAAAGGGCGTGCAGCGCAGCGACATAGTCCGCCGTCAACTTCCCTGCCGGATGCAGCGGCGTGGAAACCCATAGAGGCATATGTTGTTGAAAACGTAATAAAATACCGTTGCCGCCGTTTGTATTCAGTTCCCAACCCAAATTCTCATTGTTTAGATTTGCCGCAAAATGCATAGTCAAACTGCTTGAGAAGCGACACAGGACTTGCGAAGATATTTTTCATCCTGCAAGGCAAAAAACGCAGGAATACTTCTGTATTCCGAGGATTTTTAACGCAACAGGGTGGAAAATAGACCGCAGGGATGTGTTGATTTTCAAGTAGTTTGACTATAAAACACGCGGGGAGGGATAGGCCTTTGGCTCCAGTTGCCAGATTGCGGTATAGCCAGAGCGCATGTCCGGAGAGCCTGTGACTTTCTCTTGCACCAGCACAACGTGCAGGTTATAGTCCTCCAGCTCAGCGCTGCCGGTGTAGACGTGAATCTTATTTGAGGTTTTATCGAATACCAGCGTGTCTTTTATGCTGTCCTTTTCAATATTACTCCGGCACTTAACAGTAGTTAATTTTGCGGGTCGAAATGCTTGGATGTATGGAATTTTGACACGCAAAATTTTTACTACTGTTGGTGCAGGTGTAATAGCATCCTTGTGGACGACCAGATGCTTGGCGTTGTCCAGCAGCCAGCGGTGCAGGGGAACATCATCTTCCAGCTGAATCCCGAGTTCGTTTGATAGCGCATCCACGTCCTTCTGTGGCAATTCAAGGATAAACCAAGGTGTAATCGTGTTTGCCAGAGCGAAATATTGCAGATGTCTTTGTGCGCTGCGTAATGCCGCGCAGCTTGCCGCGACGAATGCAAGGCAGAGAATTGCGATGAGGCTAAGCAGATACTTGCGTTTCATGGGCGACGTCTCCTTTTTTCATCATCGTATCAGTGTGCGTCCGATGACGGTTCCCTGTGGCAAACGGCATCCACCGAGAACGACGGTGCGCCCGGTGTGCGCACCCTACGGCGATATGCCCCGCAAATTCTGCAGATGCCGTCCGGGCAGCCAATCCTGGCCTCCCTCGCCGAGGGAGGTGTCCCCGCAGGGACGCAGGGAGTCCCCGGGGTGCTCACTGTGGAAAACGAGTGGGCGTCCCAAGTTTTTTATCTACGCTTTCTTTGGATATTGGTATTAGGCTTGGCGTAGCGCCCCAACAGCCGCGAGGCGTTGAGCACCGTTACCAGCAGCACGCCCACATCGGCGAACACGGCGGCGGAGATTGGCGCAAGGCCGCACAATTCCAGCAGCAGGATGGCACCTTTGACGAGCAGGCAGAAGACGATATTGCTGTTGACAATGCGCATGGTGCGGCGGCAGATGATTTGTGCGTCCGCCAGGCGGGCGAGGTTGGAGCCAACCAAAATGATATCCGCCGCTTCGCTTGCGGCCTGGGTGCCAAGCCCCATGGCAACGCCCGCGTCCGCCGCCGCCAGAACCGGGGCATCGTTGATGCCGTCGCCCACAAAAACAACGCTGCCTTCTTGTTTCATCTGCTCCACGAAGCGCAGCTTTTCCTCCGGCAGCAGACCGGCACGGTAAGTATCCATCCCCAGTTCCTGCGCTAAGGGAAAAGCCTGGCTTTCGCTGTCGCCCGTGAGCATCACCAGCTGTTTGGCGGCGCCTTTGCCGCTGCGCAGGCGCTGGAAAAGGCTGTGCACCTGCGGACGCAGCTCGCCCGTAAATGCGATTGCGCCCAAGGCTTTTCCGTCCGCTGCGAGGTAAACGGCGCTTTCCGGCAGGGCGGAAACATCAATTTGCTGCGCCTGCATGAGGCGCAAGCCGCCGCAGAGAAGCTGCTGCCCTTGATACACGGCCATTGTGCCGCCGCCGGGCATTTCTGAAAAATTCGAAAGCTGTGCGGGGTCAATTGATGTGCGTGGCAGGCTTTGCGTTGCGTGGGTGACAATTGCTTTCGCGAGGGGATGTGTGCTGTGTGTTTCACAGGCCGCCGCGAGCAGCAACAGGGTATCCGGGGAAATGCCCGGTGCGGGGGTCAGCTCGGAAACGCTCATTTCGCCCGTGGTAAGTGTTCCGGTTTTATCAAAAGCAAAGTGCCTTGCCTTGGCCAGATTTTCTAAAAAGATGCCGCCTTTGATGATAATGCCCTGCTTGGCCGCTGCGCCCATTCCGGCAAAAAAACTCAAGGGAACGCTCAACACCAGCGCACAGGGGCAGCTCGCCACCAAAAAACCCAGCGCACGCCGCAGCCATTCCTGCCAATCTCCTGTAATCAGGGAGGGAATCACGAATAGCAACACCGCCAAAACCACAACGGTGGGTGTGTACACTCGCGCAAAGCGAGTAATTTTTTTATGGGCGCTGCCCTTGCGCTCCACGGCGTCCTCCACCATGCGAATGATACGCGCGGCGGCGGAGTCTGTTACGGTGGAACTCACCCGCACCACAAGTGTGCCGTCCGCGTTCATCATTCCGCTGGAAACACGTTCGCCGGGCACAGCCCCCACGGGTAGGGATTCGCCTGTCAGCGCGGCGGCGTCCAGACTGGAGCTGCCGCGCAGGATAACGCCGTCCAGCGGGACACGCTCATGCGGAAGAATGACAATTTCACTTGCGACGGCAATTTCCGCCGCCGCAACGGTTTGCATCTTGCCGTCCGCCAAGAGAAGATGTGCGGTGTCCGGCTGGAGGTCGGAGAGGGAGCGTATCATATTGCGGCTGCGCCGGGAGGCATAGTCTTCAAACGCCTCCCCAATGCGGAAAAACAGCGTTACCGCCGCGCCCTCCGCAAACTCGCCCATGCCGAAGGCCGCAAGGGAGGCGATGGACATCAGCAGCGTTTCATCCATCTCCCCGTGGCGCAGAGTTTTGTAGCCTTGTATCACAACAGGGTAGCCGGAAATCAAGGCCGAAAGGGCAAATAGAATTGCCTTCGGCCAGCCCTCTATCATGGGCAGGAACGCAAGCGCGAGCAGCAGCGCGGAAATACCCATCTCCCAAAGGCCGCGCGCTGTCCCTTTTTCCGCATCGGCATGCGCATGTTTATGGCCGCAGCCGCAAAGGGACTCCGGCTGGGCTTGCACCCCGCAGTTGCAGTTTTTTTCGTTATAACACTCTGACATGACAATTCCTCACTTCTTTACGCCAATTTCGCGCAGGTGGGATAGGCCGGTTTCAATAATTTCTTTGACGTGGTCGTCGTCCAGCGCGTAAAAAATTGTTTTGCCGCTGCGGGTCGGGCGCACAAGACCGCTCGTGCGTAGAATACGCAGTTGGTGCGAGACCGCGCTTTGCCCCATTTCCAGCTGCTGTGCAATATGCTGCACGCACATTTCCCCCTGCATCAAGGCGGTTAAAATGCGGATACGCGTAGAATCTCCAAACACCTTAAACAGTTCGGAAAGGTCATACAGGGTTTCAATGTCGGGCTGTTCAGCCGCGTGGAGCAGGCAACAATCCTCCGCCGTACAAGGGGGTTGGGTATGCTTATGTTCTTCCATAGGTATCACATCCGACGCATAATCATATGAGCAATTGTTCATATGTTGCCTTTAGTATAAGCCGCTGATGCGGCTTTGTCAAGAGATTTTTAAATAAATAAAGAATTGGGCATTGCAAAACGACCGAAACGGCAGGCGGCCAAGGCCGGCCTCCCTCGCCGCGGGAGCTGTCCCCGCAGGGACGGAGGGGGTCGTCAGCGTTCCGATGCCGATCGCCTGCAGCAGACGGCATCCAAAGGGAACGACGGTGCGCCCGGGTGTGCGCACCCTACACGATATGCCCCGCAAATTCCGCCGATGTTGTTTAGGCAGCCAATCCCCGCCTCCCTCGCCGAGGGAGCTGTCCCCGCAGGGACGGAGGGGGTCGTCAGCGTAGCTCCACCGGGTAAAAAGCGGACGACGCCCACGTCGTCCCGATGCCGGTTCTCTCCGGCAGAGGGCATCCAAAGGGAACGTCGGTGCGCCCGGGTGTGCGCACCCTACACGATATGCCCCGCGATTTTCGCCGCTCCGTCCGGATTGCCTGGTAGATGCCGGTTCCCTGTTGCAAATGGCTTCCACCGGGAACGGCGGGTGACCGGGGACGCGCCCCTACAACATATGCCCACAGTGAAAGGATGGCCTACGACATGTAGGGGCAAATGCGCGTCCAGTACTTTCGCAAGCTCCTGTAAAGCTTGGTATAATACGTATGGTATAAGGCGGGCGTAACAAAAGCGTTTTATATTCACGCAAGGATATTGCCCGTGTCCTCCGTGGGGATAACGTCATTTGGCGGCAAGGTGGGGGTATCGCTTGGCGGCGGCAGGGTGGTCGGCGGGGGCAGAGTGGTTGGCGGTTCTGTTGGTGCCGCGTCCCAGACGCGAATGGTGAGCTTGGTGCCTTTGCTGTATTTTTTCCCGGCGGTGAGGTTCATGTCCTTCACAACGCCCTCTGTTTTTGATCCGTCGTTAGCCACTTTAATCAGATCGTAGTCAAAACCGAGCTTATCAAAGTTGGCTTTTTGGTCTGAAAATTTCTTGCCGGTCAAATCCGGAAGCTCCACAAGCTCTTTGCCGTTGCTGATGGTTAACACAATTTCGGTGCCCTGCGCAACCCGTTTGCCCGGTTCAATACTTTGCTTTATGATGTAGTTGCTTTCCACCGTGTCACTGTAAACGTATACTTCTTTAAAGCTAAAGCGGCTCTGCAAAATCGGATCTTCCAAAACGGAAATATAGGTGCGATCGTTGGTGAGGTTTGGCACTTCCAACAATTCGCCCTGTGCCTGGGTTACCTGGCCGGGACTGGTTGTTGTTTCTGCCACGCCGAACAAATCGTCCTTAAAAACCGTTAACGCCAGTGCCGCAAAAATCACAAGGCCAGCGCCAAGGCTGATGAGCATGGCTTTGATGATGGTGCTGCGCTGCGAATTACTCTTTTTCTCTATTGTCGCCGGGCGCGGCCGGGGAGCTGCCGCAGTTGCAGCAGGCCTGGCGTTGGGTTGCCCTGCGCTGCTTTGCCGTGCTGCCTGCTCCAGATAGGCTGCGCCGGCTACCGAAGCGCTTGGGGAGGCGGAAAGCTCCGCGCGCAGGATATCCACGGTACGCGTGCGGTCCTCCGGCCGAATCTGCATGGCGTTCACCAGCGCGTGTATCACGTAGGCGGGTACCTGCTCCGCGACCTGGCCGGGCACCATGAGCCTGTCGTTCGTCACGCGTAGGGAGGCGTCAATCGGGTCACTGCCGGTGAGGGAGCGGTATAACACGCCCGCGAAGGCGTAAATATCCGTCCAGCTCCCCTGCTGCCCCTCAAAGCCATATTGCTCGATTGCGGAATAACCGGGGAACAGCTGGGCGTTCAAATCACCGCGCGCCGTCCGCGCCTGCCAAATGCTGAAGCCGGAGAGCCAGACCTTGCCGTCCTGGCTCACAAGCAGGGTGGTGGGGGAGATGCCGCGATGAATGATTCCGGCGGAATGCAATGTCCCAATGGCGGAAAGCACGGGCATTAAAAGCTGCCGCGCACGCTCCCAGCTGAGGGTGCCGGTTTTGCTTTTAATGAGCAAATATTCCCGAAGGGTGTTGCCGCTGATATGTTCATAAACCGCGTAGGAGCTGTTATTCTCCTCCAAAATATCCGTTACACTGATGAGGGAGGACAGGCCACGCAGGCGCGCGAGCTTCTGCCAAAGCTCTAAAAAACTTTGGCGGCATTCCTCAAAGGTGCGCTCACAGCCGGGCATCACGCTTAAAAACGCGCTGTCCTGGCTGCGCTGGGCAATCGAATCCGGGAAAAACTCACGGATGCAAACGGCAATGCGCCGGTTGAGATCCCAGCCAATGTAAGTGATGCCCTCTCCGTTTTGCTCCAGGGCTTTGCCGAACAAATAGCGGTTGGCTATCACATAACGCACGGGTAAATAGGCGGCGGGCTGCGCAGCTCCAACGGCATAACCGCAATGCGGGCACTGTTTGAGCTCCCCGATTTCCCGCATGCAGCTCATGCAAAGATGGTCGGTGTTAATCATAATATTCGGCACTCCTAGTTATTGTTGCACTTTAAACTGTGACATACAAAATAGATGCAAGTATCGTACCAAAGTTCCCGAAAAAAGTCAATTACAGGATTGTTACCGCAATTTTCCAACGATGCATGCTATTCATCTTTTATATTCTTCCAATACGCCGCAAAAGTCTGCTCTGTTTTATTCTTACCCGGCTCATAATAGCGGGTGCCCAGCAGATTGTCGGGTAAATACTGCTGCTTGACCCAGTTGTTTGCATAGTCATGCGCATAGAGGTAGTGCTGCCCCTTTTGCGCGGCGTCCTCGCCGTCAAAATGTTTATTTTGCAGGCTGCGCGGGATGGAGCCTGTTTTCCCCGCCTGCACATCCGCGCGGGCTTTGGCAATGGCGCTCACGCCGGAATTGGATTTCGGCGCAGTGCAAACCAAAATCACGGCATCCGCCAAAGGAATCTGCGCCTCGGGCAGGCCAACCATCAAGGCAATATCCGCCGCGGCCTTGACGATGGGGATAATCTGCGGATAAGCAAGGCCGACGTCCTCGCAGGCGGTCACAACCAGTCGCCGGATGGCGCTGGGCAGGTCGCCCGCCTCCAACAGCCGCGCAAGGTAATGCAGCGCCGCGTCCGTGTCGGAGCCGCGCATGGATTTTTGATAGGCGGAGAGAATGTCGTAATGCTCATCCCCCTCGCGGTCATAGCGCAAAGCGCTTTTTTGGGTGAGCTGCTTTGCACATTCCAGCGTAACAACGCGCACACCGTTTTCCGGCGGGGAAGAGAGCACGCAAAGCTCGGCGGCGTTCATTGCCTTGCGTACGTCGCCGGAACAACCCTGCGCAATGTAAGCGCACACGCCATCCTCACAAGTAATTTGTTCCCCGTGTTCTGTTTCCATAAACGCAAATGCGCGTTCCACTGCGGGAATTAAATCCTCCGCCGTGACGGATTTAAACTCAAACACGGTGGAACGGCTTAAAATGGCGCTGTAGACATAAAAATAGGGATTTTCCGTGGTGGAGGCAATCAGCGTAATCGTGCCGTTCTCAATAAACTCCAACAGGGTCTGCTGTTGCTTTTTATTAAAATACTGAATCTCATCCAGATACAACAAGATTCCGTTGGGTGCAAGAAAAGTATCCAGCTTGGCAACCGCGTCTTTGATGTCCTGCGTGCCCGCCGTGGTGCCGTTGAGCTTCACGAGCAGGCGGTCGGTTTTCTGCGCAATAATGCCCGCTAGCGTGGTTTTCCCGATGCCGGGCGGGCCGTAGAACACGAGGTTCGGCAGCGTTCCGGAGTTGATAATATTGTATAACGGCTTCCCCGGGGCAAGCAAATGCCGCTGCCCGACGATATCCTCCAGCGTCTTCGGACGAAGGCGTTCCGCAAGCGGTGCAGACATGGCGAACCCTCCTTGAGTTGACTTCTCTGGTGTATAGTACTGATTATTTTGGAACTAAAAATCCACAGAATAACGGTACAGAGGTTTTTATGGTACGCTTATATATTGGTAAAGGAACTATTTTTTCAGCTGAGCTTGCGCAGGCGCGATCCGATGCGCAGGCTTTCGCTTTCCTGTATTTTTATTGATGCGAAAGCGCCTCATAAAAATAATCAGATGGCTAAAGTGAAAACTTTAGCCGCTTTTTGATTTGTAGGGAACGATGCCCTCATCGTTCCGATGCCGCTTCCCTGCAGCAAACGGCATCCAAAGGGAACGGCGGTGCGCCCGGTGTGCGCACCCTACACGATATATGCCATAAATTCTGCCGACGCCGTTAGGCAGCCAATCCCCGCCTCCCTCTCCGAGGGAGGCGTCAGCGTCCCGATGCCGCTTCCCTGCAGCAGACGGCATTCAAAGGGAACGGCGGTGCGCCCGGTGTGCGCACCCTACACGATATGCCCCGCAAATTCCGCCGATGTCGTTTAGTCCGCCAATCCCCGCTCCCTCCCCGAGGGAGCTGTCCCCGCAGGGACGGAGGGAGTCGTCAGCGTTCCGATGCCGCTTCCCTCGGGCAAACGGCATCCAAGTGCGGATAAAAACCGAAAAAGCAGAGCCATTCCGGAACGGCTTGGCTTTGCTTTAGAGGGTATGCTCCGGGACGGAGAATGCCTGTACGGCGTATATTTTGATTGCGCAGTATATGCAATACTCAAGCGGAATTGGCATAATTAGTTTATTTCCCGAACATCAGCAGCAAAAAGCCCGCCGCCACTGCGGAACCGATTACACCCGCCACATTCGGCCCCATGGCATGCATCAACAGGAAGTTGACCGGATTTGCCCGCTGCCCTTCTTTTTGGGAGATACGCGCCGCCATCGGAACGGCGGAAACGCCCGCAGAGCCAATCAACGGATTCACCTTGCCGCCGGTGATCCAATACATCAATTTGCCCAATAAAATGCCGCCGGTAGTGGAAAACGCAAATGCCAAAAGTCCCAGAAGGATAATACCTAACGTTTTCCATTGCAAAAACAGTGCGCCGTTTGCCGTTGCACCAACGCTGACGCCCAGCAGAATCGTAACAATATTGATTAGGGCATTCTGCGCCGTGTCATGTAAACGCTCCACCACGCCGCTTTCGCGGAACAGGTTGCCGAGCATCAGCATGCCGATTAAAGGCGCAACAGAGGGCAACATAAACGCGCAGAGTACCAAGACCACAATCGGAAAAATAATTTTTTCCGCCTTGCTGACCTTGCGCAGCTGCTTCATTTCGGTTTTCCGCTCTTTTTCTGTAGTCAGCGCACGCATGATGGGCGGCTGAATCAACG
This sequence comes from Oscillospiraceae bacterium, assembly GCA_031549535.1. Taxonomy (GTDB): domain Bacteria; phylum Bacillota; class Clostridia; order Oscillospirales; family Acutalibacteraceae; genus JAVBPP01. The sequence goes on from JAVBPP010000024.1 coordinate 66,230, forward strand.
GAATCAACGCCATATAGGAATAGGCTGCAACCGCAATGGGCGCGAGCAGATCCCCCGCCAGCTTTGTCGTCAGCCAGATTGCCGTGGGGCCGTCCGCGCCGCCAATGATACTGATGGACGCGGCTTCCGCCGGACTGTACCCAAGCAAAATGGCAAGCAGGAACGCCACATAAATACCCAGTTGTGCCGCTGCGCCGAGCAGCAGGCTCATGGGGTTCGCAAGCAGCGGTCCAAAATCCGTCATCGCCCCGACCCCCAAAAAAATCAAGCAGGGGAAAATGCTGCTTTTGACGCCCATATAAATAATTTTCAGCACGCCTGCCGTATAAAACGGTTCTCCTGCGGCCGGGTCTGCCATCAGCCCGGCATTGGGTAGGTTTGCCAGCAGAATGCCAAATGCAATCGGCAAGAGCAGCAGCGGCTCAAATTTTTTTACAATGGCAAGCGTCAGCAGTACAAACGCCACCAATATCATAACGCCTTCTTGCCAGGTCAGAGCCGCTATGCCGGAGCCTTCCCACAGGCCCCTGCCGATTCCGATTAAAAAGTCCATAGCCGCCCCCTTCTTATAAGACGGCCAGCACTTCATCCGTGCTGACGGTCTGCCCTTTTTGCACCAAAATTTGCTTGACGGTGCCGTCCTGTGGGGCAACAATTTCGTTTTCCATCTTCATCGCCTCGAGGATGAGCAACACATCGCCGGCTTTCACCACATCACCGGCCTGTTTGTGCACAGCCAGAATCGCGCCGGGCATGGGCGCGGTGACCTGCAATCCGGCCTGTGCGGATGCGGGTGCGGGAGCTGCCGCCTGCACGGGGGCGGCAACGGGTGCAGATGCGGGTGCAACAGGCGCGGCAGTGACATTCGCAATCACCGCGCTGCTTTGTTCCACTTCCACCTCATACTGTTTTCCGTTTAATGTCACGATATATTTCATGTTGTTATCCTTTCTCAGCGGGTTTCCGGCAGCAAGCGAATGCTGCGGAACTGCAGGCGGTTTAAGGGGATGCCGCTCTGGTGGCTGACAATGGCCATAATCGCCGCTGCTTCCGCTTCGTCCGTATCTATCAACTTCAATTCCCCTGCGGCAACCTGCGGAGCGTTGGTTTCCTCCGCTAAAACCGGCATCGCTTCAACCGATTTATTCCCCGCCGCAATTTTTTCGCCCGCCCGGACGGCAGCGGAAAGCAGCCGTACCAGAAACGCCAGCAGAATCAATGCGAAAAACACAACAGCAAAACCCGCAACCGCAATCATCAGCGCACGGCTGAGGGAGATATCCTGTCCGTAAAACATACAAAACCCTCCTATTCCGCCGCGCGAATGCTATAGCTGAATGTCCTGCTCTTTTTCTCCTCACGCTGCGCAAAAAATGCCTCCGCCTGTTGCGGGAACGCAATGTAGGAGAGTACGTCCTCGTCCGACTGCGCTGTTGCGCCCAAATATGCGCGCGCCTCGGGCAGGCCGTCCGCAAGCGTGTCGGCAAAACGGCCGGTATAGGGCTTTGCGTCACCCAGCACTTGTTGCGCGAGTGCAAAATCAATTTCGCCCGGTGCCTTGCCGTATTCCCCCGCGATGTAGCTCTTTATCTCTTTGGAAACGGTTTTATAGCGCTCACCGGAAAGTACATTCTGCGCCGCCTGCACGCCGACCATCTGGCTCATGGGGGTGACGAGCGGCGGATAGCCCAACTCCTGGCGCACACGCGGCACTTCCGCAAGCACTTCGTCGAACCGATCCATCTTATTCTGTGCGCTTAGCTGCGCCACCAGATTGGAAAGCATGCCGCCGGGTACCTGATACACCAGGGCATCGGTATCCGTGGTGAGCACCAGCGGGTTCAGTAGGCCGCTATCTAAATCCTTTGCGCGCAGAGGTTTGAAAAAGTCATTGATTTTTTGCAATATACTTTCGTCCACTGCCACGGTGTGCCCGAGCTGTTTCAGGGCATAAACCAACGTTTCGGTGGGCGGCTGTGAGGTGCCGCCGGAAAAGCTGGAGATGGCGCTGTCAATTACATCCGCGCCCGCCTCCACAGCCTTTAGATAGGTCAGCAGGCCAAGCCCTGTGGTGGAATGGGTATGCACCACAATGGGTGCTTTTACGTTTTCTTTCAGTGCTTTTACTAAGTCATAGGCCTCCTGCGGCCCCATGATGCCTGCCATATCTTTGATGCAGATGGTTTGCACACCCAAAGCTTCCATTTGCCTGGCAAGGGTGACATAGCTCTCTAAATTGTGAATTGGGCTGATGGTAAAGCAGATAGTTCCGGACGCAACCGCGCCGGCCTTCAGTGTTTCATCCACTGCCGTTTCGATGTTGCGAATGTCGTTCAGCGCGTCAAAAATGCGGATGATATCAATGCCGTTTTCCACGCTTTTTCGTACAAACAGGCGCACCACATCGTCCGGGTAGTGTTTATATCCAAGCAAATTCTGCCCGCGCAGCAGCATCTGCAGCTTGGTATTTGGGCAGTGTTTCTTAATTACGCGCAGGCGCTCCCAGGGATCTTCAGAAAGGTAGCGCAGGCAGGAATCAAAGGTCGCCCCGCCCCAGCATTCCAGGGAATAATACCCAGCCCCATCCATCGTTTGCAAAATATCCGCAAAGTCAGAAAGGGGCATGCGTGTTGCAATCAATGACTGATTTGCATCGCGTAAAACGGTTTCGGTAAATTGTACATTCATAGGATTATACCCCCTTAAAACTGCAGCTTCCCTTCAATATAAGCCTCCAATTGCTCAAGCGAAACGCGCTCCTGTTGCATGCTGTCGCGCTCACGGATGGTGACACAGCCGTCCTCGGCCGACTCAAAGTCGTAGGTCACGCAAAGCGGCGTGCCGATTTCATCCTGGCGGCGGTAGCGCTTGCCGATGGAACCGGCGTCGTCAAATTCGCAGCTAAAGCGTTTGGTTAAATCATGATAAATTTTCTCGGCCGCTTCGCTGAGCTTTTTGGAAAGCGGCAGAATGGCAACCTTAACGGGCGCCAACGCCGGATGCAGGCGCAGCACAATGCGCACATCGTTCTTTTCCGCGTCCACAACCTCCTCGTCGTAGGCGTCGCACAAAAAGGCCAGTGCCACACGGTCCGCGCCGAGGGAGGGCTCTATGACATAGGGCAGATATTTTTCGTTCGCCTCCTGATCGAAATACTCCATGCTCTTGCCGGAGGTTTCCTGGTGCTGTGTGAGGTCAAAATTTGTGCGGGAGGCAACGCCCCAAAGCTCGCCCCAGCCGAAGGGGAACAAAAACTCAAAGTCCGTTGTGGCATTGGAGTAGTGCGAAAGCTCCTCCTGCTCATGGTCACGCAGGCGCAGATTCTCCTGCTTCATGCCAAGGGAGAGCAGCCACTGCCTACAGAATTCCTTCCAATAGGCGAACCACTCCAGCTCCGTGCCGGGCTTGCAGAAAAACTCCAGCTCCATTTGCTCAAACTCCCGTGTGCGGAAGGTGAAGTTGCCGGGCGTAATTTCGTTGCGGAAGCTTTTGCCCACCTGGCATACGCCGAAGGGGATTTTGCGGCGCGTGGTGCGCTGAATGTTCGGGAAGTTCACAAAAATACCCTGCGCGGTCTCCGGCCGCAAAAACAGTTCATTTTTTGCGTCCTCCGTCACGCCCTGAAAGGTCTTAAACATCAGGTTAAACTTGCGAATATCCGTAAAATCATTTGCGCCGCAATCCGGGCAGCAGATATTTTTCTCTTTGATATAGGCGCTCATCTGCTCAAAGCTCCAGCCCGCCGGGTTTACATCCGTGTCCTCAATCAGCTTGTCGGCACGGTGGCGTGTTTTGCAGCCCTTGCAGTCCATCAGCGGGTCGGAAAAACCGCCCACATGGCCGGAGGCAACCCAGGTCTGCGGATTCATTAAAATGGCGCTGTCCAAACCAACGTTATGGGGATTTTCGCGCACAAATTTTTGCCACCAGGCCGCCTTGACATTGTTCTTAAACTCCACACCCAGAGGGCCGTAGTCCCAAGTGTTTGCAAGGCCGCCGTAAATTTCGCTGCCGGAATAAACAAAGCCCCTGCCCTTACACAGCGCAACGACTTTTTCCATCGTTTTTTCAGAATTCCCTAGCATATGCCGAAACTCCCCTTATTTTATACAGATTAGCTTTTAGTATATGCTGAATATGGTGAAAAGTCAAGGATGCCGCCGCCTTTTTCGTGCGGATTGGTATTACAGTTCCGTTGTTTCAAATGGCTCAATGCTAAGGAGTCCTAGCTTCATAACAAGGTATCTTGCAAAGGAGTTATACATAAAAAACGACTTTAGGCTTTTCAACACCAGCTTGCCACGCAGTGCGCGTGTTTTGCTGCGATATACCCGCCGCGGGTTGGATTTTCGCAAGGCCTCTGCGAGCAGCCTGGCGCTTTCCAACGCATAGCTAATGCCCTCCAGGGAACTGGGGCTGATGAATCCTGCGGCTTCGCCGATTAAAAAGGCTGTGCGGTCTCCTGTGCAACATTGCCAAAACCCCAAGGGACGCAGCACCAGACAGGCCTGTGTTTTAACCTCCTCGCCAAACGCAAAGCCGCGCTGTTCCAGCTTTGCTTGCAGCTGCGCGAAACGCTCCCGCCCCCCCGCCTTGGGGAAGGCTCCGCCTAAGATAAAATATTCGTCTTTCGTAACACCCCAGGCATAGCAATCTGTCAACGCGGAATCAAAAAAGCAGGAGTAGAGCGGATTGCTGCCGGGGTGCCGGTACCACTTTTGAATGGAAATATATTCTCGGATGCGTTTTTCGGGAAAAAATGTTCTGCGAACCAGGGAATTTGCGCCGTCCGCGCCAACCAGATAGCGAGCGCAGACGGTAGACTCCCGCCCGTTTTGGCTGTAGGTGATTTGATAGCCATCTTCTGTACGCACGATACTGCGGCAGTTGGCTTGAGCGGCAACGGTTACGCTGTCCGGAATCAAGCCAATCAGCCAGCGGTCAAATTGGTGACGATCCAAATTGATATAAAAACGCTGATAATAACGTTCGAGGTTTTGGCGGGTATCAATCGTGCGCACCGCAAAAATCTGCGGATCGACCAAAATTTGTTTTGGCAAAACCATATTAAACCGAGCCAGCAGCTTCTGCGCGTCTGGCGCCAGCAAACCGCCGCAGGGCTTGCAAAAGCCGGAGGAAGCTGCCCCCTTTTTGTCAATGGCAATAACAGAAAATTGCGCCCCCAGCAGGCGAGCCAAAGTCGCCCCCGCAGGGCCCAGTCCGATAATTGCAATATCATACATATTGCTTGCTCCTTCTTATTCTTTAAGTTTGCGAGTTAAAGGAAAGTGATCACTCTGAACAGAAAGACTTATCAAATTCTCTAGCTTGTTCTCGATTCAAATCGTCGTTATATATATCTGCTTCAATAAATTTGCCTTTAATATTTTTGAAAAACCCTTCTCTTAGTTCCATAGCCATAAATGCAGGACAATTATCTCCGTTACAATCAGAAATTCCAAAATGCTTTGCTTCAACAAAACCAAAACGAGGATAATATTCTGGATGACCAAAGAAAAGTATAGCACCAAATCCAAGATGTTTTGCCTTTTCAATATGAGTGCTTCATCAAAGCGCTGCCGATACCCGTTTTTTGCAATTCTGGCCATACACTGATTGGGCCGAAGTTTAAGACATCAACCTTTGTACCATCTGGTTGTAAAATATAGGCACGACTATAGATGATATGTCCTACAATCTTTCCATCAATTTCGGCAACAAAATCTAAATCCATTACTCCTTCATGTTCTCGCAAAAAGTGAACCATATGGTGCTCCATGGGGCAATCAATTTTCGAACGGTCTACTCTGGCCGAATTATTGAAAGCTGCTCTCGTTAATTCCTCAACAATTCTAAAGTCTTTGGGTTCTTCTAAGCGGATACTTATGGGCATCAATTTATCAAATCCTTACTCGAAAAATATGTTTTTTGGGAGACTTTAACTTGCTTTGCACCAATTTCAAAATATGTTCCCTCACACGTCGCCGCCTGAAACCGCACCTTGGCTATCGACCCTTGACAGCAGAACCACCGTCTCCACATGCCCCGCTCGCGGGAACATATCCACCGGGGTCACCTCTTTTACTTCATAGCCGAAGCTGCGCAGCTCGGCGCAGTCGCGGGCGAGGGTTGCCGGGTCGCAGGAGATGTAGACGATGCGATTTGGCTGCAGTTGCGCTAAAATTGGCAGCAGCTCTGCCGCGCAGCCCTTACGCGGCGGATCCAGCAGGATGACGTCCGGAACCAGTTTGCGCCTGCGCAGTTCTTTTGCCGCTTCCAGCGCGTCCAAGCAGAGAAATTCGGCGTTGGTGATGCCGTTGTTTGTTGCGTTCTCCTGCGCGTCCCGCACCGCCTGCTCCACCACTTCCACGCCAATCAGGCGTTTGGCGCGCTTTGCCATGGAAAGGCCGATGGTGCCGGTTCCGCAATACAGGTCAAGCAGAATTTCTTTTCCGCTCAGGTCCGCGCATTCTGCAGCCTTTTGGTACAAGCGCTCGGCCTGGGGGCGGTTGACTTGATAAAAGGAAAGCGGTGAAATTCGAAAGGAAAGGCCGCAGAGCCGGTCAGTCAACGCATCTTCACCAAACAAAACACGCGTTTGTTTGCCCAATATTGCGTTGGTGTCCTGCGCGTTTGTGTTTAGCATTATGCTGACAACGCGCGGGTCAGCCTGTGTCAGCGTTTGCACCAGCTCCGCTTCATGCGGCAGCTGCCTTGCCTTGGCAACCAGGCAAACCATCAGGGTGTCCGTTTCCTCCGCCTTGCGCAGATAGATGTGCCGCAGCAGGCCGCGGCGGCTGCCCTCATCATAGACTGGAATCGCATATTTTTCCGCCCACGCGGTTATGATAGCAACAAGGTGGGAGAACTCCTTCGGCTGCAGCAGGCAATCCGCGCAGGCGACCACGCGGTGACTGTGCGGGGCATAGAAGCCGGCTACGATGCCGCCTTCCGTTTGCGCAAGCGGGTACTGCGCCTTGTTGCGGTAACGGTTCGGCTCCGCCGCCCCGCATATGGGCTGCGGTTCTATAGCCATGCCGCCGATACGCGCAAAAGCATCCGCCACGGCGTTTTGCTTGACTTCTAGCTCTGCCCGATAATCCAGGTGGCGGAACACGCAGCCGCCGCATTGCCGGCTGACCGGGCAATCCTCCGGGATACGGTCAGGCGATGGAATCAGCAGTTCCGTCATCTTCGCAAAGGCGTAACGGGGTTTGACCTTCAGTATTTTCGCGCGGATGCAATCCCCCCGCGCCGTGGAAGGCACAAAAACCGCCATATCCTCATGGCGTGCAACGCCGCTGCCCGCGAGCGTCAGCGCCCCGATGGTCAGCTCCAATTCTTGATTTTTTTGCAGCGGCATAGGGCAACCTGCTTTCTAAAGCTTTCTAAAATATGTTCTGCCTGCAGTATACCTCATCTGAGTTTCGGCTGTCAAACCGTTGACTTTGGGGTGAAAACGCGTTACACTTAACAAACTGGGAAAGAAGGCGTTTTTATGCGAGACATTACAACACTGTATCAACTGTGGCTGGCGCAGACCGCTGCGGAGCCTGCGTTGTTTCAAGAATTACAGTCCGTCGCGGGGCAAGAGGATGCAATCCGCGACCGCTTTTATCAGGATTTGCAGTTCGGTACTGCCGGGCTGCGCGGTGTGCTCGGCGCGGGCACCAACCGCATGAATGTGTTCACCGTCAACCAAGCGACACAGGGGCTGGCCAATTATCTCAACGCACAGTTTTCCGCCCCCTGCGTTGCCATCGCGTATGATTCACGCATCAACTCCGCGCGTTTTGCCCAAAGCGCCGCCTGTGTGTTGGCGGCAAACGGAATCCGGGTGCATTTGTTTGCGGAATTGGTGCCAACCCCCATGCTCTCCTTTGCCGTGCGCGCGCTGAAATGCCAATCCGGCATTATTATTACCGCCAGCCACAATCCGGCAAAGTATAACGGCTATAAATGCTATGACCCCAACGGCTATCAGATGACAGACCATGCCGCAGAGCAGACACAGGGCTATATTGCGCAGGTGGACGCGTTCCGCGATGTGAAAACCATGGACTATGCGCAGGCGCTCGCGCAGGGGCATATTACGATGATACCGCCCGCGCTGCAGGAGGCGTTTTATGAGAAGGTGCTTTCCTGCCGGGTGCGCCCGGATACGCGCAGCGCCGGGGCGCTTCAGGTCATTTACACGCCGCTGAACGGCGCGGGTAACAAGCCCGTCCGCGAGGTGCTGCGCCGCGCAGGCTTTAGCAGTGTTTCCGTTGTGGCGGAGCAGGAGCAGCCGGACGGCAACTTCCCCAGCTGCCCTTACCCAAACCCGGAAATCAAAGAGGCGTTTGCCCTTGCGATGCGGCAGGCGGAGCAGAACCCTGCCGATTTGCTGCTTGCCACTGACCCGGACTGTGACCGCGTGGGCATTGCTGTGCGCGAACAGGACGGTTACACCCTGCTCAGCGGAAATGATGTCGGCGTTTTGCTCACAGAATATTTGCTGCGGGCGAGAAAAGAAAGCGGCACGTTGCCCGAGCGCCCGGTTATCACAAAATCCTTGGTGACAACGCCCTTTGTGGACGCCGTCGCGGCGCAGTACGGCTGCGAGGTCGTCAGTTTGCTGACCGGGTTTAAGTATATCGGGGAATACATCAGCGCGTTGGAGCAAAACGGGGAGGAAGCCCGCTTTGTGCTGGGCATGGAGGAGAGCTACGGCTATCTCGCCGGCACGCACGCGCGCGATAAGGACGCCGTTGTGGGCTCACTGCTGATTTGTGAAATGGCGGCTTATTATAAGGCGCGGGGGAAAACGCTGACGGCGGTGTTACAGGAGCTTTCTGCGCAGTATGGCGTGTATGATAACGCGCTGGTCAACTTTTCTTTTACCGGCGAAAGCGGCATGAAGCAGATGCTTGCCCTCATGCAGCTTTTGCGCTCCGCCCCGCCGCGCGCAATTGCCGGCCTTGCCGTGGAACAGTATTATGACTATCAAGAGCAGTCACAAAATGACTATACGACGGGGGCGCAGTCTGCGCTTGCGTTGCCGCCCTCCAATGTGCTGCGCTTTGTGCTGCAGCAGGGGAGCAGCGTTATCCTCCGCCCCTCCGGCACAGAGCCGAAAATGAAGCTCTACATCACCGCCCGTGCCGGGACACGGGAGCTGGCGGCGGAGCTCGCCGCAAAACTGGAAGCGGATATGCGAAAGACGTTGCATTTATAAGCCCGGAGCCGGTGCTCCATTACATATTCATATCAAATAGTATTAGAAACGGGAAAGGGTCACTGAAATGAAACAAAGAAAATGGATTGTCCGTGCGGTTGCGATTTTACTCGCCGCGCTGATGCTCGTGAGCGTTATCATCGTTGCCATGCAAGCCTTCGGTGCAGAGGCGGCCGACATGCCCTTTATCAACACAGGGGATTCCGACAAAATCCGCATTCCGCTCTATATTGCGGGCGGCGCTGTCGCGCTCTTCCTCATCTGCGGCGTTTTACCCAAGCTGGGGAAGAAAAAGCCGTAAACGGGAGGGGTCGTTCATAAAACGGAAGGCCTGGAGATTGGTATTATACTAATTCCAAGTAGAAAACTCGAATAGATTTGCGTGGATTTTTTGCGTTGTGCGCGGCGGACGACGCAGCCGGGCTTTCGCCCGGCAAGGAGGACAACAAAGCACAGCGTGAAAAAGACCGCAAAGATATCGAGTTTTCTGCTTGGAATTAGTATTAGTTGGTTTACAGCGCGGAAACGCTGGATGATGACACACCGGCGCTTTGCCGGGGGCTGAACATCACCGAGGTTTTGCACAATTAATGAGAATTGCGCCCCCGACGAAGGTTTGCTTCATCGGGGGCGCAGTATCGTTACGGCAGTAATCCAACCGCTCTTAATACGGCATGGGTCGCGGCTCCATCATAGCTGTACGCAAGTTCGCATAAATCCAAAGGGTGCATCGCCCTATCATCGAGCTTGATCAGCTTGTAGCCTATTTGTAACCGCTCCGTGTTCCGCAGTATAGATTCCCGGATAGACGGCTTTTGTATTTGTCCTGCATGCAACAGAATCTTTTGCAGCGTCCCAAATTGATTCACGAATACCAATCTCCATTAGAATAAAGTGTACCCCGTGTCAAGGACAACATGGGTTTTTGCTCTTCCAAAATCAAAGGATATCAGCTATAGTAAAAGGGCTTTACCATTACGCAGGATAGTGCAACGCTGAGGAGCGACATGA
>JAVBPP010000034.1:0-62785 GCA_031549535.1 Oscillospiraceae bacterium
GCCGCTTGCCAAGTTTCTTAATTGAACCGGACACAAAGGGCAATGCGTTTTTTGTTGAGGTTCCGCTTGATTACAATAAGCCTATTCCCGATGGATATGAAATTGCTGAGCTGCCGCCCTGCACATATCTCTATTTTAACGGTATGCCTTTTGATGATCAAAATGATTTTTGTATAGCAATCGAAATTTTAAACGAAGCGATTGCAACATATCCGTTTGAACGTTTCGGTTGGAAAAAGTCTGATAACGCACCGGTTTTGGGCATGGGCGCAGAAGCGGAAACCGGAGCACGAGCTGCTGTTCCGGTTGAGAAACGATAAAATTGAGGGCTGTGAGAAAAAACTCTCAGCCCTCAATTTTTATCGGTCAAAATTGTAGAGCAAACAGGAGAATTTGGTGGTATACTATTGCTCCGCTGATTACGCAAGGTTTAATCAGCGGAGCAATAAGAGCACTTCCGGAAGTGGTGATATATTTATGGATTACGGGCAAGTAGTTTCTTCGGTGTGTATGTATGTTGAAAATCGGGTGCATGAGGAAATATCCTATGACGAGATGGCTCGTGCAATAGGGTTATCCTACAGGCGCATTCGGGAAGTCTTTGAAGCGTGTTATGAAATGAGCCTTGCTCGTTATATTTTGATCCGCCGTCTGAGTAACGCGGCTTTTGACATAGCGCACACAAAACAATCCCTGACCGAAATATCGTTTGCATACGGGTTTGAAGAATACAATACTTTTTCCCGCGCTTTCAAGCGTATATTCGGCATAACGCCAATGGATTTTAGGAAAGACGGCCATACAGTAGGCAGACAAGCACTCACGCAAGGCGTATTTGCTCCTGTTGTTCCATATGAACATCCAAACCAAAAACCTACAGAGGGGACTATCCTTACTATGTCAAATGAATGTATTTTACTTGGCGTACCGCGACCGGAGTTTGGAGGGAAGGACCCCGGAGGCGAGTGCCTTCCATTCCCCATCGTATTACGCAACTGCTTAAACTACATGGGGCAACAAATGAACCATTCCTTCCTATTGGCGGCTTCCGGCGCGGCGTTCAGTATGCGTTGGAATCTAAGCAAGTGGGACGAAGGACAACACGATATAGTGTTAACATATGAAAACCCATATAAAGTTTTCGAACGTAGTTTTCAAGCGGCTGGCCATTCTTTTAAAATGTTGAAGCGCGAAGAATCTGATAAAGAGGGTTTCAAATCATTGATACGCGAAGAAATCAACGCCGGGCGTCCGGTGATTGCGTTGGGGATTGTTGGCCCTCCGGAAGCGTGTATTGTTGCCGGTTATAAAGAGGATGGCGACACACTGCTCGGATGGAGTTTATTTCAAAAAGGCGCAGAATTTAAGAAAGGCGTACGCTACCACAAAAACGGATATTTCATCACGAAATCGTGGTGGGAAAATAAAAGCACCATGTTACTCATGGCAATCGGAGAAGAACAAAAGCCACTGTCAGACGACGCAGAAATTTTACAAACGGCGCTGGAAGTGATGACGCATGATAACTTTATTTCTTCACATATTGAACCATCAGAAATCGCTTGTGGACAAGCCGCATACAACGCATGGGCGGAAAAAATAGACGACGATGCCAATTTCGCACCGAACCAATTATTACCGCTATTGAAAGCAAAATACACCTGTCATCAAGACGGGCAAATCATGGTTGGTGCGGGACGCATGAACGCTATTGCGTATTTAACATCAGTTGGAGAGCGGCACCCCGAAGTTGCCGATCTGTGCGGTCAGGCAGTGGATTGCTTGAAGATTGCACTTTCGGCGGTGGCGTGGGAAATGCACCCGCTGATGGGGCAAAATAAAAGGGGGATGTCGCACGAAAAGAGACTTGCTAATTTTGCGGCTCGTGAAACTCGTACGCAGTTGGTCGGTTTAATTCGCAAGGCACAAGAAAATGAGGAAAAAGCATTAGAAATAATTAGGCAAATTACGCAACTGCTTGAGGATAATAGATTATGACGACAAAACAAACAGCACTAATTAACGAATTCATAACTTATACTAATGATGGTATAAGTACATAGCCGCCCACCATCGCAAGCACAAACATAAAAGAATACGGTGAGGATGACGAGCATCCTCACCGTATAATACCATAAATCTATTCAGTTTGCCAAAGACGGGGCAATAGCCTATTTTTGTTTAATCGCTGCCTGTGCGGCGGCCAATCTTGCAATCGGCACGCGGAACGGGGAGCAGGAGACGTAGTGCAGTCCGATGTTGTGGCAGAACTCGACGGTGCTCGGGTCGCCGCCGTGCTCGCCGCAGATGCCCAGCTTAATTTCGGGGCGGGTGGCCTTGCCTTTTGTGACGGCGATTTCCACCAACTGGCCAACGCCGTTCTGGTCAAGCTTGGCAAACGGGTCGGACTCAAAGATGTTGGTGTTGTAGTATGCATCCAGGAACGCGCCCGCATCGTCACGGCTGAAGCCGAAGGTCATTTGGGTCAAGTCGTTGGTGCCGAAGCTGAAGAACTCGGCCTCTTTTGCAATTTCATCCGCGGTCAAAGCGGCGCGCGGAATCTCAATCATGGTGCCGACCATATACTTCATGCTGCTGCCGGCGTCCGCAATGAGCTTGTCAGCGGTCTCGGTAACAACCTTCTTGACATACTGCAGCTCTTTGATTTCGCCGATGAGCGGAATCATGATTTCCGGAACAACGTTGTAGTCCGGATGCTCTTTGTTCACGGCAAGGGCTGCCTGGATGACGGCTGTGGTCTGCATCTCTGCGATTTCCGGATAGGAAACGGCAAGGCGGCAACCTCTGTGGCCCATCATCGGGTTGAACTCATGCAGGGAGGAGACAACGGCGTTGAGGTCGTCAATGCTCATGTTCATTTCCTTGGCCAACTCTGCGATATCCTCAGCCTTGGTGGGCAGGAACTCATGCAGGGGCGGATCGAGGAAACGGATGGTCATGGGCTTGCCTTCCAGCTCGCGGTACATGGCCTCAAAGTCGCCCTGCTGATACGGCAGTAGCTTGGCAAGCGCCTTCTTGCGGCTGTCCACATCGCGGGAGACAATCATTTCACGCATGGCCTTGATGCGGTCGCCCTCGAAGAACATGTGCTCGGTGCGGCAAAGGCCGATGCCCTCTGCGCCGAAGCGGACTGCCTGCTTGGTGTCACGCGGGTTATCCGCGTTGGTGCGCACCTTCAGGGTGCGTCTGGCGTCCGCCCAAGCCATAAAGCGGCTGAAATCGCCGGAAATTTCCGCTTCCACGGTCTCAATAACGCCCTTATAAATCTTGCCGGTGGAGCCGTCCAGGGAGATGTAGTCGCCCTCGTTATAGGTTTCGCCGCCAAGCTCAAAGTTCTTTTTGTCCGCATGCATTTTAATTTCGCCGCAGCCGGAAACACAGCAGGTACCCATGCCGCGCGCAACAACCGCCGCGTGGGAGGTCATGCCGCCGCGTACGGTGAGAATGCCCTGCGCGGCTTCCATGCCCTCAATATCCTCCGGAGAGGTTTCCAGGCGGGTGAGGATGACCTTTTCGCCCTTCTCTGCCCAGGCCTTTGCGTCCTCGGCGGTGAACACGACTTTGCCGTAGGCTGCGCCGGGGGAAGCCGCGAGGCCAACGCCGATGGGGGTTGCGGCCTTGAGCGCCTTGGTATCAAACTGCGGGTGCAGCAGTGCGTCCAATTGCTTGGGCTCCACGCGCAGGACTGCTTCTTCTTCTGTAATCATGCCGGAATCCACGAGATCCACAGCAATTTTCAGCGCCGCAGCGGCGGTGCGTTTGCCGTTTCTGGTCTGCAGCATATACAGCTTGCCGTTTTCGATGGTGAATTCCATATCCTGCATATCGCGGTAATGGTTCTCCAGCTTGTTTGCGATTTCGGTGAACTGCTTATACACTTCAGGCATATCCTGCTCAAGCGCGGAAATCTTGCTGGGGGTGCGCACGCCTGCAACAACGTCTTCGCCCTGCGCGTTGATCAGATATTCGCCGAACAGCGCTTTTTCGCCTGTGCCGGGGTCACGTGTGAAGGCAACGCCTGTGCCGGAATTATTGTTCAGGTTGCCGAACACCATGGGCTGCACATTGACTGCGGTGCCCCAGGAGTAGGGGATATCGTTCATGCGGCGGTAGTAGTTTGCGCGGGGATTATCCCAGGAACGGAACACAGCCTTGACGGATTCCATCAGCTGCACCTTCGGGTCAGACGGGAAGTCCACGCCCTTCTGCTTCTTGTAATAAGCCTTAAACAGGGCGACAAGCTCTTTCATGTCGTCCACGTTCAGCTCAATATCATCTTTGACGCCCTTTGTCTCTTTCAGCTCGTCGATAATCTCCTCAAAGGTCTTTTTGGAGATTTCCATCACAACGTCGGAGAACATCTGGATAAAGCGGCGGTAGGAGTCATACACAAAGCGGGAGAATTCGGGTGTGGGGTTGCCGGCAATGAGGCCCGCGGCGACATCGTCGTTCATGCCAAGGTTGAGGATGGTGTCCATCATGCCGGGCATGGAAGCGCGCGCGCCGGAACGCACGGAAACAAGCAGCGGATTTTTGCTGTCGCCAAACTGTTTGCCGTTGATTTTCTCAATCTCGCTGAGAGCGGTGTAAATCTGCTCCTCAATGTCTGCGCCGATGACCTTATTGTCATCATAATAACGTGTGCAGGCCTCGGTGGAAACAGTGAAGCCGAGCGGAACGGGCATGCCCAACCGGGTCATTTCCGCAAGGTTTGCGCCCTTGCCGCCAAGCAGCTCCTTCATGGAACCGTCGCCCTCTTGGAACAGGTAAACATACTTGTGAGCCATACAATATCCTCCTGATTTTCTTTGTGCGAAAAGCGCTTGTCCGGAACAAGCCGGATTCCTCTCCGTCACGATACTTCTTTCTATAAAGAGACTCATAGTATTATAACAAACACAGGGGGGGATTACTATACATGAATTGCCATAATTTAACCGGGCATGGTCAGGCGGCTTTGTGTAGGATGAACAGATTTTACAGGCAATTGCGGAATATACGCAGCAGCGGTTTAGCCGTTTGCCGCAGGGAATCGGCATCGGGACGCCGACGACTCCCTGTGTCCCTGCGGGGACAGCTCCCTCGGCGAGGGAGGTTGGGATGCGCTCCTTGGCTCCCTCCCCGAGGGAGCTGCCGCCCGCGAGGCGGTTGCCGCCTGCGAGGCGGCTGAGGGAGTCCCCGGCGGCAGACTGCCGAAACGGCGTCTGCGGAATTTGTGGGTATGTCGCGTAGGGGTGACCGTTCCCGGTGGATGCCGTTTGCCGCAGGGAACCGGCATCTGCCACACGGCTGTGTATCTGTCGGTGGTTTCCGCTCGGGGAACGGCAAGGGACGCGCCATGCGCGCCCCTTGGAACACAAACCTCAAAGAGGGAGGCCGGGATACGCACGAACGGGTTTTCTTGCCGTCCGCTACGCAATGGTAACCCCGGCGTAATAATGTTTTAAAATTTCCTCCCAGCTGCTGCCCTGCCTTGCCATGTAATCCGCGCCGTATTGGCTCATACCAACGCCGTGGCCGTTTCCCTTGGTTTGAAACTGAAAGCCCCCGTCTTTTTCGCTCAGCTCAAACGCGGCGCTGGGCAGCCCAAAGGCTTTGCGTACCTCGCTGCCGGTCACAGCCGTTCCGCCCAGAGCAATGGTTTTTACAATGCCGGCGGGACTTTTTTTCACTTCCCCCAGCCATGCGGCGCTGTCTTTGCCGAGCTTGACGTCATCGAGCGCTTTGGCCTTTTCCGCGAATTGTTCCCGGGTGAGCACGATGGTTTTGCTGTAATTGGGTGAAAGCTTGTCGCCGATGCTGACAACGCTTTGCAGATAAGGATAATCCTCCCCCCAGACCTCCTTGGCGCTTTCCGTCTTGCCGGGGCTGATGTCGTGGTAGGCGGCTAAAATCGGCTTACCCTCGTAGCAAAGGGTTTTGTCCATCACCTCGCGCACCAGGGTGTGCAGCTTTTTTTCGTAGACCTCGCTGTTATCCCCCCACTTTTCCTGCCGCGCCTGCTCGTTGATATAGCCCTGATGCACGGCGGTGTCGTCTGAAATATCCGCTCCCTTGAGCGTTTTGCTGGGGGATTGTTGCTCCATCTCCTGTTTGCGCAGGGCATAGCTGCGGCAGGCTACGGCCTGCGCCTTCAGCGCTTCCTGGTGGCAGGAGGCATTCATTTCCGCCGCCACTGCGCCCACGAGGTATTCCTCCATAGAGAGCTGCCCCACCCTGCCGCTCAGATGGTTGAGCACCTTAATGCTCTCTCCGCCCTCCTCCACCTGCCCCGGCAACGGCTCTTCGCCGCCCTCCTGCGGGAAGGAAACTGCCGCGAGGGGGGAGAGAACCAGCGAGAGGAGCAGTAAAATCATAAAGATAGTTTGAAATTTCATGATTTGAGTCCTTTCTTTTCGGAAAATGCCAGCTTTTGCTTGACAGCTTCCGTTTCGTTGTTGTAGAATATTTTGAATTACTATTTCATTTCATATAAAAGGCGTACGCTTCCGGCAGGCGTAGCTGCCGATGGAGTTCTCACAAATCCCGCAGCCGGAGAAACGGAGCACATCATGTCCAACTATCGTTCCCCCATCAGCAATGAGGCCTTTACCAACCTATGCGCCAGCATCGAAAAAAATAACAAAATCAACGCCGCGGACTTTGAAAAATTCCAAGTCAAGCGCGGCCTGCGCAATGCGGACGGAACCGGCGTTATGGCGGGGCTGACCCGCATCTGCAGCGTGGACGGCTACTATGTCACGGACGGGGAACGCGTTCCGCGGGACGGCAGGCTGATATACCGCGGCATTGATATGAACGATATTATCCACGGTTGCCAGGATGAAAACCGCTTCGGCTTTGAAGAGGTCATCTGGCTGCTGCTCATCGGCACCCTGCCCACAAAACAGCAGCTGGATACCTTCTGCAAGGTGTTGGCGGATTACCGCGAGCTGCCGCAGGAGTTTATTGAAGATATGATTATGAAGGCGCCGTCGCCGAATATCATGAACAAGTTGGCTCGCTCTGTGCTGGCGCTGTATTCCTATGACGAAAATCCGGATGATTTGAGCGTGGAAAACGTGCTGCGCCAGTGCATTCAAATTATTGCGCAGCTGCCGGAAATCATGGCTTACGCCTATCAGGTCAAGCGCCGCCATTATTACCACCAGAGCATGTATATCCACCCCTCCAAAACGGAATACGGCACGGCGGAAACGGTTTTGCGTTCCATCCGCTCCAATAAGCAGTTCACGCTGGAAGAGGCGCGTCTGCTGGACTTGTGCCTGATTATGCACGCGGAGCACGGCGGCGGCAACAACTCCAGCTTCGCCACGCGCGTGTTGACCTCCAGCGGCACAGACACCTATTCCGCCATCGCTGCGGGCATCGGCTCCCTCAAGGGACCCAAGCACGGCGGCGCGAACATCAAGGTTGCCGAAATGGTGGAGGATATCCGAAACACTATCTCCGATATCACGAATGAGGGGCAGGTTGCGGACTACCTGGTGCGCGCGCTGAACCGCGAGGTGGGCGACCGTTCCGGCCTGATTTACGGCATGGGGCATGCGGTTTACACCCTGACAGACCCGCGCGCGATTCTGCTGAAGGAACAAATCAAGAATTTCTCCGGCAATCAGGACTATCTGGAAGAATTCCAGCTGCTGCAACTGATTGAGCGCTTGACCCCCCAAGCCTTTGCAACGGCAAAGGGCGAAAAGCGCCGCATCTGCGCGAATGTGGATTTATACTCCGGCCTTGTTTACAAGATGCTGCAGATTCCGGAGGATTTGTATACCCCGTTGTTCACCGTGGCGCGCGTGGCCGGCTGGTCCGCCCACCGCATGGAGGAGCTGCTCTCCGGCGGCAGAATTATTCGCCCCGCGTATAAGAGCGTTGCCCTGCCCCACAGCTTCCAGCCCCTGGCTGAGCGAGCGGAACACGCGCAGGAAAATGATTTTGAATATATTCCGATAGAAGAACGGATATAATAGAAAGGACTGGGGATGGGGATGAAACAGCGTTCTATGCTCTCGCTGCAGTTCAGCGTGTTTTTTGCCGGCCTGGTGCTGCTTTTGCCGCTGCGCTGCTATCAGTACCTGCGCATTATCGAACCGGTGACCGGTTTTTACAAGGGCCGGGATTTCAGCTTTTATCTGCTTTATGCGCTTTTGGCCGCGTTTGTGCTGTTTTTTCTGCTGTCGTCCTTTCTCAAGCGCAAGCAGCTGCGCTTTGCACCGGTTGCGGGCAAGTCGGCCTTTACGGCGGTCGCCTGCTTCCTGGCTTGCGCCGCCCTGCTTTGGGATGGGCTCTATAGCTTTTTGCGGATATTCGGCAATCTGGACGGCCTTTTGCCCGGTAAGGAACTGTTCCGCACACTGATTAAAACCGGCATTCTGCCGCTGAGCGTGGAGGCGGTCGCCGCCGTGGTTGCGGCCGTGTATTTTGCACTGCTCGGTTATTGCGCGGTGAAACAGCGTTCCGGCTCCGCGTTTCGTCTGCTTGCGCTCGCCCCGATGGTTTGGGCAATCGGGCGCATTGTGCTGCGTTTTGTGCGCACCGTCAGCTTTATCAATGTTTCGGAGCTGCTGTTTGAAATGTTGATGCTGGTATTTTTTCTATTGTGCTTCATGGCGTTTATTCAGCTCAACGGCAACATCAACAGCGCCGGGCTGGATTGGAAAATCGCGGGCTACGGCTTCCCCGCCGCGCTGCTCTGCCTGCTCTGCTTTGTGCCGCGCCTGGTTATGCTCCTCTGCGGCAAGGGCGATGTTTTGGCGGAGCAATCCCCCTGTGAGCCCTGCGATTTGGCGATGGCTCTTGTGCTGCTCAGCGTCATCGGAACACGCTTGGAGAGCAAGGGAACAACAGAAGGTTAAGCTCTGATTAAACAAGGGGAACTGCTTTTTCGGGCTGCCGCAAAGGCAGACCGGAAAGGCAGTTTTTGATGAAAACCCTGTTTTTAGAAACCATGGGCAACGCCGCGCAGCAGGTTTTGATTTTATATATCCTGGTGGCCGTGGGTTTTGGCGCGGATAAGCTAAAGCTTTTTACGCGCAGCACAGCCCTGGCCTGCACCAGCCTGCTGTTTTATATCATCACGCCAATCAAGATTGTGCAGTCCTTTCTCGCCATGGAATACAGCCGCGAAAATATGCGGGATTTATTCATTGCGGCGGGCTGCGGCATGGCGCTGCACCTGCTCTCCTCCTTCACCAGCACTTTTTTATTCAACAAATCCCCGGCGGAGCGCGCGGCGGTCTTTAAATTTGCGGGGGCTTACGGCAACTGCGGCTACATGGCGCTGCCGCTGGCGAATGCTGTACTCGGCGCAAAGGGCGTGTTTTACTGCTCTGTTGTCATCGTGACCTTCCAGATGTTTGCCTTTTCTCACGGCGTGCATCTGATGACGCGCGGCAAGGAAAAAACAAAGATTGATTTGAAGAAGCTGGCGCTGAATCCCGGCATTATTTCCGTTGCGCTCGGGTTGCCGCTGTTTTTGCTGCATGTGCAGCTGCCCACGGTTCTCTCCGCCCCGGTGGATTACCTCGCGAGCCTCAACACACCGCTTGCGATGTTGATTTTCGGCACCTATATCGCCAACACACGCTTTCGCACCATGTTCACCGAGTGGCGCATCCTCTGCGTGGCGGCGAACAAGCTGCTGTTTTTGCCTCTGGTGCTGTTAGGTGTGTTTACCCTGTTTGGCGTTGAGGGCACGCTTTTGACAGCCATGATACTCTCCGCAAGCGCCCCTCCGGCGAACAACACCGTAATGTTTGCCGCCAAATATGAAAATGACGCAGGCCTTGCCGCCCAAGTGGTGACGGCGGTCAGCTTTTTATCCATTCTCACCATGCCGCTCATGCTCGGCCTTGCAAGCGTGGTGGGGAGTTGATGCCAATGGAACTGCAAGCGCTGTTTGACGCGCTGTCGCCCGCTGTGGGCATTTGCCCGTTTGCCCGTGTAGAAAACGCCTTGCTGCCCTGCGCGGCCAGTGCGCGTCTGCCGCGGCACACGCAGAGCTTGATTGTTGCCTTATTCCCCTATTACCTTGGCGAAGAGGCCTACCGGGGCGCAAACATCTCCCGCTATGCCTGTGTGCCGGATTACCACGCTGTCGTTCTGCACCGCCTGGAACGGCTCTGTGTTTCGCTGCGGGAGAAGTATCCCCAAGAGGAGTTTGTGCCGTTTTGCGACAATTCCCCGATTCCGGAAGTGAGAGCCGCGCAGTATGCGGGCCTTGGCAGCGTGGGCAAAAACGGCCTGCTGCTTCACCCCGTGTTCGGTAGCTATGTGTTTATCGGCGCAATCGCATGCACGCTGGCATTGCCGGCGGCGGAAACACAGCGAGCTGACGGCTGCACCGGCTGCCTGCGCTGCAAAGCCGCCTGCCCGAACGGAGCCTTGGGGGAAACGGCGTTTTTCCGTGTGCGCTGTTTGTCCCATATCACGCAGAAAAAGGGCGCGCTGACCGAAGAGGAACAGGCCTTGCTCCGTGCCTCCGGCTGCGCCTGGGGCTGCGATATCTGCCAAACAGTCTGCCCGCAAAACCGCGTGCTTCCCCTTACCCCGATTCCGGAATTCCGCACGCGGCTGCGCTGCCGTATCACCACCGGGGAGCCGCTGGAGGGGCGTGCCTACGCCTGGCGCGGGCGGGACGGAATCGGCCGTAACTTACGTTATATTAAGGGTGAAACGCCATGAGTGCACCGATTTGGGACGCGGTTCAGGCCTATCTGGCCGAGTCGCCCGTGCGCATGCATATGCCGGCGCACAAGGGCAATGCGAGTGCCTTGCCCCCGGAATTTGCGCAACTTGCGCCGCTGGATGTCACCGAGCTGCCGGAAACGGGCAGCCTGTTTGACGGCGAGGGCTGCACCGCCAGAGCGGAACAGGCTGCAGCCGCCCTGTTTGGCACGGCGGCAACCTTTTTGAGCGCGGGGGGCTCCACCCTGTGTATCCAGGCGATGCTGCGCCTTGCCTGCCCGCAGGGGGGCAAACTGCTCTGCTCCCGCGTGATTCACCGCAGCGCGGCAAACGCCATGGCGCTGCTGGATATCGAGCCCGTCTGGCTGCTGCCGGACAGTTCTGCCGGAAGTGAATTTTCCGGCCGCATTACGCCGCAGGTGCTGGAGCAGGCGCTGCGCCGCCATCCGGATGCAAAAGCGCTCTACCTCACCAGCCCGGATTACTTCGGTGTCATAAGCGATATTTCGGCTCTTTCCCGCGTCACAACCGCCCACGGCATACTGTTGCTCGTGGACGCGGCGCACGGTGCCCATCTGCACGCGTTGGAGCCGGATTGCTCCGCCGTTGCCCTGGGGGCGGATATGGCGGCGGAATCCGCCCATAAGACCCTGCCTGTTTTGACCGGGGGCGCGTGGCTGCAGCTGGGCTCCCGCGCGGATGTTGCCGGAGCGCGGCAGGCCATGGCGCTGTTTGGCTCCACCAGCCCATCCTACCCCATTCTGCTCACCCTGGATCTCTGCCGGGATTGGCTGGAAACGGGCGGTAAGGCGGCCATCCGCGCCGCCTGTGACAGGGTGCGGCAAACAAAGGCTCTGCTGACGCGCTTGGACTTTGCGCTGCCGCAAGGTACATGCGACCCCATGCGCCTGGCTTTTTTTGCGCAGGGCGTTTCCACGGCGGAAATCCGGCGCGTATTCAGGCAGCACGGCATTTCGGCGGAATACTGTGCACAGCAGCGCGTGATTCTCATCCCCTCCGCCCAGAACAGCGAAGCGGATTTTACGCGCACACAGCAGGCGCTGCAGGCTTTGGCGAACCTGCCGAAAACCGCGCCGCGCGAGGATGCGGATGCGCTTTTGCAAGCGCTTGCAAAAGCGCATCCGCTTGCGCAGATTGCGATAACACCGCGTGAGGCTCTGCTTGCACCCACGGAGCGTATCGCCGCTTCGGAAAGCCTGGGGCGTATTGCGGCAACCCCGGTTTGCCCCTGCCCGCCCGCCATTCCGCTCGTCATGCCGGGGGAAACAATCAGCCGGGAAGCCGTGGCACAATTTTCCGCCTATAGAATCCGTGATTTAGAAGTTGTAAAATGAGAGAAAATCCGGTATAATAGTATTGACAGCATAGAAAAGAGGTGTTCTCTATGAAGATGGTAATTGCCATCGTCAATAACGATGACTGCCACGCCGTGTTAAGTGAACTCACGCGGCAGGGCTTCGGTGCCACAAAGCTTTCCACCTCCGGGGGTTTTTTGCGTTCCGGCAACGCAACGCTGCTCATCGGTGTGGAGGAAAGCCAGGTGAGCGAAACCATCGAAATCATCCGTAAATTCTCCAGCAAACGCACCCAGATGCTCTCGCCGAACCCTGCGTTTTCCAGCGAGCTGTTTATGTCCATGCCCGTTGAAGTCACGGTGGGCGGCGCAACGGTGTTTGTGCTGGATGTGGAACAGTTTTACAAACTGTAGGCTGGCCGTATGAATTTTGGAGCTTTGGTTCTGCCGGAACGCTTGACAAGTGCGCTGAACGCTGCCCTGCGGGAAAACAAGCTTTCCCATGCCGTTTTGTTGGAGGGCGCTTCGGCGGAAACGCGCCTTGCCCTGGCGAAACAGCTTGCGGCCGCGTTGATTTGCACAGCGGCTGCACCGTCGGAAAAGCCTTGCCTGCAGTGCGCCAACTGCAAAAAGCTGTTTGCGGATTCGCACCCGGATGTGAAGCTTTTTTCCGGCGGGGAGAAGGCCAACAGCTTTCACGCGGAGGATATCCGCAGCATGCGGGCGGACGCCTTTATTCTGCCCAATGAGGCGCAGCGCAAGGTGTATATTTTGGAGCAGGTCTCCTCCCTCTCCGTAACGGCGCAAAACGCGTTGCTCAAGCTGCTGGAGGAGCCGCCGGACAAGGTCTGTTTCATTTTACTGTGTGCCAACCGCAACAGTCTGCTGGCCACGGTGCTCTCCCGCGTGAGCTGTTTTGCCCTATCCGGGCAGGAGGAGGGCAAAGCAGACCCCCGCGCAAGCGAGGCGGCGCTGCGGCTTAGCGGGGCGCTTACAGGGCAATCGGAGTTTGCCCTGTTACAGGAGACGGCGGTGTTCGCCAAAGATAAGGATTTGCTGCGCGCGGTTCTGCCGCTGCTGCGGGAGATGCTTTGCACACTGGCTCTTTATGCCGCGGGTGCAACGGCGCAAACTCCGCAGCCGGAGCTGCAAAAGCTCGCCGGGCGCGTCAGCTGCGCTGCCATGCTGCGCTGCGCGGATGTTTTGCAGGGGGCGGCGCTGAGTTTGGATCGAAATGAAAATTATAATTTGCTTATCACACGGCTTTGCAGTGAGCTCTGGCATGCAAAGCGAACGAAAGGGTAGGAGAACTGCATGGCAGAAGTGATTGGGGTACGCTTTCAAGAGGTCGGTAAGGTCTATTATTTTGACGCCGACGGTACAAAACTGGAAAAAGGGGACAAGGTCATTGTTGAAACCGCGCGCGGCATTGAGTTCGGCGAGGTGGCAATCGAAAACCGGGAAATTCCGGATGACCAAATTGTTAAGCCGCTGAAAATGCTCATCCGCGTGGCGACGCCGGAGGACACGGCGGCCTATGAAAAAAACTGCCAGAAGGAGAAGGACGCGTTCTCCCTGGCGCAGAAAAAAATTGAAGCCCACCGCTTGGAAATGAAGCTGGTGGACGTGGAATATACCTTTGACGGCAGTAAGATTCTGTTTTATTTCACCGCGGACGGGCGCGTGGATTTCCGCGAACTGGTGAAGGATTTGGCGAGCGTGTTCCACACCCGCATTGAGCTGCGGCAAATCGGTGTGCGCGATGAGGCAAAAATGCTCGGCGGCCTGGGCATTTGCGGCCGCCCGTTTTGCTGCAACAGCTTTTTGGGCGATTTTCAGCCGGTATCCATTAAAATGGCAAAAGAGCAGGGGCTATCCCTGAACCCTGTGAAAATCAGCGGCACCTGCGGCAGGCTGATGTGCTGCCTAAAATATGAGCAAAACGCCTATGAAGCCCTGCTGCGGGAGACGCCGCGCGTGGGCAGCCTTGTGGACACAAAGGAGGGACGCGGCACAGTGCAGGATGTCAGCCTGTTGACCGGCATGCTCAAGGTGCGCTTGAACAACAAGCCGGATTCCCCCATCAGCGTGTTCCACAAGCGAGACGTAAAACGCATCAAGGACGGCAACCCGCCGCCGAAAAAAGACAGTGCGGGGGATGCGCCGGAGTCAGTTTAACGCAGCAGGGTGAAAAATGAACCGCCAGGATGTGTTGATTTCCAGGTGGTTTGACTATATAAACCAGAGCCACGGCAGTCAATTTTTTATTGATATGCCGGGCTTTTTCTTTTAGCGTCATTTTTATCACATGCAATCATTTTCAAAGTTTTGGTATAGATTCGTTGATTCGCGGCAACAATACAGGTGTCGTAAGAATACTATAACGAAGCGGAGAAATGAATTATGGTTATGGACGAAAACAAGAAAACCAAAAAAAATAGGTTTAAATCCAAGAGCTTTTATCTGGTCGCAGGTCTTTGCATCCTCGCGGCGGGAACGGGTATTTGGGGTGCCATTCTAACCTCCGGCAACACCGGACCCTCCGTGGGCACAACAACCCCGCGCAGCACCATTGATTGGGAAAATTACGGCGGGCGCACCCTGCCCACCGAGGATGCACAAGTCAATATCCCCGCCACCAACATCCCGGATGACCGCGGCAGCGTCACCACAAGCAAACAGCAGCAGAGCACGACCGTCGTCACCACAACGCAGGACACGAAAAACATGCCCTACACGGGGAGCTTTGCCCTGCCCATGGGCACAGATATACTCAAGGATTACAGCCAGGGCGAAATGGTGCGCTCCAAAACCATGGGGGATTGGCGGCTGCATAACGGCATCGACTTCCGCGGTGCCGCAGGCAACGACATTGCCGCCATCCAAAACGGAACGGTGAAAAAGGTTTATACAGACCCGCTCTGGGGCACCGTTGTGGAAATCCAACACGGGAACGGCCTGCTCGCCAAATACTGCGGCCTGCAGCAAAACTCCGCGCCCACAGTGGGAAAGGCTGTAAAGCAGTATGATGTCGTCGGCAAGTTGGGTACCATACCCATTGAGCAGGCGGACGAACCGCATTTGCACCTGGAAATCACAGTAAACGGAAAAATTGTAGATCCGCTGCTTGCCATCAACCGGGCGGGGGAGCCGGATTGACGCCAGTTTCCCGAAGAACCGATTGCAACAACGAAACCCTGCATTATATAGGAACTACCGAACAGTAGAGATAAGCCTTGTGTTTATCCCTGCTGTTCACTTGTTCGTGGGCGATGGAAAACAGGAAATTTTCTTCTGCCAAGTTGCGTTCCTACTATTTTACACAAGAACAAGTCAACATATCAAGTATTGTTGTAAGCCTTTTTCAAAATCAGGTGTACTACAAATTGGAACTACTGTTATATTTTCGTTAGTTTTAATATGAAGTTTATGTTGAATCGCTTCTCTCGTCGCAGTAATATCCTCACATTTGTAAGCGAAATAAATGAGCTTCTTTTTTCTTACATAGGCTCTAATAAAACTGTTAATGTGATTATCATCTAAGTTAAAATTGTATCCCAAGACGAAAAGACTATTGGTATTATCAAGAATATCTAACATTTTTGCGTATTCCCTTAACTGTATTGTATCAACAATTGGCTTTACACCACTCTGAAGAAATATATATGGAAAAATAAGCAAATCATTTAAGTCCTCCGCATCATCCCCTGCAACATCGTAAACAGTTAGGTTGTTAGGGCATTCAAACCATGAAAGATTGCCATGCAGATATGCAATATTGTTTCTTTCCATACCGATGATTTGCTCTGCAATAGGGGTGTAGTTTGTTGTAATTACTTTCACGTTATTTTTTAACAGCGCTTGAATCGCGGAATAATACGATGGTTCCTGAAACCTTTTCTCAGATCGAATGGTTTCCACAATGCTTTTGTATGTTTCTTTGGGGTTGTTCAGAATGGTGACAATATCCATCTCATCGGTAATTTTAAGTTTTAAAACTTCCTTGCAAATTGCAAGGTATGCAAGATTATAAAGGGTAATTAAACGCCAAAATCTATTTGGGCCCAAGGCTTTTGGCGATATCAATGTGTGAAAATCCCTATCCAACAGACCCATATAATTAATATGTTGATAAATAAAATCTATTTTTTTATTCTCTTGAAACGCATTAATTTCGTCCCTTATGTAATCTTCATATTCCTTTGATGTGTCATATACTCTATTGCCGTCCATCAATTCTTTTCTTATGGCATTTTTTAAAAGAGAATCTCGTTGGTATGGTTGAAACTTATAACTTGGATATCCATTCAATTTGTCTTTAGATTGGTAATATGTTTTAATGCCCTGCTTCATTAATTCAACATCTGCTGTTCCATCTAACCCCAAAATAGCTTTAGCAAAGTTTTCTCCGGTGCATATACCAAAATTAGCTTCCGCACCGGCTCCGAACAAAAAACCTACTGGATCCATTAATTTTCACACCCCGTTTTAAATTCATTGTGTTTCAATTTCAACCATCCGCAGCGTGCCGAATCCGCCCATCCAGATAGAACATGACAATTAAAAAGATAACGCAGATGACCCAAACTGTCGGCTCCGTGGCGCAAACCCCGGCGTAGCCGAACACGGGCGCAATCAGCGAAGCGCCGCCCACGCGCGTTGCCAGCTCCAGAATGCCGGAAACCAGCGAGGTGCGGCTGCGCCCAATGCCGAGCAAGGCCTGGCGATAGACGAACAGGGGGCCAAGCGCGGCGAAAAACGGCACGTTAATACGCATATACAGCACGGTGTTTTCTATCACCGCGGCATCCGTTGTGCCGGTGATGCCGCGCACCAGCTGCTCGCCGAAGAGCAGCACCAGGGCCGTCATGGCGAGCGCCCAGCCCTCCTGGAGCAGCAGCGCACTGCGAATTCCCTGATGAATGCGCCGAATTTTTCCCGCGCCGTAGTTTTGGCTGGTGAACGTAGCCATGGAGATGCCGATGGTAATCATGGGCAGCATGAGCATGTTGACAATCTTTTTTGCGGCGGCCTGCGCCCCGATATAGAGTGTTCCCATGGCGTTGACAACGCCCTGCATGAGCATGGTGCCCAGGGTGATGATGGAGTTTGCCATTGCAATGGAAAAGCCGGTGCTCAGCAGCTCTTGATATAAGCCGCGTTCATAGCGGAAGTCCGCGCGTTTGGTGTGCAGCTGCGGGCATTTTAGGGCAATGTAAATCCAGCAAAGCACGGCGGAGAGTGCCTGCGAAATCCCCGTTGCCCAAGCCGCCCCCGCAACACCCCAATGCAGCCCGGCGACAAATAACAAATCCAGCCCAATGTTGGTAAACACGGCGATAATCAAAAAAACCAGCGGAAGCACATTGTTGCCCAGCGCACGCAAAAAACCGGCGGCCAAGTTATAGAGCATGGTGAAAAACAGGCAGCCAACCAAAACAATCAGGTAGCGGTAGGCCTCGTTGAAGATGTCCGCCGGGGTGCGCAGCAGGCGCAGCAGCTGCCCGGAGCCAAGTGCCCCTGCCAGCAGGAACGCCCCCGCCAGCAAAAGACCAAGCACCATGGAAAAGGCAATGGTCTTCGTCACGCGCTCCGGCTGCTTTGCGCCGAAATAGCGCGCGGTGACAATAGAAAAGCCGTTGGCCAGGCCGTTGATAAAGCCCATGAGCAGGTTAAACACCGAGCCCGCCGCGCCCACGGCGGCAAAAGCCCCGTCCCCCAGCGTATGGCCAACGATCATGATATCCGCGATATTATATAACTGCTGAAATAAATTGCCCAACAGCACAGGCAGACTGAAAATCACCAGCAGCTTCATGGGGCTGCCCTGCGTTAAGTCCCTCGTTCGCATCGTATCCTGCTTTCTGAAAACAAATTAGCATAGAATCAAATAACAATCAGCATAGACCGGGCGGCCCGAAGGCTGGCAATAGCCTTTTTCGGGTCGCCCGGTGTGCCGCTTCTGCGCAACATTCTATACAAGCTACCAATTCACTTCATCCGGGTGGTTGGTTTTGCCGCAGGCGCCGGTCAAACCCGCAATGGCGGCAACGTCCTCTTCGCTGATGCAAAAGTCAAATACCGCGGCGTTTTCTTGAATGCGCGCGGGGGTGACGGATTTGGGCAGGGGCAGCCAGCCGTTTTGCAGGCTGTAGCGCACACAGAGCTGTGCGATGCTGCGGCCGTATTTTTTTGCCAGCTTTTTCATGGTTTTGTTGTCAAAAATTTTGCCCGTTCCCATGGGGCTGTAAGCCTCAAGTAATATATCATTTTCCCTGCAGTAGGCCACTGTTTCCGTTTGGCTTTCGCCGGGGCACAGGCGGATTTGGTTGACCTGCGGCTTTATCTCGGCGCTTTGCAGCAGGGCATCCAGATGGTGGGGCAGAAAGTTGGAAACGCCGATGGCGCGCAGCAGGCCGTCCCTGTGCAGCTGTTCCATGGCGCGGTAGCTCTGTGCGTTATGCTCCGCCCAATTCGGGCGGTACTGCGCCGGGTTCGGCCAATGGATGAGGTATAAATCCAAATAGTCCGTGCCCAGTTTTGCGAGGCTCTCCTTCACGGCGGCTATCGTTTGGTCATACCCGCGCACGGAGTTCCAGAGCTTGGTGGTTAAGAAAATATCTCCGCGCGGAACGCCGCTCTCCCGTATCGCTCTGCCCACGCTCATTTCATTGCCATAAATGGCGGCGGTGTCGATATGGCGGTAGCCGCAGGCGAGTGCAGCCTTCACCGCGTCGATGCCGCTTTGGTCGTCCGGCGTCTGCCAGGTGCCAAAGCCAATGCAGGGGATGGAAACGCCGTTGCTTACAAGAAAACCGTCTGTCAGCTTTTGAAAATCCATATCCTGTCTCCTTTTATGCTTCGTTCGCGGGGTTTCCGCAGCATTTTTTATATTTCTTGCCGCTGCCGCAGGGGCACAAATCATTCGGCCCGGGTTTTTTATCCTTATTGCGCACCGGGCGCTTTTTCTCGCTGCCGTCTGAGGCACCGGCTCCGCTCATTTCTGTAATTTCCACGGACTGTTCGCGCTTAATTTCCTCCTGGCTGCGGATGACGAGGGTGAGCATCTGCTTGACGGTATCCTCGCGAATGGAAGTGGTCATTTCGTCAAACATATCAAAGCTTTCCAGGCGGTAGGCAACGACAGGGTCTGTCTGCCCGTAGGCGCGCAGGCCAATGCCCTGCTTGAGCTCCTCCATGGCGTCGATGTGATCCATCCAGCGGTCGTCCACGTTGCGCAGCAGCACCATGCGCTCCAGCGCACGCATCACCGGCAGCTGCTCCTCGTCCACGCCAAATTCCGCCTCACGCTGCTCATAGCGCTCCAGGCCGCGCTCCTGCAGCAAATCCTTGGCCTCTTGCGCGGTGAAATCGCCCTT
Source organism: Oscillospiraceae bacterium (assembly GCA_031549535.1). GTDB lineage: Bacteria > Bacillota > Clostridia > Oscillospirales > Acutalibacteraceae > JAVBPP01. The sequence goes on from JAVBPP010000034.1 coordinate 19,405, forward strand.
CAGGTCATCCGGCGTCAACAGCCAGTTCATGTATTTTTCGCGCAGGCCGCTGATGTTCCAATCTCCCTTGCCCACAGAGCCGGAGCAATAGAAATCCACGTTCTCGTCAATGCTTTCCTCGAGCATTTTCAAAATGATGGGTTTCAAATCCTCGCCCTCGAGCACCTGGTTGCGCTGGCCGTAGATAATTTCTCTCTGGCGGTTCATCACGTCGTCATATTGCAGCACGTTTTTACGAATGGCAAAGTTGCGGGATTCCACCTTGCGCTGGGCGCTTTCGATGGAGGAGGAGACCATTTTCGCCTCAATCGGCAAATCCTCCGGCGTTTTTAAGAGGTTCATCATATTGGTCATGCGCTCGCCGCCGAACAGACGCATCAAATCGTCCTCCAGCGAGAGGTAGAAGCGGCTTTCGCCGGGGTCGCCCTGCCGCCCCGCACGGCCGCGCAGCTGGTTATCGATACGGCGGGATTCATGCCGCTCCGTGCCGATAATGAACAGGCCGCCCGCCGCAAGCACACGCTCGGCATCGCCCTTGATTTCTTCTTTAAACTTGCGCTCCAGGGAGGAGAATGTCTCCCGCGCGTTGATGATTTCTTCGTTGTCCGTATCCGCAAAGCCGGTGGCTTCGTCAATCAATTCTTCTGTAAAGCCCTGTTTGCGCATGGCGTTTTTCGCCAGAAACTCCGCGTTGCCGCCCAGCTTGATATCCGTACCGCGCCCGGCCATGTTGGTAGCAATGGTGACCGCGCCCTCATGACCTGCCTGCGCAACAATTTCCGCCTCTTTTTCGTGGTATTTCGCGTTCAACACCTCGTGCTTGATGCCGCGGCGTTTGAGCTTGGTGCTCAAATATTCAGACTTTTCAATGGAAATGGTACCCACCAGAACGGGCTGCCCTTTTTTGTGGCATTCCACCACCTGGTCAATCAAGGCGTCAAACTTCGCCTCCTCGGTTTTATACACCACGTCGGGCTTATCGTCGCGAATCATGGGCTTGTTTGTGGGGATTTCCACCACGTCCAGCTTATAGATTTCCTGGAACTCCTGGCTTTCGGTCATGGCCGTTCCCGTCATGCCGGAAAGCTTGTCATACAGGCGGAAGTAGTTCTGGAAGGTGATGGTGGCGAGTGTTTTGCTCTCATGCTCCACGCTCACGTTTTCCTTGGCTTCAATCGCCTGGTGCAGGCCCTCGTTGTAGCGTCTGCCGAGCATGATGCGCCCGGTGAATTCGTCCACAATGAGCACCTCGCCGTCCTTGACGACATAGTCCACATCGCGCTTCATAACGCCGATGGCTTTGATGGCCTGATTTAAGTGATGCTGCAGGGTCATGTTTTCCGCGTCCATCAGGTTTTCCAGGTTGAAATACTGCTCCGCCCTGTGCACGCCGCGCTGGGTGAGCGTTGCGGTGCGCCCCTTTTCGTCCACGATGTAGTCGGCGTCCTCGTCCGCCGTCTCCTCCGCGTTGGTTTTGGAGTCAATTTCCTTCACGCGCTGCATTTTTAAGGTTTGGGCGAAGTTGTTCGCAATCTTATACAGCTCTGTGGACTTGTCGCCGCGCCCGGAAATAATCAGCGGGGTTCTCGCCTCGTCAATCAAGATGGAGTCCACCTCGTCCACAATGGCAAAGCTGTGGCCGCGCTGCACTTTGTATTCTTTATAGGGCACCATATTGTCACGCAGATAGTCAAAGCCCATCTCGTTGTTGGTGCCGTAGGTGATGTCCGCCGCATAGGCCTCGCGGCGCTCGTCATTCTCTTTTTCATGGATAATCAAGCCCACGGAAAGCCCCATAAAGCGGTAGACCTTGCCCATCCACTCGCTGTCGCGCCGGGCGAGATAATCGTTGACCGTGACGACATGCACGCCGTTACCGGACAGGGCGTTGAGGTAGGCGGGCAGGTTGGAGGTGTGGGTCTTGCCCTCACCGGTTTTCATTTCGGCGATGCGCCCCTGATGGAGCACGATGCCGCCGATGATTTGCACCGGGTAATGCTTTTCCCCCAGCACACGCCAGGTCGCCTCGCGGCAGGCGGCAAAGGCCTCCGGCAAAATATCGTCCAGCGTCTCGCCGTTTGCAAGCCGCTCCTTCAGCTCCGGCGTTTTGGCCTTCAGCTGCTCATCTGTTAGCTTGGAATAGCTTTCTTCCAGGGCCAGCACCTTGTCCGCAAGGGGGCGGATGCGCTTGACCTCTTTTTTGGAATAATCCCCAAAAATTTTTGTTAAAAAGCTCATGTAGTTTGTCCTTCGTTTCCATGAAATTTTGTGTACGTTTATTACTCCTTACACTAAATTGGTAGTATACCACATTTTGGAGCGTTTGTGTTGATTTTGGTTAAAATATATGTTAAAATTTTTAAAATGCAGGGTGTTGGAGTAATATGCATCACACACACGAGGAGGCAAGCACATGAAACGCAGCGACTACATCAGCTGGGACGAGTACTTTATGGGTATCGCCCTGCTTTCCGCTTACCGCAGCAAAGACCCGAGCACGCAGGTGGGTGCTTGTATCGTCAACAGCGAAAACCGCATTATGTCCGTGGGTTACAACGGTCTGCCTTTCGGCTGCAGTGACGATGCGTTCCCCTGGGAGCGGGAAGGGGATGACTTTGATACCAAATACCCCTATGTCTGCCATGCGGAGCTGAACGCCATTTTAAACAACGGCGGGCGGAATCTCGCGGGTTGCCGCATCTATGTGGCGCTGTTCCCCTGCAACGAATGCGCGAAAGCCATCATCCAATGCGGCATCCGGGAGGTGCGCTATCTCTCCGACAAATATGCAGACAGCGTCGGTGTACGCGCCTCCAAGCGCATGTTCGACGCTGCCGGTGTGCGGTATCTGCAGGTGAAAACGGAACACGAGACCCTGCAAATTGATTTGCGCGAGGAAAGTGTTTAATTTTATTGAAAGGTAAAAACACACGCCGTCAGCCCGCTGCCGTCCTCTTTTGCGGAGCGGTAGTGCAAAACGCTGTTGTCGTCTAAAAATAAAAAGTCCGGGGCATCCTCGGAGAATAGCAGCGGCTCTGTGAAGGAGCTGCTGTTTTTATCGCCCGGGGCGAGGTAGGTGATGGTTTGCTCGGACATGCCGCCCTCCACGGCCTGCGCGTAGTGCACAAGAATGAGGTTTTCGCCGTTTGGGCTGACGAAAAAGGCGTCGGGCGGTGTTGCCTGCCCCTGCAGCTGCAGCTGCTTGCCGGTGAGCAGGTTTGTAACAACCAGGGCGTTTTTATCCAGCACCCAGTTACGGTACTGCAGAAATTCGCCGCTATAGTCGCCGTAAAACTGCAGCTCCTCCCGCTCCTTGCTGTTGGTAAGGGAGTAGAGCGCAAAGCCCGCCTCGTTTTCGCGCAGATAGCGCAGCGTGTTCCCCGCCACATGCACCCAGCGCCCCAAAACCCCCTGTGCGGCTTTGGGCGGCACGGTTTTGTCCGTCTGCGGCAACAGCATCAGGTCACAAACGCGCCCCTCCTCCCGCACCCCATACTCACGCGCGGAGAGGAAATAGGCCTTGTCCGCCAGAGCGGAGACAAACAAATCCGGCAGCAGCACCCAGTCCGGGTGGAACGCGCCGGAGGTATCCACCGTCCGGGCATTATTGGAAAACAGCGCCTGCGTCTGTTTGGTGGAAAGGTTGAGCGCGAAGGCCTCGGTATAGACCTTTTCGTTGCGGTAGCAGCGCGTGCTTTGCACATCCACAAGCAGGAGCAGGCTGTTTTTTGCGTCCGTAAGCGCTGCTTGATAGGCCTTGGGCAGATTCATCAGCCGAAAAAACGCATAGCCGAACAGGGCTACGGGCTGCTCCGTGTTCGCCACGGAATACAGCCCGTAGCCCACGGTTTTTCCGCCCTGCTGCAGATAATAGACTGTTACGGGAATTTTTTGGCCGGAGCAGGTCACGCTGGTGCTCAGGGTTTTGACCTCCCCCTGTGCGGCGGTGATGGCACCGCTTGTATCGATGTGGAAAAAGCGGACACTGCCGTTTGTTTCCATGGCATAAAACAAGCCCGGAATCTGCGTTTCCAGCAGCGGAGCGGGGCACTCCGTCTGCGCCGTCAGCGCGGCGCTGTAGGGCGACTGCGCCAGGCTGAATTGCTGTTTTTTTGGCCTGCCCTGCTGCTGCACCAGTAAAAACACACCCAGAGCCAGCGCCGCCCAAAACGCGAGCACCAGTATCATCCATTTTCCGCTGTTTCCCTTATGCGTTTTTACCATTTGTATATCCTCCGTATTACTCTTTCAACAGCAGCTCCACCGGGCAATGGTCGGAACCGAAAATATCGCTGTGGATTTTGGCATCTGCCAAGCGCTCCGTTAGCTCCGCAGAGCAGATAAAATAGTCAATCCTCCAGCCCACATTTTTGGCGCGGGCATTCATGCGGTAGGACCACCAGCTGTAGGCCTCGGTCTGCTCCGGGTAAAAATGGCGGAAGCTATCCACATAGCCGGCCTCTAAGAGGGCGCTGAGCTTCGCGCGTTCCTCGTCCGTAAAACCCGGGTTTTTTCGATTATTCTTCGGGTGGGTCAAGTCAATCTCTTTATGTGCCACATTCAAATCGCCGCAGAAAATCACGGGTTTTTTGCGGCGCAGCCCCTTAAGATAGCGCAGAAAGGCATCCTCCCATTCCATGCGGTAAGCTAGGCGCACCAAACCGTCGCGCGAATTGGGGGTGTAGACGGTTACAAGATAGTATGGCTCAAATTCCAGTGTAATAACCCTGCCTTCTGTATCATGCTCCGCTTTCCCGATGCCGTAGGCTACGCTAAGCGGCTCCTCCCGGCTGAAAACCGCCGTGCCGGAATAGCCTTTTTTCTCCGCGTAATTCCAAAATTGGTGATATGCGGGCAAGTCCAAGGCGATTTGCCCCGGCTGCACCTTTGTTTCCTGCAAACAAAAAATATCCGCGTCCAGCGCGTGAAAGTGCTCCATAAAGTCCTTGCCCACGGCCGCGCGTATGCCGTTCACGTTCCAGGATATCAGCTTTTTCACGTTTTATTCTGCCCCGTTTCTTCATATAAATATAGAGATATGGCATCAGTATAGCATATCCTGCCAGGAATTGACAAATGAGCAAAAAAGAATATAATAAAGGCAAGAATCGCCGTGCATAGTGCCTACAAATTTTTTCAGTTCCCGGCGGTTTTTATAGAAAGGGGAGAATTTGCATGAGGAGAAAACGCAACGCGCTGCTGTCTCTGGTTCTGATTGCCGCCCTGCTTTGCGGCTTTGCGGCCTGTGACAAAGGCGGCGGCGGGGAGACAACAAGCACAACCGAGGCGGCCGCCCCAGTGAACGGAGGCGGCGAAACCACTACAAGTCCGGCACAGAGCGGCACGGTGCCGAGCGGGACGCAAACCGACCCGGCTTCAAGCACGGGAACACAGCCCTCCGGGGTGAGCGATACCGCGCCGAGCAGCACAGACGGCTCTACAGCGCAGTCCGCCGCAAGCTCCACCGCAACCCAAACAAGCGCCACGGCTGCGCCGACCCAAGCGATTCCAAGCACACCCGCCCAGGTTTTGGTCGCCTATAAAACCGTTATGGATAAGGCGAAACAGGATGTCAAGCATTTCCGCAAGCTGAATTATCAGACTGTGCCGACAGAAGAGGCGAAATTTGAAAGCAAGGCGCTGGACCTCGCCCTGCCGGTTGCGATGAGCTTTGTAGAAACGAAGGAGAAGGCCATGGAGGCCGGAAGTTATAAAGACGGCACGGACAACACCGCCAATCTGCCCGTTGTCGGAACGCCGCTGGGCTGCATGGTGAGCGACCCTGCCCTGTTCAAAAGCGCCCAGGCGCAGCAGCTCACGGACGGGCGCATCAAGCTCACGTTGGTCATGAAAGAGGAATATAACCCGGAGCCGCCCGCCAACGGCAGCCGCACCTCGCCCAGCCATGTCGGCGGCATGTTTGAGCCCCTGCCCAAAAAGAACATAGACGACACCCTGCAAAACGATGCCGCCGTGAAAGTGCTGGTTCGCAACCTGGAATACTCCCTGCGCTATTATGATTGCACGGCAGTTTTGGTCTATGACGCAAAGACAAACCATATAGAAACACTCAACTTAACGATGCATGTGGATATCAACATCACAGGCGGCAGTGTAATGGTTTTTTCAGCTAAGGGTAAGGCGTTGTTGCATTCGTATCAGGAGATGGATCAGTTCGTGTATTGATTTTGAAAAGGGGAAAACACATGAGCAAAAGGCGAAACGCGCTACTGTCTCTGGTTCTGATGGCCGCCCTGCTTTGCGGCTTTGCGGCCTGTGACAAGGGTGGCGACGGGGAGACAACAACCACAACCGAGGCGGCCGCCCCGGTGAACGGCGGCGGCGAAACCACTGCAAGCCCGGCACAGAGCGGCACGGTGCCGAGCGGGACGCAAACCGACCCGGCATCAAGCACGGGAACACAGCCCTCCGGGGTGAGCGATACCGCACCGAGCAGCACAGACGGCTCTACAGCGCAGTCCGCCGCAAGCTCCACCGCAACCCAAACAAGTGCCACGGCTGCGCCGACCCAAGCGATTCCAAGCACGCCCGCCCAGGTTTTGGCCGCGTATAAAACCGTGATGGATCAGGCCAAAAACGAGGTGAAGCATTTCCGCAAGCTGGACTATCAGGAGTTGCCCAAGGATGAAGTCGCGTTTAAAAGCCCCGTAATCAACGCCATATTCCCCGTTGCCTCCGCCTTGTTTACCGATAAGGAGAAGGGGATGGAATCCAGCGAATATACGGACGGCATCGGCGACCCCATCAAGCTCCCGGTCAAAGATTGTCCGGTGGGCTGCATGGTTACAGAGCCGAACGCATTCCAAACCGCAGCCGGCGAACAACTGGCGGACGGGAACATCAAGCTCACACTCATTATGAAGGCGGAGGATAACCCGGAGCCGCCCGTGGACGGCACACGCACCTCGCCCAGCAAGGTAGGCGGTATGTTTGAGCCGATGTCCAAGAAGAATATAGACGAAACCATAGTCAATTCTGCCGGCGTGAAGGCGATTTCATCGAACCTTGCCTACACCCTGCGCTATTACGACTGTAAGGCAGTTTTGGTTTATAACCCGAAAAATCAGCAGATTGTAAGCCTGGATATGTTTATGAAGATACATATTCAAATCACCGACGGCAAGATCCTGGGAATGACCGCCGAGGGCGAGGGAAAGCTCTATTCCATACAGAATTTTGACCAGTTCCGTTACAGCTAACACCAAGCCCCCGGTGCTTTTTTAAAAAATTCACCAATTCACTCTTGACAAATTTTACAATTTGAGGTTCAATAAACATGCACTTATCTATGCAAAACAAAGAAAAGGGAGAATGAACAGTATGAAGAAAGTTCTTGCATGCTTACTGGCAATGACCTTCGCGTTCCTGTTTGTTGCCTGCGGCGACAAGACTGAGGGCAACGAAACCACAACAGATCCCAGCGCGGTTACCACAACGGATCCCAACGCGGTGACCACAACCACGGATCCAAACGCAACCACGGTAACGACTGACCCCAATGCAACCACAACCACAGACCCTAACGCAACCACAGTAACGACCGACCCCAATGCGCCGACAACGACGACGAACCCGGGCGATACCACCACACAGGCACCGAATAATAACGTAACCACCACACAGGGCACTACTCCCGCCCCAAATCCCGGCAACAACGACCCCACAAAAATTACCGTTCCCACTGATACCGCCGGAATCATTGCGCTTTACAACTCCGCACTGGGCAAGACCTCCATGCAGCGCACCGCTCATAAGCGCACAATGACGAAAGTTACCGCTGTTGCAAAACTTATAGGCGTTATTACGTTAATAGAAGATAATGAACTGCATAACAACAAGGATGTGCAACAAAGAGCAAATGTTAATGAGACCAAAACAGTAGCCAGCGATTTAGTCGCGCTGAACGCGAATCAAGTGGCGAGCGCAACGAGCAGCGTAAGCGGCAACACCGCAACTTTGACCATAAACTTAAAGAGATATGAAGAGGGCGGTGCCGGTTCCGCACAAAGCGGGGCACTTGGCTATGTTTCGACCATCAATGAAGCCGATGTCATTACGTTGGTTAAGGATGTTGCCTTTACACTTGGCGGCGAAATGGTTGTTGCCATTGATGATATTGCCGTTAAAATCGGCTTGTCAGACGGTAAATATGTTGTGACCATCGACACGACAACCGGGAAAATTACATCCGTTACCCATACCGGCGCCGAATTCGGCAGCGGCACCGCGAAAGTGACCGGCCAGCAAGAAGTTTTCGGTAGGAAAGTGAAAGTACCCAACATCCCTGCTAATGTAACATTGGCAGTTACGCTGGAATCCAAGTACAGCGCGAAATAATTCTTTTTCACAGCACAGCAATGCGGCGCTGAAATGTTTCAGCGCCGCATTTTTGCGCACATAACGTTTGGTCATAAACCCGAAAAAGAAAATTTACTTGACAAAACCTCGAATATAAGGTTCAATTAACATGGTATTTTATAATACAGAAATGTCGCGATGGACATATGATGATAGAAACAGCTGGGAAGAAGAGGATACACCATGAAACAACTGCTCGCGTGCCTGCTTTTGCTTGTGCTCGCCGTAACATTTACGGCCTGCATTCCCTCCGGCGATCCAACGCTTTCGCCGGATCCGGTGATTTTGCAGGACCCGGATGAGCCGGAAGATGGGGAAGGCCGGACAAAGCGCCCCACCAAAAAAGGTGAAACCACGCTGGAGGAGGAGACTGAGGAAGAGGATACCCTCCCGCTGGAGCCGATTACCAGCGTTGTAATTGTCACCAATAAAGATAACCGCCAGGTGACGGACCGGGGCGGCCATGCCGTGACGCAGATTGTAACGCGAATCCCCACCAGGGCGCCCACAACCACCCGCCGCGCGCAGCCGGGCACCGAGGACACGGGCGGAGATTATCCGGACGAGACGACGCCGGAAGAGCCGGATACCGAGCGCAGCAAGCTCCCCCTCCCACAAAACAACGCCCAGATTGTGAAATTTTATAACAGCGCAACCGACGAAGTGAACAATAACTTCCCGCGTTTCAAAAAGATGATGGAAACCACCGTGGACGATATCAGCGGCATAGAACCCCTGTATGACCTCACCAGAAAAATTCCCGGTTCGGGGGCACTCATCAACCCACGCGAGGAAATCGGCAAAAAGCTGGGTGAGGGCACACAGAATTTCACCGCGTCACAGGGCAAGGATACCGGCTATCTGATGAATTCCACCCTGGGCGCAGGCGATGTCAGCGAAACCGCCTGCGTGGATAAGGGCAGCTATTACGAAGTAACCATTTACGCCAACGGCGCAACGAATCCGGAGTATAACCGCAACACCCCGCTCTCCCGCTTTACAAACGATTTTGTCTCCGCCTCCAAGGCGCGTTACGAGATTGAGCACCTAAAAATTATGGGCATTTCCATCAAGGCGACGCTGGAGGAATGCAACCTGCAGTCAAAGGACATTAAAATTGTGGCGAAGATTGACGCCTACACCGGCCAGCCCATCGCCATCACCCACACCTTTGGCTTTGATGTGAAAATGACAAACGTCAGCGGCGGCATCAGTTTCCCGAAAATTGAGGCCAATATGGAGGAAATCAACGGCGCAGGGCACACGCGGGTTGTGTTTTCTGATTTTGTATTTTAGGTCATACCAATCCCCTTTTAGAATACTTGCAAAATTCGGTAACGAGCGTTTCGTGTATGCGCTCTTGCCGAATTTTACAGGAAATATTCTGAACGATGACTGGTATTAGTGCATAGAAAACTTCGGGGCAGACCGAGTGTCTGCCCTTTTTGTTTTCATTGCGCCAGTTTCAATATCTTGTTCCTTCACGCACCAAAAGCACCCACAGCGCCATATACTGGTAACACAGGTGAACTATCCGCTAACCGGGGCGCATGCGCCCAAAATGGCGTTTGCGCCTTGCTACATAGGGGCTGTTTTTCCGCAAAACAGACACGGCGGAAAAAACATTTGCATGTAAGGAGCAATTGATTTATAATGATAAAGTTACAAAAAAACAGGATATTCGCCTTAAGGGGGGAACGGCATGGACGCATATTTGGATAACAGTGCAACCACGCCGGTTTGCCCGCAGGCCGTAGAGGCCATGCAGGAGTGTATGCAAAGCTGTTGGGGTAACCCTTCCTCCCAGCACCAAAAGGGGCTGGAGGCGCAAAAACGCTTGGATTATGCCCGCGCGCTGCTTGCCTCCTATCTGCAAAGCACAGAAGAGGAAATTGTGTTCACCTCCGGCGGAACGGAGAGCAACAATCTTGCGCTTTTGGGTGCGGCAAATGCCATGCGCCGCTTTGGCAACCGCATTATTTCTACCGGCATTGAACACCCCAGCGTGGAGGAATGCCTAAAACTGCTTGGCACACGGGGCTTTGAAATTGTGCGCCTGCCCGTGGATCGCTACGGCAGAATCGCGGAGGCCGACCTTGCACATAGCCTGAACAAAAACACCGTCCTTGTCAGCATCATGAGCGTGAACAATGAGGTCGGCACCCTGCAGCCCATTGAGAGCGCCAAACGCATGATACTCAGCCACCGTTCTCCCGCCCTTTTGCACTGCGACGCGGTGCAGTCCTTCGGCAAAACGGAGCTGCGCCCCAGCGCACTGGGCGTTGATTTGATGAGCATCAGCGCACATAAAATTCACGGCCCAAAGGGAGTCGGCGCGCTCTACATCAAAAAGGGGCTGCACCTGCACCCCATGCATTACGGCGGTTTGCAGGAAAGAGGCCTGCGCCCGGGGACGGAGCCGCTCCCCGCTATCGCGGGTTTTGCCGCGGCGCTGCAAGCCCTGCCGGAGCCGGGGGCTGCGCAAAGGGAGATAGCTGCCCTGCGCGACTATCTTGTGCAGGGGCTGCGCGGCATAGGCGGCATTGCAATCAATTCCCCGGAAAACGCCCTGCCCTATATCACCAACATCTCTGTTCTGGGCAAAAACGGCAACAACCTGATGAACTACCTCTCCGGCTGCGGCGTCTATGTCTCAACAGGCTCCGCCTGCTCCAAGGGCAAGCCCAGCAAAGTGCTGCGCGCCATGGGGCTTTCCAAGGAGCAGCTGGACGGTGCGCTGCGCATCAGCTTTTCACATACCAACACACGGGAGGATGTGGATAAGCTGCTCGGGGCGCTCACGGAGGGCAAAAAACTACTGCGCAGCCTATAAAAACACAGGAGAATGCACAAGCAATGAAGGAAGTCTTGTTAATCAAAAACGGGGAATTGGCTCTGAAGGGGCTGAACCGCCGCAGCTTTGAAGACCTTTTAGTCAAAAACATGAAACGCCGCCTGGAGGATTTGGGGCGGTTCCAGTTCCGCATTGCGCAGTCCACCATCCAGTGCATACCGCTGGATGAGGACGCCCCGCTGGATTTGGCGGCGGAGCGCATTGCCAAGGTGTTTGGCATCGCGGGCTTTTCCCGCGCGGCGGCCGTTGAAAAAGATATGCAGGCTATCCGGGCATCCGCGGGGGACTTCCTCGCGGACGCCCTGCTTTGCGCGGATAGCTTTAAGGTGGAGGCCAAACGGGCGGACAAGCAGTTCCCCCTCACTTCGCCCGAAATCTGCGTGGAGCTGGGCGGGGCTTTGCTGGAACAATACCCGCATTTGCACGTGGATGTGCACCAGCCGGATTTGGTTGTTACGGTGGAAATCCGGGATAGCCACGCCTTTATCCACGGCAATCAAATAAAGGGCGCGGGCGGCATGCCCTCCGGTTCGGCGGGCACGGCGGCGCTTTTGGTTTCCGGCGGAATTGATTCCCCCGTTGCGGGCTGGATGATGGCCAAGCGCGGCCTTTCCTTAGTCGGCATTCACTTTGCCTCCCCGCCCTACACGGGCGAGCGGGCAGAGCAAAAGGTGCATGACCTGCTGCGGCGCGTTGCGCAGTATGCGGGCCGCATTCCGCTGCTTGTCGTTCCCTTTACGGAGATTCAGGAGCAAATTAAGGATCATTGCCCGGAGGAGCTGTTCACCGTTATTATGCGCCGCATGATGATGCGCATTTCCGAAATCATTGCCCGGCGGGAGGACTGCGGCGCACTGATTACCGGGGAGAGTGTGGGGCAGGTCGCCTCCCAGACCCTGGACGCGCTTGTTTGCACAGATGCTGTGGCAACCATGCCCGTGTTCCGCCCGCTCATCGGCATGGATAAGGATGAGGTGGTGAGCATTGCACGGCGGATTGAAACCTTTGATGTTTCCATTTTGCCCTTTGAGGATTGCTGCACCGTGTTTACGCCGCGCCACCCACGCACAAGGCCAAAGCCCAAGTTTGTGGCGCAGGGGGAAGAGGCTTTGGATATCCCGGCGCTGGTGGAACGCGCGGTTTCCGGCGCAAAGCGCACGATGATACACGGAAAATAGAGTTTCGTCAAAGTTTCTTCTAAAAAAATTAACAAATTACCCCAAATGCCGGATTGCATTTCCGGCCAACGTCCAGTATAATGTTTTATATGCGCTTATCCAGTGCAGAAGGAGTTGCCGAAATGGCTGTTTGCGAATTGCTTTCCGTTGGGACAGAGCTTCTGCTGGGCGATATCCTCAACACCAACGCGCAGTTTCTCTCGCGGGAGCTGGCCGCTATGGGTATCAGCGTATGGCACCAAAGCACGGTGGGCGACAATCCGCAGCGCCTGCGTGACGCCCTCGCCCTGGCTCTCTCGCGCAGCGATGTAGTCATCACCTCCGGCGGCCTTGGCCCCACGGCGGACGACATCACGCGGGAAGTGAGCTGTGAACTGTTCGGCGAACGCCTAATTTTGTCGCAGGAGTTGCTGCACGGCATGCAGCAGTTTTTCAGCTGCCGAAATGCCGCCATGCCGAAGAACAACGAGCGGCAGGCCTATGTGCCGGAGCACGGCACGGTTTTCATCAACAACAACGGCACCGCCCCCGGCCTTGCGCTGGAACGGGACGGAAAAGCCTTACTGTTACTTCCCGGCCCTCCGCGTGAAATGGAGCCCATGTTCCGCGAAAGCGTTAAGCCCTTTTTACAGCCCTGGGCGGGCGGCTTGATTTTATCGCACACGGTGCGCACCATGAACCTCGGCGAGAGCGCCATGGAGCTGTTGGTGGCGGATTTGATGGAGGGCGCAAACCCTACAGTTGCCCCCTATGCCAAAACAGGCGAGGCTCTGCTGCGCGTGAGCGCACGGGCCGATACCCCCGAGCAGGCCGAGGCGCTTTGCGAGCCGGTGCTGCGGGAGATTCAAAAACGGCTCGGCGACAAAGTGTATGGCATTGACAGCGAAAGCGTGGAGCAAACCGTCGTTACGCAGCTGCTTGCCAAAGGGAAAACCCTCGCGGTGGCCGAAAGCCTGACAGGCGGCTATCTCGCCAAACGCATTACCGATATCCCCGGCGCATCGCGCTGTTTTTCCTGCGGCATCGTGAGCTACACGAATGCGATGAAGCAACAACTGCTGCAGGTTTCGGAGCAGACTCTCGCGCGTTACGGCGCCGTGAGCGAGCAAACCGCCCTGGAAATGGCACAAAACGTCCGCCGCATAGCGGGAGCCGATTATGGCCTTTCCGCCACAGGCTTTGCGGGCCCGGCCACGCAGCAGGAGCCCGCGTGTTACAGCTACATTGCCGTTGCGGACAAAACGGGAGCCTATTGCGAAAAAGTTGCAACGGGCCGCACGCAGGACAGGGATTATAATCGCTATGTCACCGTATCCCGCGCGCTCAATCTGGTTAGACTAAGGTTACAGTCTACTTGACAGAGCGGAGGAATCAGCCTTGAACACGTTACACGGCAAACTATCCCGATTTTATATTGCCCACAAATCCGAATGGATTTTGTTAGGATGCTTTCTTTTGGCGGGCTGCGCCGTCTTTTTCACCGGTATGAGCATCTTCACCGGCACACGCCAAAAACAAAACGCACCCGCGCGGCAAAAACTGCTGTATCAAGCCGATACGCCTGTGCAGCAAAAACCCCTTACGCGCTATTTGCAGAACCTCGAGGCACCCCAGCCAGAGGCCGATTATCCCGAGGGAATCTCCCGTGAGCTCATGCAGGCCTATGCGCAAAATGCGGACACCGCCGGTTATCTGCGCATCCCGGGCACGAATATTGACACCGTCATAGTGCGCGGTAAGGACAATGCCTATTACCTCAAAAACGACTTTTACAAGGCATTTACCCTATACGGCACACCGTTTTTAGACTATCGCTGCGACCCGATGCAGCAGCCCAAAAACACCATTCTCTACGGGCACACCACCACCTCCGGCCTGCAGGCCTTTGCCCAGCTGCAGCGCTATGCCGACCCCGATTTTTTTGCGCAGCACCCTCTGATTGAGTTCGGCAATTTGCAGACCTTCGGCAAGTGGAAAATATTTTCTGTATTTCTAACAACAGCCAGCAAGGAGCAGGACGACGGCTATTTATTTTATTATATCCATCCCTTCCTGCCCATTCAAGATATGCCCGGTTATTTGCAGCAGGTTGCGGCACGCAGCCTGTATGAAACCGGGGTGGACTATCAAATCAATGAGCGCATTTTAACCCTATCCACCTGCACGCATGATTTAGACCCAAGTTACGACATGCGTCTTGTCATACTCGCGCGCCCTCTGCGCACAAAAGAAGGTGAGGGTGTGGATGCCGCACGCATACAGCTTCGGCCGAACTACCGCAGGCCGGCCAGCTGGTATAAAAAGCAGGGCATTCCCAACCCTTATGCCGATACAGACCGTTGGTACCCCTCTGTATAATTATCCAAAGAAAGGCTGGGCCGGATTTGAGCAATAAGGAAACACAACGACCAAACCAGGGCTGGAGCAATACTGTCCCCCCTCGGCAGGATAACCCGTCCGGAACCGGACAGGCCGACCCCATCCGCAAGCCTGCCATCTCCGCGGAAAACAGACTGAAAGGCGCTATGCAAGCGCTCGGAGAGTTAGCGCGGAATTTAGAAAGCAACATTGCAAACGATGTTGCCGAACATGGTGCCGCACGCGATACTTCTCAGGCGAATACACCGGCTCCCGCAGCCGGGACGGAACGATTGGAAGGAAATATGGAAGAAAAAAACAACCAAGCGCAACCGAACCAACCACTGCCGGAGCAACCAGCCCCTGCGCAAGCGCAGCCGAACCAAGCGCAGCCGAACCAAGCGCAGCCGGAGCAACCGGGTTATGCGCAAGCGGCGGGCTCGCAAGCGGGGAGCCCGCAAGCGGGGAGCCCGCAAGCGCCGCCAAACCCTTATGCCGCTATGCCGCCCTACGGCTACCCACCGCCTTACGGGGCATATCCGTATGGCTATCCGCCCGCTTACCCGCCGATGATGCCGCCGCAAATGATGCCACAGATGATGCCCATGGGCATGCCCATGCAGCAGCCGCAGGCGCAGCAGGATGAGCGCAGCGAATATGAAAAACGCGCCGCCATGCGCGTTGTGTATGAAGATGGGCAGGAGCAGGGTCAGCCGCAGCAAATGCAGATGCAGCCCATGATGTACCCCGGCGCTTACCCCTATTTCCCGGGCTACCCGCCAATGATGCAGCCCTATGGCATGTATCCGCCCCAAGCGCAGTTGTATCCCCAAACCGAGCAGCTTGACCAGGAGAAAAAGCCGGAACCGGCGGACGATTACCTGGCCGGCATGCAGGTGCTGTATGAATCTGACAGCCATGAAATTGAGGAGAGCGACGACCCGGACGATTTGTTCATCGATACCGCCTCCATAAAAGATTTATATGAGGATTTGGCGCACACCGCCAAGCCGCTGGACGGTGACAGTAGCGCTATTTCCACCAGCCTTTCCGATTTGTTTTTGGAGGTGGAAGAGGGCTCTAAACATAAAGAAAAGCGATCCAAGCGCGCGCTGCAGGCCATTTTACCCTGGGCAGGCGACAGCACAGCGGAAAAACTCCGTAAAATTGTGATGCTGCTCTCCATTATCGCCATGATTATTACCGTCCCTGTGATTCTTTGGATGTATATTCTGGAGCCGCAGGTTACGTTGAGCGAAATTCACAGCTACAGCGATTTGATTGTGAAAAACACAGATTCCGACGAAAAGGCCGCCTGGGCAAAACTTTATGAAAAGCATCCGGAGAAGGAGTTCCCGAACGGGATGCTGTCAAAATTTGCGGAGGCCTATTTGGTCAACAACGATTTGGCAGGATGGGTTTCGGTGCCCAATATTGGGATTGATTACCCCGTCATGCAGCGCGAGGATGATGCGGATAGCAGTGTGACCGACCCCTATCTCAAAGACGGCAATAAATACTATCTGAAGCACGGCATGAAGCACGAGAGCTCCAAGCGCGGTATTCCGTTCTTTGAAAAGAGTAACAATTTGCGCTCCCTCGGCCGCAACACCACCATATTCGGCCACAATATGCAAACGGACGATTTGATTTTTGGCTCCCTGGAGCAGTATGAGAGCATTGAAGGCTTCCAAAAGGCTCCGCTGATTTATATGAGCACGCTGTATAAAGACTACTGCTTCAAGGTCTACGCCGTATTTTACAGCAACGGCGGCAAGCGCACCCCCAGCGAATATATGCTCAACTACATCTTCCCCAATGTCAGCACCGACGCGGTGTTTGAGACCTATATTGATGAGCTGGATCGCCGCAAGCTCTATTCCACGGGCGTGGATATCAAGCCCTCCGATAAAATTTTAACCCTTTCCACCTGTGAGTATTTGTTTGATAACTGCCGTCTGGTGGTCGTTGGCCGCCTGCTGCGTCCGGGCGAATCCGAAAAGGTGGATACCAAAAAGGCTGTGAAAAACACAAACCCGCAGTATCCGCAGATTTACTACGACAAGCAGGGCATTTCCAATCCATTTAAAGAGTATGAGGGTTGGATCCCGAGTTAACGCATGACACAGGGCTGTTGCAAAACAAGCGGTTGGCCATTGGGCGCCCCGAATGTCGCAGCAGCCCGGTTTTCTTTATAGTATAAGGAGTGAAAACGGTGTTACATAGTTGCAAGCTGCTCAGCTACGGCAGCGCCGCGCAGGCTTTGTCTGCCCCGGCACTGGATGTGCTGCGTGCGCAAGTCCCGGCGTTTCCCTGGGCAGGGGAGATGCAGACCTTCCCCAAACGCAGGGAGGCCTTTGCTGCGCTTGCGGACTGTTTTCAATCCGAACGCATCATTCTGTTTTTTGTCGCTGCGCCGCAGTATCTTTCCGCCAAGGAGCTGTTATTGCGCTTGATGGAGCTGCCCGGCGAGCCGCACACGGATATTTTGAATACCCTGCACCGCGTTCCTATGCTGCCGCCGGAAATTGCAAATGCCCATGCCCTGGCGCCTGTGGACGCGCAGGTTTTCCAAACCGATAACGGCCTGTACAGCGGCTTTGCCATAACAAGCAACGAACAGGTCTTTTGTTACCTGCCGCTAGAACCCTCTGACCTGCGCGAATTACTGAAAAACGGATTGGCGCAATATCTGCAGCGTCTGTGTCCGGCGGATACGCCGCGACCCGTGGCGCAAGCAACACAGGGGGAATCCGAGGATGCACCGCCGGCGCAAGCGACTTTGGAGCCAGTCCGGGATAGCCATGGCGGCCCGGAGGAAAGCGAGCCGTTCGTTTCCCCGGAGGAACTGGTTTCCGCCCTGTTTTGCGCCGGAATGGATTTGGCTTTGGCGCACACAGTAAACGGTGAGCAGCTTGCGCACCGCCTGCAGCCGGTAAGCGGCTATGAGCAGGTACTGAAGCTGGCGTCCAAGCCCTTTGAACGCGGCGATTCCAGCCGCAAGGAGCACTGTGCCGCGCTGGCAAGTGCCGCGCGGGAGGAACAAAACACGGTTTTGGGTGCCGCGCTTACGGATATCTATTCCGTTGAGGGCGAAACAACCCGCTTTATTTACCTGGGTATTGCAAACGAAACACATGTACAGGTTCTAAAGCTCTATGCAAACGAGGGTGAGGACGCCGCCGCTTTGCTGCAGGCCGCGATGCAAAAACTGTTTATGCTGCTGCGGAATTATGCGGCGGAAAACGGTTTTACGCTGCCGCAGGAGCAGGAGCTGCAGCCCCTGCACAGTTCCTCTCCCCGCAAACGATTCACCCCCCTGTATCTGTTGCTTGCGGGCATTGCGATTCTTCTTTGCCTGCTGGTGGTGTGGCTTGCCAATGGCTCCAGCGCAAACGCAGATTCGGAACCTCCGCCGGACAAGCCCGTCAACGCCGCCGCAGAACAGGAGCAAGAGGCGGCAGAGACAGTGCCGAACCAATCCGTTTTGGATGAGCTGCTCGCGCAGCACCTGCGGGAGCGGGCCGCCCTGCAAACCACTCCCCCCGCACAAACACAGGCCGCAAACGGCAGCCTGCCTGTTTTTGCGGACGGTTTCGCAGGCGAAACCACAGCGGAGCTGCTCACCACGGATACAACCGTTCCGCATTCCGGCAGCGAAAATACAACAGCCACAACGGCGGAAACGCAGACGGCAACTACCGCTCAGCGGCTCTCCGCCACGTCAAAAACAACAAAACTGCCCGTCAAGCCCACGGAAAAAGCGACCACAGCCGCGCGAGCACAGGCTAAATCGGGCGTATTTCTTTTTACCTGCTATGGCTACGGCCACGGCGTGGGCATGAGCCAGCAGGGCGCAATCGTCATGGCGAACAGTGGCAGCAGCGCTGAGGAGATTCTGGAGCACTACTATGGCCTGCCCGTCAAACAGGATACAAATACGCCGAAAACCGTTTCCTTCGCGGGTAGAAGCTACGCTTTGGCGGATTACCTCGCCAAAACCTCCCAAGCGGAAATCGGCAGCTACAGCGTGCCGGAGGAGGCCATACAGGCTCAGGTGATAGCCGCCTACAGCTTTGCGAAATATTACGGTTTTCAAAACCTTTCCTCCAAACACGCATTTTCTTATGATCAGCCCAGTGAAAAAACCTACGCCGCTGTCTACCGCGTGTTAGGCATGAAGGACGCGCACGACAAGCCCACGGGTGTTTACCTCTCTTATCAGGGTAAGGCCGCGCTTGCGATTTACTGCGACAGCGTGGCTGGCAAAACCGCCAATGCCGCCGGAGTCTGGGGCGGTGATATGGCCGAATACCCCTACTTAAAGGGCGGCGCGGAAAGCCCGGAGCAGCTGAGCCCGCGCACCACACGCCTAACCAGCGAAGAGCTGCGAAACCGCATTGCACACTATAACAACTCCTCCGCCTGCCGGGAAAAAATCACCCTGCAAAAAGACCCCGCGGATTGGATTACAATTCGCCGCCACGACGCTTCCATCAGCAAAAACTGCGGCTACGTGGAGGAACTGACAGTCGGCAACGTAAGCATGAGCGGCAACTTTTTCCGCTATTATGTATTGGATTTGGGAATACGCTCGCATTGTTTTCAGGTGGGGTATGGAGCATAATACCAATTTCACAAGAAGGCGTAGATAAAAATCTGCGAAAAAGCCATACAGCAAAGCTTTTCCTTGATTTCTTATTACGCTTTCTAATGGAGAATTGGTATCAGATGTCCAGAACGTTTTTCGTTACCCAAACTGAAAATTATTAATATTTTCAAAAACCCCTTGCAAAAAGTAGTGTGCTTGGGTATAATAATGCACTGTAGCGTGTATGAAGTTGCGTTCCCACGTGCGCTCACGTTGTTCGCTTCCGTGGCTCAGTTGTGTAGAGAGCTCTACCAACTTTCGCCACGTGCGCTCACGTTGTTCGCTTCCGTGGCTCAGTTGGTAGAGCAGCGCATTCGTAATGCGCAGGTCGTCGGTTCGAGTCCGACCGGGAGCTCCAAAAAACCCCTTGAAGTATAAGGCTTCAAGGGGTTTGCGTTTGTAAAAGAAGTTTTCGATTATTTGGTCTTCATCGCCTTTGCGGCAGGGTCGCTCATGCCTTCCATCGCGCCGCCTGCGATGGCCCAGAGATACAGGCTGGCCGTGGATCCGTAAGGCGAGTAGCGCCGACGGTACTTGTCGAACCATTCCCGTGTCATTTTTTTATGGCGATATAGCATCCGCATGCCCCGCAGGATGGCAAGGTCGCCATAGCTTAGGATATCCGGGCGCTGCATGGAAAACAGCATCAGCATTTCCGCCGTCCATATGCCAACGCCATCCAGTTGGGTGAGCGCAGCGCACACTTCTGCATCTGTTTTTGTAGCAAGAGCTTCCAAATCCAGCCTGCCGTCCAGCACCCGCTGCGCTGCCGCGCGCAGATAGGCGGCTTTCCTAAACGTGATGCCGAAGCGCTGCAATTCGGCCTCAGATTGGCTCGCAATTGCCTGCGCTGTAATTTCACCGAGCGCGAGGTTCATGCGCTCCCAAATGGTCAGCTGCGCCTTTGTGGAAATTTGCTGCCCAATAATCGAATGCACGAGGGCGGGGAAAAGCGCGGGCTGAACCTCGCGCCGAATCGGCCCGATTGCATCAATGGCCTTCCCCAATGCCGCGTCCCTTGCTTTCAAATGGGCGATTTCCGCATCTCCATAGCGAAATATCTCCAGTGCAAATCCCTCCATCTGCCGCAGCGATTCTTTCGGCCGTAAACCGTTTTTGTGTTTGGTATTATCAACCCAGTATTTGCGCCAAATCCTGCTCCGCTGTGGTGATGGGGTGCAGGTCGAATGTCTCAACCAGTAAATTCAGCACGTTTTCGGAGAAAAAGGCAGGGAGGCTGGGGCCGATATAGATGTTTTTGATGCCCAGGGACAGAAGCGTCAACAAAATGCAAACCGCCTTTTGCTCATACCAAGAGAGAACAAGGGTCAGCGGCAGTTCATTGACGCCGCATGCAAATGCGCCCGCCAGGGCAAGGGCAACCTGAATCGCGCCGTAGGCGTCGTTGCACTGCCCCATATCCAGAATGCGCGGGAACGGCCCGATTGCGCCCAAATCCAAGTCGTTGATGCGATATTTTCCGCAGGCCAGCGTCAGTACGACACTGTCCTTGGGTGTTTGTTTGACAAATTCAGTATAATAGCTGCGGCCGGGTTTTGCGCCGTCGCACCCGCCAACCAGGAAAAAGTGCTTGATTGCGCCGGCCTTCACCGCGTCTATGATGGCAGGGGCGTTGTTCAGCACGGTCTGCCTGCCAAAACCGGTGGTAACCGATTCGCCGCCGTTGATTCCTGTGCGCTGCTGCGCCTGCTCATAGCCGCCCAAGCGGATGGCGTGCGCAAGGATGGCAGAAAAATCCTTGTGCCCGTTTTCGTCGCCCGCGATGTGCACCAGCTCCGGGTAGGCGACCACGGAGGTGGTGTAGACCCTGTCGGCGTAGGACGCCTTGGGGGACATCAGGCAGTTTGTGGTGAACAGCACCGGTGCCGGAATTTGGTCAAATTCCTTTTGTTGGTTTTGCCAGGCCGTGCCGAAGTTACCCTTCAGCTGCGGGTGCTTTTTGAGCTCGGGATAGCCGTGCCCGGGTAGCATCTCCCCGTGGGTGTAGATGTTCACGCCCATTCCGTCGGTCTGCTGCAGCAGCATCTCCAAATCGCGCAGGTCATGGCCGCTCACAACAATGAACGGACCTGGCTCTATTGTTAGGGGCACCTGCGTTGGGACAGGGTTGCCGTAGGCGGAGGTATTCGCCTCATCCAACAGCGCCATGCAGCGCAAATTGGCCTGCCCAAATTCCATCAAAAGCGCAAGCATCTCCTCGTCGCTTTGCTCTTTTGTGATGGCTGCCATGCCCTTGATGAACCAAGCGTCCACCGCCTCGTCACGCCTGCCCAGCACCCGCGCATGGTGCGCATAGGCAGCCATGCCACGCAGCCCAAACAAAAGCGTTGCGCGCAGGGATGTGCCGTCCACGCCGCCTGTGCCGCCGAATAACGCAGAGGCGTCCATGGCCTTTGCTCCGCCATGCTCTTCTTTTAACGCCCTAACCGCCGCCGTCAGTGCGCTGATTTTCTCACCGTCAAAATTCACGTTCGTGAGCGTGGTAAACAGGCCGTCCACGATTTTATCCACCGCTGCACTGCTGTTTTTTCCGCTGGTTTCCGCTGCCGCGGCAAGCGCCAGCATTTCGCAGGTCAATTCATCCTGAATTTGTGCAATCTCCGGAGTTTTGCCGCAGACGCCGGAAACGGTACAGCCGCAAAACGCGCAATCGTCAGCCTTGCGTCTTGCGCTTTGCTCACATTGAAAACAAAACATATTGCTCATAAAAAGTCCCTTCCCTTATTTGTGTTGATTCGAGTATACCCTTGCCAAAACAATTTTTTCGTGGCAAATAACACGAAAGGGAAGGGCGTGGACATCTTTTCTATCAGTTTTCTGTTTTTTCCGCAGTCGCGAGGGGTTTTTCATCCACTTTAGCGCCGCAGTTTTCACAAAACTGAACACAGCCTACCATTTCATGCCCACAGTCGGAGCAAATGAGTGGTTGCGGTTGAGTCTTAGCTGCAAGGGGTTCTGTCTGTTGACTCAACACGGACATATTTTGCCCTTCTTGCATCTTTTTTTCCTTGCGCTTCTTTATAAACCGTTTGGCTTTCCTAACAATTATTAAAATGACAATAACGATGACAAGTATAGGCACAAAGAGAATGAGACAGCTAACCAAGCGAATACTCGAATAGTTTATTTCAATGGAAAGTGAATTACCGCCGACCATGGAGCAGACAGTTCCGTCTGTAATAATATCTTTATTTTCCGTCTCCCGAAATTTAACATTTTGAGGGAACTGATACTTTGCTTGGACGGTATTAGGAGGAGCCATTTTTGAAATAACACTATTAATTTTCAAAGTATCGCTTATCTGACTTTTTTGAAACGGAAGTCCGTTTCTGTCCAACTGAAATGTGCAGGCTCCCTTGACAACTGTTTTCGTAAAATTTGAAATATCATCTACAAACCAGGATTCAAAGGTTATCTCATAGCATCTGCTACTCGCGTCATCGCTTATATTTAACGTCATTCCACGAATCATATCTTTTTCAAGCTCTGCTTTCACTTTTTCGTGGTAGGGGGCGGCATTGCTGACAGTCGAGACAAAGCGGATACTTCGTTTTATTTTCCCAAACAGATTTGTTAAGTCTGTGTCGATAATAATGGAGTCAAATCGAAAGCCCCTTTCATATCGAAAATCAATCAAGCCCTCCCGATTTGAATAAGTTACTTTTCCATCCGACACATATGCCTTAGAATCTTCATTTGTTTTTGTTGCATTGTTATAATAGCTGGGGAATTCATAGGAATATCTGAACGCTCCGTCTTTATTTAAAATTTGTTCCAAGTCAAAAAACTCACGATACCACACACCCACTGTTGTGTCATCAATGAACTCTTCTGTTTCTTTTATTGTTTCTGCGGAGTTTAAAGCCAACATGGTTTTTGTAATCAGTTCATCCCTGTCATTGGCATCAAATTGCACAGATACCTGCGCCGTCCCTTCTTCAATAATTGGTTTTTCAATCTGTTTAAATTGTTCCTTGACTGTGGAGATAATATCTTCACCGGATTCAGAAGAAATTTCTACAGTTATTTTACGGGTAAAGGAGCCGTTTTTCTCTCCGGTGGTGGAAATGTCAATGGAATTAAACACAATAACATTATCTGAGAGGCAAATGTTTACCCTCTTGGAGGCGGGGTGGGTAGCCCCATTCAAAACAAATGCCCCCTCTGTAACGTGAAATAAGTCATCTTTTGAAAATTCGCTAAAAGAATCCCCGGCCTTTAAATGAATTTCCACAAAGTTCAACAGATCAATGGTATTAAAATTCTCCATATAGGTCGGTTTATTGCCTGCACGATATATAATTGATGGCGTATACCCAAGCAAGCCCGTAACTTTATCCACATAGTCCGCATATGTTTGAAAATCGAATTGAAACTGTATTGTAACATCGCGTTCAACCGTATGAATTTGATAGCCTAGCCACTCAGGTTTGTTCTGACGCAATATAAAATCAAAAAAGCCTCTTCCGCCATTCACATAATTATTCAAATCTGAGGAATCAATACGGCATACAAACGTGCGCGAACCTGAAAATCCTGTTTCTTGCTCATCGGCTTTTACTGCAATCGTAAAAGGGAAGAGCATGGCCAGTAACACAACAAGTCCAAAAAATTGTCTAAACATCTTTTTCACACCTGCTCACATCCTCTCAATAAATATCATACCTATGAAGCATATGGGCTGTTTTTTCATCAGGAATCGTATAAAAGTAAAGTCTGTTGTCCATAATTTCCATACTGCATTTACTTAAATCATATGAAATTTCGCTTAACTCAAACGTCTTTACAATCTCTTTGGCTGAAAAGTCTGAACGCATTTTATATAAGATCAGCTGTGTTTCTGTTTGGTCAAAGAAATACCATGCACCCCGGGAGTCTTGACACAATGTGAAAAACGCTTGATTGCTATACACATCTGTAACTTTTACGGCTTTTCCATCTGCGGCCCTGTAAAGATTGATTTTAAAGGGGGTTGTATCGTTGTCTATCGTAGTAAAAATTCCCGCATCCTTTGCATTCCAACCGCTCACACCCTCTGCTAACACTGAATTTTTGGCGTTTAAGGACATCCAATGTATTTCTGCCGCAGTGGAACGCAAATAACCGCTGGCCGTCATCTTGGAGGCCTCATAATAAGAGGATAATTCCTTTTTATAGTAATCCGAAACTTGCGGAGATTTTCCATAATCTTTTATTACGTCTCCCTTCTGGTTTACCAGATAATAAAAATTATCCGCACCGAAAAGAAATGAAAATGCGCTTTCTTCCATGGTGATAATATAAAAATTAGAATCCTGTGGCATCATAAGCTCTACTTTGTTGTCAAAAGTTTTAAACGTTTTAGTCTTCAAGGTTTCTCGATTGATACTTACAATTGTGTTGGGGTCGAAATCAGAAGTATAATAAATGTCGTAGGTGTCAAACAACAGGCAATTCGTCACTGCATCTACCAACATTTTACTGTTTCCGTCACTTTTAGAGATTCTATAGAGGTCATAAGCCTTTTCGCCGTTCATCAACAAATAGATAAACGAATTATCGATGCCACATATTTTAAAGAAGGAATCGCTATATAAAACGGATTTATAACCGTCCGACTTCCGCTCTTTTATCAGCGCGCCGCTCACATCCTTATAGTAGCGAAAGTCCTCATCTGAGGCTGTCATTGCTTGAAAACTTGCTTCATTTGAAACAAATTTTGTCGGGAGCTTTGTCCCCCATTCCTTTAATGTTTGATCCTCAAAAATCCAATCGTAATTTATTTCGTCATTAATTTTCACCAAGCCAAACAGCAAATTTACTTTTGCCTTCAACTTAATGGTTAATTCCAGCAGCTTTAAATAAGCGCGGGCATAATAGGAAAATTCCACGGGACTTAACAAATTATCATTCTCAGCGGATATTGTTTTTGAATCTGCTTCTAACTTTAAACTGCCTTGTGCCTCAACGCCTAATTTGGCAATCGCAAGTTCAATGATATTAAGATTAAAAACATAAAACATCAAAGAGCATCCCATATTTGCATCAATATCAGCACTTAATTCCGTCGACAACCTCCAACTTTTGGAGGGTATGTAGCTGCTTGTGCATTGATCTATCCATTGACCGTCTTTTATGATTTCGTATTTGCTGGAAAAATGACCGTTGTAATTAAAATTTGCAGTAGAGCTCAACTTCACATTTCCGCTAATATCGATATAAACCATTATTCCAATTGTAAATGGAACCGCAGAAGTGACGGTTCTTATTGTGGGATTTCCGGTTACAGGGGGGACGAAGGAGCCGTTATATGCAGCGAATGCAAGAGGAAACAGTTTTTCGTTCAGTCCTTCCAGTTTTATGTTGTTTCCCAGCGTCATCACCGTTGTTCTTCCGCCAAAATCCAAATTTAAATAAGATTCCAATGTCGCATCGGCAATCACATTCCCTTGCACATCAATACCTAAATCCTTAAATCCGCCGTATTCAATAATGTCAAAATTGTTTGTGATTGCGATATCGATATTTTGTATCCCCACCTTCCCCTTTAAGTTTAATTTTGCATCAGCTCGCAAAACACCATCGTCGCTCTTGAGCAAAGGGGGATTGCATAAAAAGCAGGGCGAAAACCCTTCTGTGTCTGCTTCTGTCAATGTCATTTTAAACTTGCTTAGGCCAACACAGGGACATTTCTCCGTGTGGTAGCACTCACCGGTGGTGGTTCTATAAACCGCCACCCGCTCGCCTTCTTGATTCGCATATTGTACTTGCGATTTTGGCCGGTCAGTTTTCAGGTCAAGCACCTTTAATAGATCGATATCAAAGTCAAAAAGTAGTTCCGGTTTAGTGGCAAGATTGCCTACGGAAGGACTTTTAACCGGATGATAGGCAAGAGTATCAACAGGAGCTTGTGCTGAGCCTCCGCTTGACAGTGACGAAATGTGGGATTCCACATTGTCAACCAGTTGATAGGTCACACCTTCTGCAGTGTCAACACTGCTTAGGTTATCAGCTGTAAGCGTTTCCTTAATGTCAAACGCTAAGGTGTCAAAAACTTCATCAAACATGGGGTTCTCTGCGATTAGTACGTTGGAGGCCGCACCCTTGTCAATTGATTTTACCTTTCCAATATAGGTTTGGCCGAATGGTGTATCGGCATTTCCTTCCAGGTAAAAAATATCGCCGCTTCCCAATTGAGTCAGTTGTTCGGGCACTGCATCGCGAAAAATAATTGCCGTACCGTCACGCTTACTTTCAATTTTTTGAACAGACGAATTTATGCTTGTTGCGTCATCCCCTGCAAAAACTTTAACGCTTTCACTCAATACTGCCGCAGGTTCGTCACCTGCCGCGCCCCCTTCGGAGCCGGGCACATGATTTACTGCGTTTTGCGTGTAGTCATTCACAGTGGCTTTCGCTTGAAATGTTAGCGCAAAGTAGCCAATGCCAAAGGACAGAATCACAACAACCGTCAAAATTAAAGCAACTATTCTTTTGAAAGTCTTTTTAACCTTTTTCATAAACTATACCTCATCCTTTTTATTCGTCCTATTATAGCACAGTTTTCGTCGAAAGTGTGGGATATTTTGGTGTTTTATACCAATATCAAAAGAAAGCGTAGATATGACGCTTTCTAAATGGAGGTTGGTATTATAAATAAAAAGGGCGCTTGATCAATGAAACCAAGCACCCAAATTACGATAGGCGACCATTATTCCTCAGCCAAATACCGCTCAACTTGATACATGCGATGCAGATGCACCACAACATCGAGCAGAATGCCGTTTTCTGTAAATTCCTCGGCGAACACAGTGCCGTCCTCGCGCAGCTCTGCGGCCAGCGCTCCCTCACTGTAAGGCAGAAGGAGCTTCACCCGCCTGCGCGTTTGCGGCAGGGCGAGGGAGATTTTTTCTAACAGCTGCTCCAATCCGCGATTGTGCAGGGCGGAAATCATCACGGAGTTTGGCATGGCGGGCAAATCAAACAGCCCCTGCGCCAAATCACACTTATTGAGTACAGAAATCACAGGGATCCCCGCGCAGCCCAATTCCTCCAACAGCGCGTTTGTCACCTCGATATGCTCCGCACTGTCCGGGCTGGAGGCGTCACACACGTTTAAAATCACGCTGGCACTCGCCGCCTCCTCCAACGTGGATTGAAAGGCCTCCACCAGTTTGTGCGGCAGGCGGCGAATAAAACCCACCGTGTCAATCAACATCACCTTGCGCCCGTCCGGCAGGGTGAGGGCGCGGGCGGTGGGGTCAAGCGTGGCAAAGAGCTTATCCTCCACCAAAACACCCGCCTGTGTGAGCTGGTTCATGAGCGTGGATTTGCCCGCATTCGTGTAGCCAACGATGGCAACGGTCTCCACGCCCTCCTTCGCCCGCCTGGCGCGGGCAAGATCCCGGCGCTTTTCCAGCTGCTCCAGCTCCTGCTCCAAAGCGCTGATGCGCCTTCTGATATGCCGCCGGTCGGATTCCAGCTTGGTTTCGCCGGGGCCGCGTGTGCCGATGCCGCCGCCCAGGCGCGAGAGCTGTGTGCCCTTGCCGCCCAAACGCGGCAGGCTGTATTGCAGCTGTGCCAGCTCCACCTGCAGCTTGCCCTCCCCGCTGCGTGCGCGCAGGGCAAAAATATCCAAAATTAAGGTCGTGCGGTCGATGACGCGCACATCCGTCGCCTCTTCGATATTCCGCTGCTGTGAGGGCGAGAGCTCCAAATCAAAAATTACGACGTCCGTCTCGTTTGCCTCACAGAATGCCTTGAGTTCCTCCAGCCGCCCCTTGCCGATGCAGGTGGCGCTGTCCGGCCGCTCGCGCTTTTGTGAAAATTGCGCCTGCACTTGTGCGCCCGCCGTTTTTGCCAGCTCCTCCAGCTCCAACAGCGATTGCTCACAATCATATTCACCCGTATCCACGCCAACGAGCACAGCGCGCTCCGGCGCAACGGTATTTTCAAAATATTCCATTCCTGTCCATTCCCGGCGCGTTGCGCCGTCATGCAGGACTGTCGGTTTCTTCCTCCCCGTAGCCCTGCGGGTTGTTTTGAATCCAGCGCCAAGTGTCTTCACACATGCGCTTGAGGTCATATTCCGCCTTCCAGCCCAGCTCCCGCTCCGCCTTGGAGGGGTCGGAGAAGCAGACGGCAATGTCGCCCGGCCTGCGCGGCGCGTTTTGCCGCGCAATGTGCAGCCCGGAGGCTTCTTCAACGCTCTGTATCATTTCCAAAACGCTGTATCCCTTCCCTGTGCCGAGGTTGTAGCTGTCACAGCCGGTATTTTGCAGCACCCGCTCCAGCGCTTTCCCGTGCCCGCGGGCCAAGTCCACCACATGGATATAGTCACGCACCCCTGTGCCGTCCGGGGTGTCATAGTCCGTCCCCGCAATTGGCACATAGGGCTGCCTGCCGCTTGCCACCCGGCAGATAATCGGCATAACATTTTTGGGGTCGCCCTGCGGGTCCTCGCCGATGCGCCCGCTTTCATGTGCGCCGATGGGGTTGAAGTAGCGCAGCAGCGAAATGCTCCAGCTGGGATCCGAAACATATAAATCCTTGAGAATGTGTTCAATATAAAGCTTCGTTGCACCGTAAGGGTTGGTGGTTTGACCATCCGGCATATCCTCCCGCAGGGGGGATGTGTTTTGTGCACCATATACGGTTGCAGAAGAGCTGAACACAATTTTTTTACAGCCCGCGTCACGCATGGCCTGCAGCAGGGTCAACGTTCCGCCGATGTTGTTCTCATAGTATTCCAGTGGCATCTCTATGCTTTCACCCACGGCCTTCAGCCCCGCAAAATGAATCACCGCCTCAATGTTTCCCCGTCCAAGCAGTGCATCCAGCAGGTCGCGGTCGCGGATATCTCCCGGTACAAATGCAATGGGCTTACCCGCTAATTCTTCCATACGCGCAAGACATTCCGGCTTGCTGTTGGAGAGGTTATCCAGTATAATGACCTCATATCCTTGACTCATGAGCTCCAAACAGGTGTGCGAACCAATATAGCCCACGCCTCCGGTTACTAAAATCGCCACGGTAATCATCCTTTCGCAACTATGCGCCTGCGCATCTTGAATTTTTGAAATTATAGTATACTGTATTTTACCGGAAAATGCAAACGCATTTTGGCGGATTTATCGTCATAGCTCTTTTCTTTTTCACGCAACTACGGTATACTTTTACTCTGGGACTAATAGTCGAAAGAACAATACAACAAAAAGCTACAATGGAGAGAAAACCCTATGCTTCTAACCAATCCGCAGGATATCGGGGCGCTTTTGCGCAGGCACGGCTTTACCTTTTCCAAGGCGCTGGGGCAGAATTTTTTAATCAACCCCTCTGTTTGCCCGCGCATGGCGGAGATGAGCGGCTGCGACGAAAACAGCTGTGTGCTGGAAATTGGCGCGGGCGTTGGGGTGTTGACAGCAGAGCTGGCCAAACGCGCGAAGCGGGTGGTCTGCGTGGAAATTGACAAACGGCTGCTGCCGGTTTTGGCGGAAACATTGGGGGATTATTCCAATGTTCAAATCGTCAACGCGGATATCCTGCAACTGGATTTACATGCGTTCCTGCGCGAGCAGTTTGCGGGGGAGCGCGTCGTCGTCTGCGCGAACCTGCCCTATTATATCACCTCGCCTGTTATTATGGCGTTGCTGGAGAGCCGAATTCCCGTGGAGGCCGTTACCGTTATGGTACAAAAGGAGGCGGCGCAGCGCATCTGTGCGCCTGTTGGCAGCCGGGAGGCGGGGGCGGTGAGTGTGGCCGTTCAATATTATGCCCGGGCGCAAACGCTTTTTTCCGTTTCTCACGGTTCCTTTTTGCCCGCGCCCAAGGTGGACAGTGCCGTAATCCGCCTGGATATCCGTGAAGAGCCGCCTTATGCCGTTGCGGATGAGGCTCTCTTCTTTCGCATGGTGCGCGCCGCATTCGGGCAACGCAGAAAAACCGCCGCAAATGCAATTGCGGCGGGGCTGAGCATACCGAAGGAGCGAGTTTTTGCGGCCTTGGAGGCCTGCGGCTTTGCGCAAAATTGCCGCGCGGAGGCGCTGACAATGCAGGAGCTGACGGCGTTGGCAAATGCGCTGGGCGGTTAATCAGTCTTTGCAAGGGACGCACAATGTGCATCCCGGATGCGACCCGAACGGAGTTGCCAGAATTTATGGGGCATATCGCGTAGGGTGCGCACACCCGGGCGCACCGCCGTTCCCTTTGAATGCCGTTTGCCGCAGAGAACCGGCATCGGGACGACGGAGACTCCCTCCGTCCCTGCGGGGACACCTCCCTCGGGGAGGGAGGCTAGGAATGCAACCCGAACGGCGTCGGCGGAATTTATGGGACATATCGCGTAGGGTGCGCACACCCGGGCGCGCCGCCGTTCCCGGTGGATACCGTCGGCAACAGGGAACCGGCATCGGGACCCCGACGACTCCCTCCGTCCCTGCGGGGACAGCTCCCTCGGGGAGGGAGGCCAGGATTGACTGCCGAAACGACATCGGCGGAATCTATGGGACATATCGCGTAGGGTGCGCACACCCGGGCGCACCGCCGTTCCCGATGAATGCCGTCTGCCGCAGGGAATCGGCAAGGGACGCACACAGTGCGCCCCTTGCGATGAAACCCGGACTTACGCAATCCATTCCATATGCTCCTTCGTTACCTCCCAGGCACCATAGCGCTTCTGCAGGGCGATGTAATACCCTTCGCCGTCCATTTGGCCGCTGCTGAGGTTACAATGGGTGCGAACGCGCGTTTTTCCCAAAAATATTTCTTGAAAATTGATTTTTACGCCGTGTTGCAAGGCCTCGGAGTCTCCCTGTGCCAGATATTGGCGGTCAAGCGCATCCATTTCGCTGCTGTCTACGATTTGCACGCCCTGCAGGGCGGGGATAGCCCGGATTGCGGCAGCCACTTCCTCCCGCTTGACCTGCTCCAGTCTGCAGCCCTTCCAGTCCAGGGCGAGGTAGCGCAGGCCGCCCGCCGGCTCCAGCCTTTTGTTCTCCAGCAGATAGCGCACCAGTGTGGCGTAGGCCGCCGCCTGCGCATGCTTTGTGCCGCGCAGCGCTGTTTCCATGTGAGCGAGCAGCGCCCCGCTGAGGGCCAGCGCCAACAGAACGCAGCCCATGCGCCAAATCCAGGCTCCTTTGTGCTTCATAAGACTGCAGACCTCCTTATACTAATCCCAAATAGAAACCTCGATATCTTTGCAGTCTTTTTCGCGCTGTGCTTTGTTGTCCTCCTTGCCGAGCGAATCAGACTGACCAGTCTGCACCCGGCTGCGTCGTCCGCCGCGCACAACGCAAAAAATCCACGCAAATCTATTCGAGTTTTCTGCTTGGAATTAGTATTATTTTACAACAAGCTCGTTCAGTGTCTTGCCGGAATCCAAGGAAAACGAGGTCAGCGCCTGGCCGAAAAGTCCATAGAGCGTGTCGCCCACGTAGGTTACACGGTCGCCGATATAGGTATAGTTATCCGCGCGGTAGAAATCGCACGCGTAGCTGCGGGCAAAGCTCAGCTGCTTTTTATCCGGGTCCACCTTGACGCATTGCACGAAGTAGACATCCCCCCGGCCGTTGTTGCCGGAGACGGGGATGGCGAACAGCTGTTTTTCGGGGTAATAGAACAGAGCCTTGTGCTCGCTGAGCGCATCGCTGGAATAGGAGCCGTGCAGCACAAGTTGGTCAACCTCCCTGGGCTTTTTGGGGTCGCTCACGTCAAACAGCGAAAATTTGATGCCCTCTGTCGTGCCGCTTTCGTTCCCGGGGTAGCCAAGACCCAACAGCAGGGTAGGGGTAATGGGGTGGAGGTAGCTGGAAAAGCCGGGGAGTTTCAGTTCGCCCTCTACTTTGGGCTTTTTGGGGTCGGATAAATCCAGAACAAACAGGGGGTCGGTCTGCTCAAAGGTAACGACATAGCCCGTTTTGCCCACAAAGCGCACCGAGCGGATTTCTTCCCCCTTCGCAAGGCCCTCCACCTTGCCGATGAGCTGCAGCTTTTCGTCCAGGATATACACGCCGCTCGTCTGCCTGCGCATACCCATTTGGTTATAGACGGTGGTTGTGGTTGCCACGCGCAGCTTGCCTTCGAATTCATCCATAGAAAATTGGTTCAGCGTGCCGCCGTTTACCACGGCTGAGCGCTCAAACACCGGCGCCGCCTGGATGTTGAAGCGGTAGATTTCTGTTTGGTCTGCGCTTTGCTCGTAAACGTCCTTGGCAAGGTAGAGGTAGTCGCCGCTGCAATAGATATTTTTGCCGCAGCCCAGGACGGCCGCTGTTTTTCCCTCCAGCTTGCTGCCCTTGAGCCTGAGCCAAACGTTGGAGACCACAATGTAGCTCATATCCGGCTTCGTTTTGGCGATATACAAATCCTTGGCCGGAATGCGCTTTGCGGCGGAGCCGGAGTAGACATTCGGATAAATTACGTCGGAAAAGCTTTGTTTCGCCCCCCCCGGCGTCTGGTTATAATGCACAGGCGGGGTATATTCACTGATGACGCAGAGCTTGCCCTCCACCAGCCGGGCGGAGAGATAGCTGCCGTCCTGCGCAAAGCTGTCCAGCAGTTTGGGGTTTTTGCGGTCCGCGATGTCGTAGACCTGCACGGTGGTTTGGGAGCGCTGCGTTGCATTGTATGGAATGCCCTCATAATAGCCATAGTAGTACGCATCGTAATCGCTGTCACCGCTGCTGAGGATTACAAACAGGCGGTCATCCTGCAGAAACATGCCGGTTACGCGGCAGCTTGTCGTCTCCTTGGATGCGGGCTTCACCTGAATTGCGGCGGTCTGCTCCATAGTGCCGTTGGCACCAAGGCGAACAATGGAAACCAGGGGGTTCATGGCGAAATCTCCGCCCGTATTATTGTTATAATAATTATAGGCAAGGTAGAGGTATGCGCCGTCGTTCTTCAGGATATCCGCCTCGTCAATAGCTGCGACCTGTGTGTTGGTTTTGCCGATGACCGCGCTTGCGTAGTACGCCACGTCCTGCTTGTTTCCGTCGGCCATGTTGCCCGAACCTTCGTTAACGGCATTTGAGCCGGGTGAGGCGCCCGGAGCCGGTGCCTGCTCTTGTGCGTCAGGGAAAGTCACGCTATTTGTATCTCTGGTTGGCATCATACTGCCATCGGATTTTCTGCCCCAAGCCGACGGCCAAAGCCGATCCCAAAAACTGCCGGTATCCTCCGGGTAGTAGCTGTCGTCTTCCTCCTGCGTCATTTCCTGAAACAGGCTTTGGATTTTGGCGTAGTTGCCGGCCCCGCGGACGCGTTCATCGCCGCCTGAGACAGCCGCGTCCTCTTCCTGCTCTTGCTCCTGCGTGGTGTCGCTCACAAATGCGGGGGCGTAATAGCCGTTCAGCGCAACGCAGGCGAGCACAAGCACAACCGCCGCTACCGCCATGGCGAAATGGCGCAGCTCCAGCCGAAAGCGCGGCTTGGTGGCCTGTTCCTCGCGTTCCAGTGCAAGCGCTATGCGCTCGGGCTCCAGCGCGGGGGGGATAGGGAGCTGCTCCGCCTGCGTTTGCAGCAGCATTTGCAGCTGTTGTTCGACTTTTTTATCGTTTCGATTCATCACAATTCCTCCGTTTGTAACACAGTGCGCAGCTTTTCGAAAGCGCGTTTTTGCTTAGAACGCACCGTAGAACTGTTACAATCCAGCGCGTTCGCAATTTCATGGCTCTTATAGCCGCCCAAAACATGCAGTAAAATGATTTCCCGCTCCGTTACATCCAAAACGCCCAGCGCCTGCCGCAGCTCGCAGGAAAGGCTCAGTTCCTCCGGCAGCGCCTGCAGGGTTTCCGCCAGGTTTTCCAGCGGCTCCGTCTTGCGGGCGTTGATTTTTTCACGCAGGGCACGGCGGCACTCGTTGGCAAGTATCCGGAACAGCCAATAGCGAAACGCCTGTGGGTCGCGCAATTTGTTCAGTTGCCGGTACGCGGCTAAAACAGCCTCCTGCACAGCGTCCTGCGCAAGCGGCACATTCCCCAGCACATACAGCGCATAGCTGTAAAGCTCCTTGTAATACAGCGCATACAGTGCACCGAACGCGTCCCGGTTGCCGTCGCAGGCCTGCTGCGCCAAAATTTGCTGCCGTAGTTCCATCGTGTCACTCCTGTCGTTGAAAGCCTTCTTCTAATAAGAGTATAAAATTTCGCATTTTGTTGCATACTAGCAGAAATTAGTTTGCAAAGCCAACTCAAAGGGCTTATACTAATTCCAGTAACAGGATGCGAGGTATTGTGTATGAAAAGAAAAGTGTGTTGTATTATGTTGGCCTGTGCCATGCTGCCGCTGCTGCTTACCGCATGCGGCCAGCCGGATGGAGGCGAAACCACGCTGCCCACCAACCTGACCGCCGCGTTTACCACCGCCGCGGATGTCGATGCGCTGCGCCCCATGCCGACCAGCCCCACCACCGTGGCAAGCACTGTCAGCAACAGCTCCGCCACCGTGACAAGCCCATCCGGTTCCCTCGTTACGCCCCTGCCCACTGTTGCGCCCAGCGTTTTGGATCCGCAGAACAGCCGCAAGCTGCCCACGGCGGGGGTTCAGCACAGCTATGGCGTCGCCAAGGACGGCAAGGCGCACGATACCTCCGTGAATTTCCAGGCGTTTTTTGAAAGCAAGCAGTATAAAGCCGTTTGCCTGGACACAAAAACGCAGGAGAAGGTGCTGTACCTGACCTTTGACTGCGGCTGGGAGAACGGGAATACCGCTAAAATTTTGGATACCTTGCGGGAGAAAAAGGTGCCTGCCACGTTTTTTGCAACGCTCCACCACATCAAAAGTGAGCCCGCGCTCATTACCCGCATGATAGGGGAGGGGCATATCGTAGGCAACCATTCGTGCTCCCACCCAAATTTCAGCACCATCAAGCGGGACAAAATGGCGCAGGAAATTGTGGATATGGATAATTATCTGCGTACCCATTTCGGCTATACCGCACCGTTCTTCCGCTTTCCGGAGGGGGCGTATAACGAAAGTGCCTTAGATTTGGTGCAGTCCCTGGGCTACACCAGTGTGTTCTGGTCCTGTGCCTATGCCGACTGGGATGTGGAGGACCAAAAGGGTAAGGACTTCGCCTTCCAAACCGTAACCGCACGGCTGCACCCGGGCGCGATTATTCTGCTGCATTCCGTATCCTCCGATAATGCTGCCGCCATGGGCGATATCATCGACTGGGCGCACGGGCAGGGCTACACCTTCCGTGCGCTGACGGAGCTGCCAAAGTAATAGTTCCCAATACAAGAAACAAAAGGCCGGAAGAAACGTATGTGTTCTTCCGGCCTTGAATGATAGGATTACGCGCGGAAACGGTAGCCCGCGCCCCAGACGGTTTCAATGTATTGCGGGTTGGTGGTGTCCTGCTCCACTTTATCGCGGATACGGTTGATATGCACCGTGACGGTGGAGGTTTCGCCGATGGAATTCAGACCCCAGATTTTGTCGAACAGCACTTCCTTGCTGAACACAACATTCGGGTTTTGTGCGAGGAAGAGCAACAGGTCAAACTCCTTGTTCGTCATGGAGATTTCTTCGTTGTTTACATAAACACGGCGGGCATTTTTATCAATATGCAGGGAACCCACGTTGATTTCGTTGTTTTCATCCGGCGCGGCCTTCGCCGTCAGGCGTTCATAGCGCGCGATGTGCGCCCCAACGCGGGCTACCAGCTCGGAGGGGGAGAAAGGCTTGGTGACATAGTCATCCGCCCCAATGCCAAGCCCCCGGATTTTATCAATATCTTCGCGCTTGGCCGAAACCAGCAAAACCGGGATATCCGTAAACTTTCGAATTTCACGGCAGACCTCAAACCCATCAATGCCGGGCAGCATCATGTCCAGCAACACCAGGTTATAGTTGCCCTCCTTGAGCTGCGCGAGGCCGGTGTGGCCGTCATAGACCATGTTTGCCTCGTAGCCGTTCGCCTCCAGGTAATCGCGCTCCAGCTCCGCAATGTTCTTCTCGTCTTCAATAATTAGAATTTTACCCCGCATAACGTTACTCCTCTCATGTTGCATCTTCTATTTCTACAATGGGAAACTCACTGACAATCGCAAGCCCGCCCAGCTTGCTGGAACGCGCAAAGATTTTGCCGCCGTGGCGCTCCACAATCATGCGGCAGACCGAAAGGCCAAGGCCACTGCCGTTTAACACATCTGTTCTGGCTTGAGAGCTGCGGTAGAAGGTGTCAAAAATCTTTGCGCAGTCCTCCTCAGAAACGGGATTGCCGTTGCTTTCGATGGTGATTTGCACATTGCGGTCATCATTTATCAATTCCAGGGTTAAAATCGCACGGGAATCCCGAATCTCCCCCCGGCGGTATTTGATGCAGTTATCCAGCAGATTGCCGTAGACGCGCTTGAGCTGCACTTGATCCATTTTAATAAACAGTTTTTTATCGGCGTGCAAATTGCAAAAACTGAACGCGACCTTGTTTTTGGCAAATGTTTCTTCCATCTCAAAACGCATGCGGTTGAAAAAGTGGGTCAAATCCCCTTTTTCAAAGAAGAAGGGCATGATGTCCGTATCCAGCTTGGAGAACAGGGAGAACTCGCCCACGAGCTTATCCATGTCCACCGCGGTGTCATAAATGGTTTGCAGATAGCGCTCCTGCTTTTCCGGCGTGGTGGCAATACCGTCCAACAGGCCGGAGGCATAGCCCTTGATGCTGGTGAGCGGGGTGCCAAGGTCGTGTGAAATACCCGCGATAATGTCCTTGCGGCTCTTTTCGTAGCGTTGTTTTTCTTCCTCGGAATCCTTCAGCCGCTGGCGCAGCTGCTCAAAGCCCTCCACAAGTAAACCCATCTCGTTCATGGAGCGGTAGCCGATATCGTAGGAAAGGTTGCCGGCCTTCATTTCCTGCATGGCTTTCAGCAGCAGCTGCATGGGGTTGAGCACCGCGCGGGAGAAGGCGTAAACGATTATCGCGTCAATCAGCAAAATTACCGCAAAGGCAAACAACACCAAAATTACAAGCAGGCGATCCACCGAGCGCAGCATGGTGTCGGAATACGCACCGCTTGCGGAGTGCACCACGCTGTTGAGCTGGGGCACAAGCAGCACCTGGCGCACGATGTTCCCGTTTTCCAGCGGGTAGGTGTAGCAAATAACCGTGCCGCTTTCATTGGAAATCATGGATTCGCCCATGGAAAAGGTTTCCGTCCCCGTGATAACCTCGTGCATGCCCCGGTAATCATGCAGGGTCATGGCGGTGGAGAGGTACACCGGCTCCTCATTTACCGTAACGGCGAGCAGGCAGCGAAAATCCTCAATGGCATGGCAATCCGCGAGCGCCTGCTGCGAAATCAGCGCATGGCTGCCGGACTCGGTTTCACGGATGGAGCCATCCTCCGGCAGGGTGCCGGCATTGTCGTCCCGCAGGTTTTTGGCCTGGTCAAGAATGGATTTCTCCAAACGGTTGGAGCGTTGCTGCAGCAAATAAACGGAGAGCATGCCAAGCGAGTTCGCCTCCGGCTTATGGCTGGAAAGAAAAAACAATACACCGTTTACAAACCCAACGATGACGATTGTTACCACGAGAATCGGAACAATCGCCATAATTAAGTTGGATATCAGCACTTTATTCTTTAAGGATACATCGCGCAACTTCATGTGAAACTCCGGCGGATGCGTGCGTAAAGCAAGCATCTTTTTTTACTGTTAGACAGAATTATAAACAGTGTAACACATGTGATGGATACTTGTAAATATCCTTACGGCATAATTCGCAAAATTTTGGCAAAAAGCACCAAAAAGAACCTGTTTCGCCTAGTTTTTCGCAACATAAGCCTCGAATCCGCGCACAGCGGCGGCGGCAAGCTTATCCTGCACAGCGGGGGTCTGCAGGTTCCGGCACTCATCCAAATTGGTCACAAAGCCGAATTCCACCAGAATGGCGGGGCATTCAAAGGTGCGCGTCACGAGGAAGGGGTAGGCGGCGCTGTGGCGGTCAATGCGGTTCATAATGTCGGCGGCGCGGCCTTTGTAGATATCGTTTTTATACACATCCACAAGTTCCCGGTGGATTTCGTTCGCCAGCGGGTAGGAGTAGGCGTTGTAATAAAACGCGGAGGTGCCGCGCGCGGAGCCGCTTGGGCTGGCGTCGCAGTGAACGGCCAGGAATAAATCCGGCTTCTGCGCCCGGGTAAAGTCGCGGATTTCTTCAATGGAGTCATAGCCGTCGTCCGTCCGGTTCATGATTACCGTGGCGCCCTTTGCCTCCAGCTTTGCCTTGATTTTTTTGGCAAGGGCAAGGTTAATTTGCTTTTCGTAGCGGAAGCTTGCGTTGGAGGAGATGGCGCAGACCGCGCCGGAATCCTTGCCCCCGTGGCCGGCGTTGATGAGGATGCGGTAACCGCTGAGGCTGGAGGAGGGCTTTTTCTTCAGGTTCAGCACCAGGCTGCCCTCGGCGTTGTAGCTGGCAGAGCAGCCGTAAAAGCGCCCCGGCGTGCGCAGGGTTAGGCGCAGCGTAACGGTCTTTTTTTGCGTGTCGCCGAGCCACTCGGCCTTAGAGAAGGTTGGGTTCCCCTGAATGTTGACATCGCCCAGCGCCTGTACAGTGTTGGAAAAGACGATATCCACCTGCGTTGCACTGCTGGTTGTGACCTCATACGCTCTGCCACTGTAGGCGTTATCCTTGGACTTATAGCTTTGTCCGTTGATGCGGAAATTGAACGGCGTTTTCCAGCTGGTGTGCAGCACCACCTGTGTTCCGGTGCCCACTTGCTTGCAGGAGGCAACCTGCAGCTTGTTGTTGGGCAGATTGTAGCCGCTTGCAATCAGCTTCACCTCGTCCTTGCTCACGCGCTTGCCGCATTGCAGGACATAGTAGCTGTAATCTTCATACACACCCTCGCCGACAATGCGGTCAAACATGCCCTTGAGCAGGGGGGAGTAGTGTGGGTGGTATAAATCCTTCGCCCCGTCCGCAGGGGTGACATCCGCAAAGCCGACATTGATTTCGCAATATTTGGATTTGCCCGCAACGCCATTGTATTGATAGGGTGTGAATTGCTTCGGCGCGGCAGGGACGGGCGCGGCGGTGCTTGTGTCCGTGGGCTTGTTGGGGTCCGGCTTCTGAGTCGGCGGCGCCGTGGTCGTGGTCGGCGGCGCCGTGGTTGTGGGCGGAACCGTAGTGGTCGGCTTTGCGTTCACAGAAACGGTTGCGCCCGCGGCGCTCTGTGAAAGGCCGTTGAGGGAGGCGTATACCTGAATGTGCCCCAGCTGTTGCCGGCCCTCCTTGGCGGCGGGCAACGTGTAGCTGCCTGTAAACAGGGCAAAACCCAAGGGCATTCCCGCGCTGTTTGTTTCGTCCCCTTCCTGGGTGCGTTTGCTCTCTTTTAACGAAATCCGCTTACCGTTGATTGTGGCATAGACTGAGGCGGATTTGTGCGCAACGGCAGAAATCTCCATCTCCTCGCCGCCCTCGGCACTGACGGTTTTTGCGGGGGTAATTTTGTTCAGCAGCTGAATTTTGTAGCTGACATGATAGCTGTATTCGATGCCCTTGTGCGTAAAAACCACCTTGTTATCGCCGGGATTCAGCTCCAACTCAGCGGAAAAGTCGCCGCTTTCCACGCGTTCCACCTCGTTGCCGTTGCAGCTGAGCGGATAGAGCGGGCTGCTTGTGCCGTTAAAGGTGATGCTGGGTGCGTTGGTGGTGATGTTGGTGCTCCTTTGGTTTTTCACTTCAAAACGCCGCGCAATCAACGGATTGTCGCTGCGCAGATATTCAATGAGCATGGTGTCCGCCGCTGACGGTTTATTGCCAAGCAGGCTGCTTGCGTGCAACACCCTTGCCGTGCAGCCGGTTAGGGAGGAGGCCTCCAGCATTTGCTCCATAACTTCCCCGGCTGGGTCGGGCGCACCGGAGGACCAAAGCAAATCCGCGCGAAAACCGCACCAGAACGAACCGGCTGAGGAGGAAATCAACTCCGAATAATCCGCTCCGGTTTCGCTCATGCTGGCGCTGCGCGCAGGCTTGATGGTTGGTGCCTCATAATAGATGCTTTGAATTTCGCCCGCCTGCAAAGCCTGCTGCATGCCCTTTTGGCGCTCATCCGTGGTGGCAAGGCCGACGGGTAAGTTCTGATCGGCGGCTTTTGCAGCTGTGCGCAGGGTGCGCAGATCGGCTTCGAGGGTTTTCACCTGTTCCCCCAGCCCGCCGAGCAGCAGGTAGTCCGCGTCAAACACGGCGAGCGTGTCCGCCAACTCCTTC
The DNA here is from genome assembly GCA_031549535.1 of Oscillospiraceae bacterium. Lineage (GTDB taxonomy): Bacteria > Bacillota > Clostridia > Oscillospirales > Acutalibacteraceae > JAVBPP01. The sequence goes on from JAVBPP010000034.1 coordinate 60,039, forward strand.
GCCGCGCCCTTGCGCAGCGCCTTGCCCTCCCAGCAGTTCACGCGCAGCACGGTCAATAGCTTCTTTTCCCGGGCAGTATGCAGCAATAGTTGCATACTGCTGCGCAGCGCAGCCCGCTCCGGGTCGGCCGCTGTTTTGGCAAAGGTGCTGCCCATGGAAAGATACAGGGCGTTAAACTTCATAGCAAGCAGGCTGTCCAACAGCTTTTCTGCATCCGCCTTGCTTTTGATTCGGCTCAGCTCGTTGTTCGCCGTATCCGTTCCGCTCGCGGCAAGCCACAGCCCCGTGATTTGTTTTGGTACAGGCAGCTTTTCACGCAGCACGGGCGGCGCCGTCGTCTCCGGCTGCACAGCCGCCGTTACGCTGGCGGAGGAGCCGACTGTCACCGGCGGCGTGGTGGGTGCCGTAGTTTCTTCCCCAAATAAGGCCCGCAGAGCGGCCGGTTTTCCGCTGATATACAGGCTCAGGCCGGCGATAGCGACAAGCAGCGCAACAACCGTGCAAACAACCCCGATTCGATGTTTTTTGGAAAGCATGCGTGTATTCCCCCGCTGTGTTTTATTGCATATCAGTATAGTATAGAAATACTGCGGAAACAAGAGTAATTATATGAATAGCAGCGTTAAATTTTACATGAGTTAGAAAAATATTCTTGCAAATAAGTTTGGACTCGGCTACACTAGGAGTCAGCCGGACATACGGCGAATGAAGTGAAGGAGTCTATACTTATGCCATATTGTAACAAATGCGGCGTGCAGATGGAGGAAGGGGCGCAATTCTGTTCCTCCTGCGGGCAGGCTGTCGCACAGCAGGCTGTCGCACAGCAGGCAGCCACGCAAACGCCCGAAACGGCGGTGCCGCAGCAAACCGTGGGAGCTTATCAACAGGAGCCCGGAACAATACCGCAGCAACATGCAAACCCATATCAGCAATTTCCGGCTGCGCAGCCCATGCCTTACTACAACAACACAGCGGTTGTTCCTGCGAAAAAGAAGCGTACAGGGTTAAAAATTGCGCTGGGTCTGATTATTGTTTTTGTTGCTATATTTGTTGGCTCTATCGTTTTTAGCATTGTTTCGGATTCTCCGCCCGGTTCGGAGCTGGAGTATACCGCCGGGAGCTGGGAGGGGGAGACTTTTCGCTCAAACAGCGCCAAGCTGCGTTTTGATTTGCCGGAAGGTTGGGCAATTGCCGGCCCAGACGAAATCAAGCAGATTCTGACGGCTGACCCAAAGACCAGCTGGGATATGGTGGCGTATCACAGCGCGAGCGGCGAAAACGTGATTATCGGCTTTGAGGATTTAACCATGTCCCTGGGCGGAACAAAGCTGGATGTGCCGGCTTACGCAGAGCTTGTGAAAGCGCAGATGAAAACGAGCATGGGCAGCGAAACCGAATTTGATACCAAGACAGATGAAACCTTTTTGGGCGAGAACTATGTCTCCATTCGCTTTGAACAAAGCTCCGGGGCTGTGACCTTACAGAAGGTGATGCTCATGCGCAGAATCGGGGATCACATGATGTCCATCATCATCACCGCGGCGGATGCGCAAAGCCTGCAGCAGCTGGAGCAGAAATTTAGTCCGCTTGCATAGAAATTACAGTTGACAGTTTGACCGCTTTCGCGGTAGAATGGCCACGCACAGTGGCTGTGGACGCACTGCGTCTGCAGTCACTGTGCACATTTATATATAAAGGAGTTTATTATGAAGTATTCCATTCAGGGCGAACCGCTTTCCGTCGTAATCTGCGAGTTGGAGGACGGCGAAAGAATGATTACGGAGCGTGGCTCCATGAGCTGGATGTCCCCGAACATGAAGATGGAAACCAAGGGCGGCGGCATCGGCAAAATGCTTGGGCGCATGGTTTCCGGCGAGGCAATGTTCCAAAACCATTACACCGCGCAGGGCGGCCCGGGCATGATTGCCTTCGCGGCAAGCTTCCCCGGCTCTATCCGCAAGTTTGATATTGCACCGGGCAAGAGCATCGTGGTGCAGAAATCCGCCTTCCTGGCCTCTGAGGCAGGGGTGGAACTGTCCGTATTTATGCAGAAAAAGCTGGGTGCAGGCCTGTTTGGCGGCGAGGGCTTTATTATGCAGCGCCTTTCCGGCCAGGGTGCGGCGTTTGTGGAAATTGACGGCTTTGCCGTGGAGTATGAGCTGGCGGCAGGCCAGTCCCTGATTGTTGACACAGGCTATCTCGCGGCGATGGATGAAAGCTGCAAAATGGAAATCACCAAGGTGCCGGGCGTCAAAAATATGATTTTGGGCGGCGAAGGGCTGTTTAATACAGTCGTTACAGGCCCCGGCAAAATCATTCTGCAAACCCAGCCCGTCAGCGCGGTAGCAGGCTCCCTTGCACCGTATCTGATGATGAAGTCAAAGTAATACCAATCACCATTAAGAATACTTCCTGCAAAATTCGGCAAGAGCGCATATAGGAAACGCTCGTTACCGAATTTTGCAAGTGTTCTAATACCAATCCAAAGAAAGCGTAGATAAAAAATCTGCGAAAAAGCCATACAGCAAAGCATTTCCTTGATTTTTTATAACGCTTTCTAAACTGTACCCTATAAACCGGACAGCCCCGGTTTTCAGAACCCTATAATAAACTGTACCCTATAAACCGGACAGCCCCGGTTTTCAGAACCCTATAAACCAGACGAAGCGGTTTACAAAAACCCCGCACCCCGGACAGGAGAGTTTTGAAAACCCTTTGAATCGGGCAATGCGGGTTTTGACCTCCAA